>DATFMZ010000237.1:0-4712 GCA_035266665.1 Gemmatimonadales bacterium | reverse complement strand
CCTCGAGCACGGGCACCCCGCAGTGCCCGCGGCGCCGCTCGGCAGCGTGCTGCCGTTTACCGCGACGATCGACTCCGGATGGGCCGACGTGCAGTTCGCCGGGCAGCCATTCCGGTTCCTGCTCGAGGCGCCCGCGTTCGTATACAAGGGGAATGTCGTGCCGCTCGTCGGCGGTGCGTACGTGGAGCGAGATTCGCTCTTCTTGCCCTTGCAGTGGATCACCGGTTACGTGCCGCGGATCTTCCGCGAGGCGTACCACTACGATCCGCTCGCCGCTCGGCTCGAGGAAGCGCGCATGACCCCGGTGGTGCGTGCACCCGCGGCCCCCGCACGCGCGCCGTCGCCCGAAGAACGGCGGCTGGGCCTGCATGAGCACCACGTCGTCACGGTGGATCCGGGGCACGGCGGCGTCGACCCCGGCAACCCCGGGGTCTATTTCCCCCGCGGGGTGACGGAGAAGGACATCACGCTCGCCATCGGCTTGAAGCTGCGGGACGCGCTCGAGGCGCGCGGGATCGGCGTCATCATGACGCGGTCCACCGACACGCTGATCGACCTCGCCGACCGGCCGAAGTTCTGCACCGGCAGATGCGACCTGTTCGTCTCGATTCACGTGAACTCGCTCGATCCCTCGAGGGGGTACCATGGCGTGAACGGCATCGAGACCTATTTCTTCGGCCGCGGCCGTACGCCGAATGCGGTCCGGGCGGCAAAGATGGAAAACAGCGCGATCCGCTACGAGCAGGGTGCCAGTCTCAAGGGCAGCGATCCGCTCACCTTCATCTACAAGGATCTCCAGACGAACGAGATCCTCCGGGAATCGGCGGCACTCGCGAACTCGGTCCAGCTCGACGTGTCGCACGCGGCGCCCGGGTCGAATCGTGGCGTCGCGCAGGCGAACTTCGAGGTGCTGCGCGAGGCGTTGCGACCGTCGGTGCTCGTCGAGACGGGATTCGCCACGAACCGATCCGACGCCCGATTCCTCAGCTCGGACGCCGGTCAGTCGAAGATCGCGGATGCCATCGCGAACGCGATCGTGAACTACCTGCACCGGTACGAGGTGAAGACCGGGGTGGCGGGAGTGAGCCCGTGACGCGGACGCTGCGATGGATCGCGCTCGTCGGCGCGCTTGCCGGCTGCGCCTACTACAACGGTCTCTACAACGCGAATCAACTCGCCAAAGAGGCGCGCAAGGCCGAGAGCAAGGGACGGACCGGCGAGGCCAAGTCGTATTGGGCGCAGGCGGCGGTGAAGGCCGAGACCGTCACCGCGCGCTATCCCACGAGCAAGTATCGCGACGACGCCCTCCTGCTTCAGGGCGTGGCGCTCGCGCACACCGATCTGTGCCTCCAGGCGATCGCCCCGCTCACGCTGGCCGTCGATTCGAGCCCCGACCCGGTGCTGCGGCAGAAGGCCCAGCTCCAGCTCGGCGAGTGCTATCTCGAGACGAACTCGCCCGACTCCGCGCGGCAGGCACTGACGCCGCTCGTGGCGAGCAAGAACGCGACGATCCGTTCCGAGGCGCTCCTGGCGCGAGGCCGTGCCGGCCTCGCCCTCGGGAACCCGACGGCGGCACTCGAGGACCTGAACCGGACCAAGCTGCCCGCCGCCGCCTTTCCCCGCGCGCTGGCCCTCCTGCATCTCCGTCTGGTCGACTCGGCAGCCGCGGTGCTGCGGGCCCGAGTTGCCGGTCCCTTCGACGAAGCGGCGTGGGCGTCGCTTCTCGATTCGCTCGCGGCCGCGAATCCGGATGCCGCGTCGGCGATCGCCGCGACCCTGGCGCAGCGATCGAATCTGAGCAGTGGCGAGCGCGCCCGACTGCGTCTCGACGACGGCAAGCGGCGCGTGGCCCGAGGAGAGCTGGCGAAGGCCGCGACCGATTTCGAGGCGGCGACCAACCTGGCGCCGGATTCGCTCGAAGGACATGACGCGAAGGCGTATCTCGCGATCGTCCATTTGCGTCGTGCCACGGCGGCGGACTCGGTGGACGCGCTGCAAAAGGAGCTGACCGAGGCGAAGAACCAAATCTCCGCCGACATCGGCGCGGTCGTGGACCCGGCGCTCAGTGCGTTGGGACGCATCCGGCGTGCGATGGCCGATTCGAGTCCCGACGCCACCCTCCGGCTCTTTCGGACCACGGAGGTGATGCGTGATTCGCTGCATGCCCCGAAGCTCGCGGGGAACCTCTTCCTCTGGCTCGCGCGCGAACGCCCCACCTCCCTCCTCGCGCCGAAAGCGCTGCTCGCAGCCGCGGCACTCCGGCCCGCGATCGCCGAATCCGTGGCAACGGTGCTCAATGCGAAGTATCCCGCCTCGGTGTATACGCTCGCCCTGCACGGTGAGGGCGCGGCGCGCTATGCGGCGGTGGAAGACTCGCTCGCGCACGCGCTGCGCGGGGGCAAGACGCTGCCAAGCGACGCGCGTGAGGTTTCGCCGCGCCGGGCGCGTGAGGAGCACCCGACGCGGGCGATCCTCCACGACACGACGTTGAACCGGTGAGCGCCGGGCGCGTGATCGATCTTCTCGGCACCACCTTTCAGAATCCCGTTCTTCTCGCTTCCGGCACCGCCGGCTTCGGCCGGGAGCTCGCGGCCGTCGTGGATCTGGAGGCGCTGGGCGGCGTGATCACGAAGTCGGTGAGCGTCGAGCCGCGCTCGGGAAATCCCGCACCTCGGGTGGCGGAATTTTCGGGAGGCATGCTCAACTCGGTGGGACTCGCCAACCCCGGCGTCGAGGCCGTGGCCGAGGGAGAGCTCCCCTGGCTCGCCGCGCACCTCACGCGCGCACGAGTCCTCGTGAGCGTCGTGGGGAACACCATGCAGGACTACGCGGCGGTGGTCCGTCGGCTGGAGACGTATGCGGTCGTCGTCGCCTTCGAGCTCAACCTGTCGTGCCCCAATACAGCGCGTGGCGGCGAGCATTTCGGTGCGGATGACACGGTCTTGCACGAGCTCGTCACACGCTGTGCCGACGCGACGCGGAAGCCGCTCGTCGCAAAGCTCGCGCCGACCCTGCCCGACATGGGGCGGACGGCCGCGGTGGCCGCCCGCGCGGGGGCTGCCGCGATCTCGGTGGTGAACACGCTACCGGGGTTCCTCTACCGCGACGCGGCGCCGCGGGCCGCACGGCTCGGCGCGGGACAGGGTGGGGTGAGCGGCCCGGCGCTCTTGCCCGTCGGGGTTCTGGCGACGCGACGGGTACGCGTGGCCACGGGCCTCCCGGTGATCGGTGTGGGTGGCATACGCTCGGTCGACGACGCTCGCCAGTACCTCGCGGCCGGCGCGAGCCTCGTGGCGATCGGGACGTCGGGGCTCGCCGATCCCCGCGTCCCGGAGCGGATCGCGCGCACGCTCGCGGCGGACGGCTCGAGGGTGAGCGATGGCTGAGATCGTCGTCGCGCTCGATCACGAGCATGGGCCCGACGCGCTCGAGCTGGTGGACCGGCTGCCCGGGCTGCGGTGGGTGAAGGTCGGCCCGACCCTGCTGCTCTCGGCCGGCACGGAGCTGCTCGAGCAGTTGGCGGAGCGGGGGCTCTCGGTCTTTCTCGACCTCAAGTGGCACGACATCCCTCACCAGGTGGCGGGAGCGGTGCGGGCGGCGGTGGGGCTCGGCGTCCAGCTCGCCACGGTCCACGCCCTGGGGGGCGAGGAGATGCTCGCCGCGGCCCGCGAGGCGGCGGCGGGGAGACTCCATCTCGTGGCGGTCTCCGTGCTCACCTCGCACGATGCGACGAGCTACGCGGCGACGGTCGGACGGGACGTGGTCATCGCGGACGAAGTACAGCGGCTCGCGGCGATCGCCCGGCGGGCGGGTGTCGACGGCATGGTGGCCTCACCGGCCGAGGTCCGCGGGATTCGGAACGCCTGGCCCGACGCACTGCTCGTGGTGCCCGGGATTCGTCCCGCCGCGAGCGCCTCCGACGACCAGCGCCGGACGGCCACGCCCGAGGAGGCCGTCGCCGCCGGCGCCACGCACCTGGTGATCGGCCGGCCGATCACGCGATCCGATGATCCCCTTCGGGTGTACCAGGGCGTATGCGACGCGGTGGGTTGACCGTCATGGTGCTCGGGTTGGGCGCCCTCCTGGTGGGGGTGCCCGGCTGTTTGCGGGCCCAAAGTTCCCTGAACCGGGCGGTCGAGCAGGCCCGCCGGGCCTGGTTGCAGCACGATGTCGACGCGCTCCTCGAGACGAGCGACACGATCCGTTTGCAGCTGCCGGGGGTGGAAGTGGCGGGCGCCCTGCGGCCGGGCCAGGCCGCCCGCCTGCTGGAGCGCTATCTCGCGCCCGCCCAGGAGACCGGCCTGGAGCTCCGGGAGATCCGGCGCGGCGATTCCACCCACGCGTACGCCGAGCTCGACCGGCACCACGCGGTCTCCGGAACCTCCGACACGGAGGAGGACACGCTCTTCTTCGGGTTTGTCCTGACCGGCGGGGAATGGCACCTGGTCGAGCTCCGTGTGACACCGTAACCCTTCACTTGCGGTGCGTTTAGGCCCCGTCTATATTCCGCAGTCTGGCTCGGAATCCAAGGACGGAGTGCACCTTTGAAAGTTCGCTCGAGTGTGAAGCCCATCTGCGAGCACTGCAAAGTCGTACGGCGCCGCGGCGTGACGCTCGTCATCTGCAAGCGGAACCCCAAGCACAAGCAGCGGCAGGGCTGACATGGCACGTATCGCAGGCGTCGATCTCCCGCGTGAGAAGCGGGTCGAGGT
>DATFMZ010000236.1:0-2968 GCA_035266665.1 Gemmatimonadales bacterium | reverse complement strand
GGCGAACTTCTTCGATGCGAGCACGGTGTCGCCGCCGTAGGCGGCGATCATCGCGTGCGGCACCGTGCCCACGCCTTCGCTGCCCCACCAGGAGGCCTGCGCGTCGGTGGAAACGCCGATCGCGCCGGCGATGTGCGCGGCGTAGCCGTCACCGGTCTGCACCAGCCAGTGATCGTGGCGCGCCGGGAAGAACATCACGTCCTTGGGGTGTGCGGCGTCCACCACGTGCCGGGTGTTCGTGCCGACCCGCGTGCGCCGCGCGAGCACGCCGAGGTACAGCGTCTCCAGATGGGCGAAGGCGTCGTACGGCCCCTCGATGGTGAGCACCGTCTCCCAGGTCTCGATCTTATCGCCGTCGTAGAGCGCGTGGACCACGAGGTCGTCCCACGGCGTGGCGCAGAGCTTGAGGATGGCGATCGCTTCGTCGATCCCGCCGAGATACGCGTCGGATTTCCCGAAGACCTGCATCAGCACGCGGGGGTGGTGATCGTCCGCGCGCAGCACTTCTTGGGCGCGCACGAAGTATTTGTCGGTGTAGTACCCCTCGCGCATCTTGCCGACGGGCAGATTGAAGACGCTGGGATCGAGCCGTGGCCGTCGCGGCATGTCAGCCGATGTCCTCCCTGATCTCGTAGTGCAGCGCACGCGCCTTGAGCCAGCGCACGCCGAACGCGTCCCGAAGCCCGCGGAACGCCCGATTCCACATCCCGTACTTGCTCGTGCCGTAGCGCCGCGGTCGCTGGGAGACCGGCAGCTCGAGCACCGTGTCGCCTCCCATCCGGAGGAGCGTCGGGAAGAACCGATGCATCCCGACGAACCGCGGCAGCCGCAGCACGGCCGCCCGGCGCATCACCTTGAGGCCGCACCCGGTATCCCGGATCCGGTCTCCGGTGAGCCAGTTGCGAAAGCTATTCGCGATCCGGCTCTGCAACAGCTTCCAGGGGGAATCCCGCCGTCCGGTCCGGTAGCCCACCACGGCAGCGCACCGGGAGCACGCCTCGAGGGCATTCAGCAGCCGGGGGGCGTCCGCCGGATCGTTCTGGCCGTCGGCATCGAGCATCACCACGATCTCCCCCCGCGCCGCCTCGAAGCCGGCGAGGAGCGCGGCACTCTGGCCCGAGCGTCGCCGCAGGGCCACGAGACGGAGCGCGGGGTGCGCCGCGCGCAGCGCGCGCAGGGCGTCGAGCGAGCCGTCGGTGGAGCCGTCGTCCACGGCGACGATCTCGTGCGGCCGGTCGGCAAAGACCGCCTCGATCTCGGCGAGCAGGGGCTCGAGACTGTCGCGCTCGTTATGGACGGGGAGGACGATCGAGAGCATGGCCTCAGGATGGCACGTGGCGGCCGGCGAGGATCGGTGCGGGAACCTATGGCCCGCCCAGAGCGGAATCAAGTTGACACCACTCGGGCGGTCCCGGTTAATTAGCGAGTCCCGCCACACGCCCGTCTGACGAGGAGGGTACTCCGTGTCTGATGTCTCGCGCCGCGAGTTCCTTGGTGCCGCATCCGGTCTCGCCGCCGGGGCGGTCCTCGGCGTTCCGTCACGCGTCACCGACGCGCCTGCCGTACACGTCCGCCCGCCCTCGAAGAACGTCGCCATCGCCTCGGGGAACGGCCTCCGTGCCGTGGCACGTACGGGAGAGCTCCTCGGTCAGGGGATGGACACGCTCGATGCCGCGATCGAAGGGGTGAAGATCCAGGAGCTGGATCCGAAGGATCATTCGGTGGGATACGGCGGCCTCCCGAATGAAGACGGCGTGGTCCAGCTCGACGCGTCGTGCATGCACGGTCCCACCCACCGGGCCGGAGCCGTCGGCGCCCTCGAGGACATCATGCTCGCGAGCGTGGTGGCCAAGTACGTCATGCTCTACACCGACCACATCATGCTCGTGGGCGAGGGCGCCAAGCGCTTCGCGCTCTCGATGGGGTTCGAGAAGGCAAACATGCTGACGGACGAGGCCCGCGAGATCTGGCTCCACTGGCGCGCGAACCGCAGCTCCACCGACGACTGGCGCAACATCTCCGACGATACGGTGATCGTCCCCAAGGTCCGCCACGGCACCATCAATTGCAACGTCGTGAACACGAAAGGCGAGATCTCGTCGGTCACGACCACCGCGGGCGTCGCCTTCAAGGTGCCGGGCCGCGTCGGGGATTCGGCGATCGTCGGCGCCGGTCAGTACACCGACAACGACGTGGGCGCGGCGGGTTCGACGGGGCTGGGCGAGGCCAACATCAAGGTGTGCGGCGGCTTCTTCACGGTCGAGAACATGCGGCGCGGCATGAAACCCACGGACGCCTGCCTCGCGACGCTCAAGCGCGTGCTCACCACCACCGAAGCCGACCTGATGAACGAGCGCGGCCGCCCGAAATTCCAGCTCGACTTCTACGCGGTGAACAAGCAGGGGGAGTACGGCGCCGCATCCCTCTATCCGTCCACCTACGCGGTGTGGGACGGAGAGGAAGCCAAGCTACTCCACACCGCGACGCTGTTCGACGAGCAGTGATCCGCCGCGCCGTCGCCATCGCCGCCTTCGTGCTCGTCGCCGCGGCCGCTCCGGCGGCGGCGCAGCTGCCGAGTATCTTCCCGCCCGGCTCCTACATCGTGGATACGTGGTATCCGAAGATCTTCTGGACGAGCCGCGAAGGGTTCACCGCCGGCGGGTACTACACGATCGTGCTGCCGCTCCGCTACGAGGACTACCCGAACCCCTCGCCGTATCGCATGGCGCTCGTGCTCGACGGACAGGCGTCGGCCTCGGGAAGCCGGTGGATTCAGTTCGATGCGTTCGCGCCGAGCTTCGTGCGCGACTGGCGGTTCCGACTCACCTTCCGCGCCGCCCGCGCGAACCGGCAGAACTACTTCGGGATCGGCAACACCACCACGTACGACCCGGCCAACGTCACGAACCAGCAGCCGTTCTTCTACGAGATCCAGCACCTCCGAACCTACCTGCGCGGTGAGGTGCAG
>DATFMZ010000235.1:0-3571 GCA_035266665.1 Gemmatimonadales bacterium | reverse complement strand
CCGTATCGTGCTCTGGCTGCTCACGCCATTCGTGGCGTGGGCAGTTTCGGTTTTCACGGCCTGGATCGGCGCGCTGCTCGGACGGGGCGCGGAGTCCCTGATGCGCGGGGTGTCCTGGGTGGGTGGCGGCGCGCTGCTCGGGGCGATCGTCGGCGTCTGGGGATGGGCGTGGCTCGTGCGACGCTGGGAACGGGCGGGTGAGGCGCCGCAGCCTCCCACGGGCGAATGACAAGAGGGCCGGGAGCGAGACTCCCGGCCCTCTGCGCATTCCGGACGGTGCCGCCTACATGGAGCGCTTCTGCGCGGTCGGCGGGAGCATCCCGTTCAGCCGCATGTAGTTGGCCACCTGGCTGTAGTGATCCGAGAGATCATCGATGTAGATGAACTCGGCGAGGGCGCGCGTTCCATTCATGAATCCCATGTCCACCTGCTCGCCGAGCCCCGCGTCGGTGGCCTTGGCGAGCGCATCGTGACAGAACGCGAACGACGCGTTGAGCGCCGAGACCAGGGCGTCCTTCGAGGCCGTGGGCTTGGGCACGTCGACCTTGGGCGCCGCAACCCCGCCGATGGCCGAGCAGAACCCGTAGTTCCCCTCGGTCAGGTGGGCCCAGATGTGCCCGAACGTCATCTGCGCTTTGGTCGGCTTGTACGAGAGCTTCGCGGCGGGCACCTGGTCGGCCGCGGCCATGAGGTTCTTGCTGAAGCGTCCCGCGATCATGCGCATGGCGTCCGACGCCGGGTTGGCGGGCGCTTGCGCGGCGAGCATCGCGGGTAGCAGGAGGGCGGCCATGCCGCTCAGGCGGATGGGGTTCATGGATCGATCTCCGAGTCGGAAGGATGGATTGGGGTTGCAGCAAGGGTGTCACGTCGCGCCCGGATTGGCAAGCCCACCCCCACCCTCCACATCCCCCTCCCCCCGAGGCCGGCGGGCGTTCCTACCTATTGCCCAGGGCCTCCGTGGCGCGACGGGCGGTCTCGGCCAGCACGGCCGCTCCCACGGCGATCGTGCCGTCATCGGGCAGAAATCGGGAGGTGTGTGCCGGAATGGCCTCGCCGCCCGGCGCCCTCGCCCCGAACCGCAGGAAACATCCCGGAATCCGCTCCAGGTACCAGGCGAAGTCCTCGCCGCCCAGGTTGGGTTCGGGGAGCGTGCGAAGCGCGCCCGCACCGAGCAGGTCGGTGATCGCGGCGCGCGCCCAGCCGATGGGTTCCTCGAGGTTCACGATGGGTGGCGTGCCCGGCACGATCGTGACGTCGGCCGTCACGCCGTGTGCCCGCGCGGTGAACTCGGCGATCGCCCGGACGCGCGCGATCAGCTTCTCGCGCGTCGCCGGGCGCGTGGCGCGGACCGTGCCCTCGAGGCGTGCGCGCTCGGGAATCACGTTGGGCGCGCTGCCCGCGCGGACGACACCGACCGTGACGACGCCGGGCTCACCGGGCGCCAGCTCCCGCGCGACGATCGTCTGGAGCGCGGTCACGATCGCCGCGGCGGCAACGATCGGGTCGCGTGCGTCGTGCGGGCGCGCGGCATGTCCGCCACGCCCGACGACGTCGATCGTGAACTCGTCCGTCGAGCCGTTGACGGGGCCCGTCTGTGCCACCACCTCGCCGACGTCGAACCGCATGTCCACGTGACCACCGACGATGGCGGCGACCTCGTCGAGCACGCCCGCACGCAGGACCTCGGGCGCCCCGCCGCCGATCTCCTCGGCGGGCTGGAGGAGGATCACGACGTCGCCCGCCGCCGGCCGCGCCGCGAGCAGGTGGGCCGCGCCCACGGTCCAGGCGGCGTGGACGTCGTGTCCGCAGGCGTGCATCACGCCCTCGTGCACGGAGGCGAAGGGGGCGCCCGTTTCCTCCTGGATGGGCAGGGCGTCGATGTCCCCACGCACGGCGACGGCGGGGCCCCTGCCGCGTCCCGGGATCCGCGCGACGACCCCCGTCCGCGCCACCCGCTCACAGCGAACACCGGGGACTTCGCCCAGGGCGTCGGTGAGACGCGCCGCGGTGCGCTCTTCGTGGAAGGCCAGCTCCGGCTCGCGGTGCAGGGCGTGACGTAGCGCGACGAGCCGCGTGAAGATCGCGGGGTCGACGAGGGCCCGGTGCGTCATGCCCGCACCTCCTCGAGGCGCACGGTGAGGTCGTCGATGCGGTCCCGATCCACGCTCACGCCGAGGCCGGAGCGCTCACGTGGCACGTGCATCATCCCCCGCGCGTCCATCGTCCACTCGGGTGCGACGACATCCCGCGCCCAGTAGCGTGCACTGGGGCTCACGTCGCCGGGAAGCGTGAATCCCGGCAGCGAGGCGAGCGCGACGTTGTGCGCGCGGCCGATGCCGCTCTCCAGCATGCCCCCGCACCAGACGGGGATCTCGTGGGCCCGGCAGAGATCGTGAATCGCGAGCGCACGCGCGAAGCCGCCCACCCGGCCCGGCTTGATGTTGACGATCCGGCCACTTCCGAGTGCGAGCATGTCCTCGACCTGCGCGGGGCCGACGATCGACTCGTCGAGACAGAGCGGCGTCTCGAGCCGGCGCTGCAGTTCGGCGTGGCGGCGGAGATCGTCCGGGGCGAGCGGCTGCTCGATCATGAGTAAGCCGAAGGCGTCGAGCTCGGCGAGATGCGCGGCGTCCGCGAGCGTGTACGCGGCGTTGGCATCCACCGAGAGCGGTACGTCCGGGCCGAGCGCCTCGCGTGCCGCGCGTACGAAGGCGACGTCCGCGCCGGGTTTGATCTTGAGCTTGATGCGCCGGTAGCCCGCGGCGCGCATGGCCGCGGCTTTGGTCGCGATCGCCTCCGGCGAGGCCGCGATGCCGAGCGAAATGCCGATGGGGATGGCCTCTCGGGTACCTCCGAGCAGGGCCGCGAGCGGGACGCCGGCACGCTCGGCCTCGAGTGCCCAGGCCGTCATCTCGAGGGCCGCCTTGGCCATGTAGTGCCCACGCACCCCGTCGTCGAGCAGCGGATACACCGCGGCCGCGTGCTCGAGGGGGTGGTGCAGCAGTTTGGGAGCGAGCCATGCGGTGATGGCGAGGCGCGCGGTCTCGATCGTCTCGGGTGCGTAGTTGGGACGCTCGCCCGCCACGCATTCGCCCCAGGCGGTGATCCCGTCGGCCGAGACGGCCTCGACGAGGAGAACGCGGCGCTCGGTGGTGACACCTGACGAGATGACGAACGGCTCGTTGAGGGGCAGGCGAATCTCGCGGAGCACGATGCGCGCGATTTCAAGCACGGTCGCGCTCGATCACGTAGGCGCCGCCGTGCGCCATGGTCGGCACGAATCCGGTGACACGATACCCGCGCGCGAGGTAGTGCTCGAAGGCGCGGCGCGTCGTGGCGCGCCACGCCTTGGCGAGCGTCGGCCGCCGGCGTTTGAGCGTCTGGATGTCCGCGGGGGCCGCGACGAGCACCGGTGAGCCGGTGGGGAGGCGCGTCGTGTCCGGATCCACGATCGGGGTGCCCCGTGGGACCGCGGGGCGGCGCGGGCGTGCGGCATCGAGATCCCACGCCACCACGAACCGATCGCTCCCGATCACCGTATCGGTGTTACTGCGCGCCACGCGGCCGTACG
>DATFMZ010000234.1:0-5496 GCA_035266665.1 Gemmatimonadales bacterium | reverse complement strand
GTATTGCGAAGCGTACCGAACTTTACTAATTTTGTCAAGTCTGCGCGGTCGCAGTATGCCTTCGCGTGGCGGCCTCACGCACACCGGGAGAGGAGCGGGTCCATGGACGTCGCGTTCGTGATCAGTCAACGGCTGGAGGAGCTCGGGTTGGGGCAACGCGACCTCGCCCGCGCCGCCCGGGTGACCGAGTCCTATGTCTCCCAACTGCTGTCGCGGAAGAAGGCGCCGCCCGCGCCGAACCGGACGGACATCTATCGCAAGATGGACCGCGTGCTGAAGCTCCCGAGCGGGGAGCTGGCGCGGCTGGCGGACCTCCAGCGCAGGGAGCAATTGAAGAAGGAAGTGGGGGAGGCGCCCACGCCGCTCTTTCGAGAGGTCCGCGAGCTGATCCTCCAGCGCTGCGAGCGCGCCGCGGAGCCCGTCGTGCGCGCGATCTTCGAGCGCCAGCCGTTCGGGGAGCTCGAGCGGCTGGTCACGCAGACGCTGCTGGAAACCGTCAAGCGGGTGATCAAGAACGAACTGGAGAATCCGGTCTGGCTCCGCACGGTCGCCCACCTGAGCGATCGCAGCTACGAGGAGCTGCGGGTTGCCGTCCTCGAGTTTCTGGATACCGATCTGTTCCAGGTGTCGGTCGAGAACAGCGCCGCGTTCCTGGGCCCGCTCGTCGAGTCGTGGACCATCGACCTGGCCACCTTCGAGCTCGAAATCGTCTTGAACCACAAGGTGACTTCCGACAACGTGAAGCGATTCGCGTTCGTCGAATCCGAACCCGACGTGTCGGCCGGCGCCGAGCCGGGCTTCGCCGCGTTCCGGGCGGACCCTGCGTTGAGCGGCACGGCGACGGAGGAGGAGCTCGCGTTCCTCCAAGGGCTCCGGTTCACGCGTCGCCGACCGACACCGCTGTACTACTATCGCGCCCTACAAAACCTTCGGGACCCGCTCCACTTCCGGATGGGATAGCGGTCGGGCCGCGCCGCCGCCCCACGCTTCCCGGTATCCCACCCAGCAGTGCCAGATCGCGATGAGCAGGACGCCGACGGCGAAGACGGACATGAACGCCGTGCCGAGGTTCGGCCACGAGTGTGTCGTGAAGTTCGCCACCTGTTTGGTGCCGATCACCACGGGCATGAACCCCTTGATGGTCACCGGCGCGTGCGGATCGAGGTCGTGGCCGAAGACGTAGAGCTTGTAGACGAAGCGCGCGAGCGAGAACGCCCCGACGTACGCGGTGAGCACGCTCAGGTCGATGAGTGAGCGCACCTTGCCGATGGCCGCCGCCCGCAAGGTGAGAATGGCGAGGATCCCCAACGCGAACGGAATCCAGTCGAGATCGGCGAAGGCGCTGCGCTCGATCTTGTGCATCCCGATGTAGTGGTTGAGCTCGTTGATCTCCTGGATGTCGTGGCCGTTGTTCCCGCCGCCCAGCTTGTACGCATAGACGTCCATGTAGAGGCCGTGCGGGTACTGCGGCGCCTCCATGCTGATGCGCCAGAGGGGCTGCGTAAACGTCAGCGCGAGCGGGATCACCAGGAGTACCAAGAGGATTCGGCTCCGAAAGCGGATCGGCTCGTCCAGGAACGTCTCGAAGCGGTCCACGAGCGGACGGATCTTCGACTCCAATCGCATCGTCATATCCCTCCAGGGGCTCGCCGTGCGGGAGCCCCGTTGTCTCTCATATCAGGTCGCCGGCGCGGAGCCGCCGCCTGGCGGCCAGCCATCCGAACGTGCCGACGGCGAGCGGCCAGGTCACGCCGGCCACGAAGAGCCACGTCGCACCGAGCGTCCGGTGCAGGAAGAATCCCACCGGCCCCAGCGTGCCGAGTGACGGTTCCGCGCCCGAGAGCAACGCGAGGCGTGCCGTCTCCACCGGATTGAGGCCCGCGAGCGTGAACACCACCGGGGCGGGGAGCTGCCACTGGAGCATGAGCCCCACCAATCCGAGATCGAGCAGCGCCACGCTCAGCACCCAGATCACGAGCAGGTACATCATCACGCGATCGAGCTCGCGCACGCGCACCGACACCGCGAGGCCCAGTCCCGTGAAGCTCCAGAGCAAGGCCGCGCTCACGACGATCGCCCGCGCGAGGAAACCCCACGGCACGGCCTGGTGAAACGCGAGCGCGCCGAAGACGGCGAGACCCGGCATGAGCACGAGGAGCGGGGCGAAGAGCGCCCCGAAGCGCACCAGCGTCACCGCGCTGAAGTACTCGTCCCGCGTGATCGGCTGGCTGAAGAGCAGCTCCAGCGTCCCGTCGCCGCGCGCGCGGGCCACCACCAGCCCCGTGCCGGTGAGCGCGAGCAAGGGCAGCAGGACGACCAGCGCGTGGGTCAACGAGAGCAGGACCCGCGCCATTCCCGTGAAGCCCATGACGGCGGATTCGTGCAGCCCGATGCCGATGAACAGCGCGGCGAGTGCCGCATACAGTGCGCCGCAGAAGATGAGCCAGCGCGAGCGCAGCACGTCCCCCAGCTCGAGCCGGGCGAGTGCGGCGACGCGTGTGGGGATCGCGACCGCGGTCATGACGCCCACCGCCATTCCAGGCACTCGGTCACCTCCGGCGCATCAACCGGGGTGTCGCGGATGGTCCGCCCGCCTTCCAGCACCACCACGCGGTGCACCAGACGGCGTACTTCGTCGAGCCGGTGCGAGCTCAGGAGCAGCGTCGCACCCGCCGCACGTTCCGCGAAGAGCCGGAAGAACGCCTCGCGGGCATCGCCGTCGAGGCTCGCGGTGGGCTCGTCCATGATGAGCAGCGACACCGGCGCGGCCAACGCCAGCGCGATGAGCAGCTTCTGCTTCATGCCGCCGGAGAGCGCCCGTACGGGCCGGCGTTGGAGCGCGTCGAGATCGAGCCGGATCTCGTGGGCGGTGTCCCGAATCGCCCGGAGGTCGAGACCACGCACCGCGGCGACCGCGCGGGCGACTTCGCCGACGGTAGCGCCGAGGCGCGGGGCGATCTGCGGCACGTAGGCGACGTGCGAGGCCAGACGCGTGAGATGTTCGAAGGGATCGCGGCCGTCGAGACGAACCGTGCCCTCACATCGGAGCATGCCCATCACCGCCCGAAGCAGTGTGGACTTGCCCGAGCCGTTGGGGCCCACGAGCGCCACGCGCTCGCCCGATGCGACGTCCAGCGTCACGCCGGCGAGCGCCTGGACGGCGCCGAATCGCTTCGTCAGGTCGTTCAGTTCGATGCGCATCGGTTGTCACTCGCTGCTATGCAGTCAGTGCCCGCCGGCGCCATGCGCGGCGCCGGATCGGTCAGCAGGGTCTCGGGTTGGAGCAACGGGAAGACGTGGGCGGTGGCGTCGAGCACCGCGAAGACGACGCTGCCACGGAAGAAGGCGAGCTGTGGGTGATTGCTCACGAGTCGCTCGGAGAAATCGCGCAGCTCGTAGGGCACGTCGCCCGTACCGTCGCCGTTCAGGTCGTAGCCCGTGTAATCGTCGAAGTAGTTGCCGTGCCACACGACGTCCTGTGCCGTGCCGCGTCCCTCGACCGCCACCTGCGTCTGGTTCCCGTAGAAGGTGTTGTCGCGGAAGGCGTTGTTCTGCTCGCTGCTGTGGAACGTGACGGCCGCGTTGCAGCCCGCGAAGGTGTTCCCGCGGACGAGGACCGTGTCGCCTTCCCGGAAGGGCGACGTGTCGAGGTAGAGGCAGTCGCGGTCGTTGATGAAATGACTGTCTTCGACCGTGAGGTTGCCGGACTCTTTGACGCCCAACCCCAACCCGTCGGCGAAGGTGTTGTTCGCGATCGTGTCGGCGCGCAACGTGATCCCGCGCGAGTACATGACGAAGACGCCCACGATGTTGCCGCGATAGTCGGCGCCCTCGACCAGGCAATCGTCGGAGTACATGAAGTGGGTGGCGTAGCGGCTGCCCACCACGGTGTTGCCGACGATCCGATTGTTGGGCGAATACCAGACGACGATGTCCCGCGAGTCGGTGAGCCGGTTGCGCGCCACGCTGGAACGGCGCACCTCCCAGAGCCGGATCCCGTCGCCGCGAATGCCCACGGGGAGCTCGGCGAGGCCCGCGATGTGGTTGTCCGCGATCGTGACGCCGTTGGACTGTTCGGCGACGATCCCGAAGAGGGCGTTCCGCACGGTGAGGCCGAGCGCCTGGGTCCCGTCGCCACGGAGGTAGACGGCCGCATCCATCTTGTCGTAGCGGCGGCCGCTCCCGTCCACGGTGAAGCCACGGACCTCGGCGCTGTCGGCGAGGACCCGCAGGGTGGTGCCGGTGCCGTTGGAGTGGAGCACGGCATCGGCCGGTCCGATGAGGGTGAGACGCGTGTGGATCTCGACCGGGCCATCGTACCGTCCGGGCGAGAGGCAGAGGACGGTGCCGGGCGTGCTGCCGTCGAGCACGGCCTGGAGTGCCGCGCCCGCCGGTACGACCAGTCCGCCGGCCGGGCAGCGGGTGGCGGGTGCCGGCGTACCGGCACCCGCCGTGGGCACGGCATCGTTGCGCGTCCGCGGACGCGCGGCGACCACGCTCAACATGGCCGCCATCCCCAGTGCCACCATCCGATGCGTGCCCATCATCGTCCGCTCATCCCTTCACGAGCAGGTAGCCCATCATCTCGAGATGTAGGGCCGAGCAGAACTCGGTGCAGTAGTACGGGAAGACGCCGGTCTTGTCCGCCACGATCGTGACGTCGGCGGTCTTGCCGGGCTCGAGACTCAGGTTGACGTCGTACCGGCCGAGGCCGAAGCCGTGCGTCGCATCGGGCGTCTGCTCCAGGTTCGTGATGTGGAAGTGCACCGTGTCGCCGTGTTGCACTTCGACGCGATCCGGGGTGAAGTGGCTCCGGACGGCGGTCATGTAGACGTCCACCGTGTGTCCGTGCCGCTCGACCCGCGCGTCCTTCTCGGACTGGACCGCATCGGGATCCGGCTGGTGGGTCACCTGGTTCTCGCCCACCGGGGTGTACATCTGCTGTGCATTGAGCTTGTCGGCGCTGATGATCTGCGCGTAGTGCGGCTCGCCGAGGCCGATCGGCAAATCGTAGAGCAGCTGCATCTTGGGCGTCGTGACGTCGATCAGCTGCATGTTCTGCGGCATCAAGGGGCCCACGTCGTTGAAGCGGTCGATGGACCACTTGTCGAGCGCGATCACGTAGTGTCCCTTCGGGTGCTCGGTGTCGCCTTCGGGGGTCGCGAGGTGCCCGATGTTGTAGTGCACCGGGATCTTCTCGAGGAGCTTCATGTCCTTGAGGGACCACTTCGCGATCTTCGACTCGATGAAGAGCGAGGTGTAGCCGTTGCCCTGATCGTCCCACTGCGTGTGCAGGGGACCGAGCCCGAGCTCGACCTGACCGTGCAACGCCGTCCGGAAGCCGATGATCGGCACGCCGTAGGGATCTTTGCCCTCGAAGTTCTTCGTGTCGATCGCCTGCTTGATCTTCGCCCAGGAGTAGACCGTCTCGTGCGTGTCGAGCTTGCCCGAGACCGCCAGATACTTGCCGTCGGGCGTGACGTCCACGCCGTGCGG
>DATFMZ010000233.1:0-15211 GCA_035266665.1 Gemmatimonadales bacterium | reverse complement strand
CCGCCTACGCCCGCCTATTAAATTGTATGTATGCCTACCAAACACCTCTTCGACGCACGCGCAACGCTCAAGCTCTCCGAGGGTGAGACGACCATCTACCGGCTCGATGCACTCGCCAAGGCGGGCATCGTGGATTTGGATCGGCTCCCCTTCTCCATTCGTGTCCTGCTCGAGAACGTGCTCCGACACGCCGGCAGCGGGCTGGTCGGCGAGGACCACGTCCGTGCCGTGGCGGGATGGCGCCCGAAGCCCGACAAGAGTCTGGAAGTGCCGTTCATGCCGGGCCGAGTGATCCTTCAGGACTTCACGGGCGTGCCGGCGGTCGTGGACCTCGCCGCGATGCGCGACGCGATCGTCGCGCTCGGCGGGAAGGCCACGCAGATCAACCCGCTGGTCCGCACCGACCTCGTGATCGACCACTCGGTGCAGGTGGATTTCTTCGGGACGACCCGCGCGTTCGAGCTCAATGTCGAGCGCGAGATGGAGCGGAACGGCGAGCGCTACCAGCTCCTGCGGTGGGCACAGCAGGCGTTCGACGGCTTCCGCGTCGTGCCGCCCGGCACGGGGATCGTCCACCAGGTGAATCTGGAGTACCTGGGTGACGTCGTCCGGCTCGTCGAGCAGAACGGGACGACGGTGGCCTTCCCGGATACGCTCGTCGGCACCGACTCGCATACGACGATGATCAACGGCCTGGGCGTGGTCGGCTGGGGGGTCGGCGGAATCGAGGCCGAGGCGGTGATGCTCGGCCAGCCGTACTTCATGCAGTTGCCCGAGGTGGTGGGGATGAAGCTCACCGGCGAGCTGCCGAACGGCTCGACAGCCACGGACCTCGTGCTCGTCGTGACGCAGATGCTCCGGAAACACGGGGTGGTGAACAAGTTCGTGGAGTTTTATGGCCCGGGACTTCCCACGCTCGGCCTCGCCGATCGCGCGACGATCTCGAACATGTCGCCCGAATACGGCGCGACCATCGGCTTCTTCCCGGTGGATGCGCAGACGCTCACGTACCTGGAGCGGACGGGACGGCCCAAGGCGCAGATCGAGCGCGTCGAGCGGTACTGCAAGGAACAGCATCTCTTCCACACCAAGGACGTCTCCGATCCCGAGTACTCGAGCCTGCTCGAGTTGGATCTCTCCACGGTGGAGCCGTCGCTGGCGGGGCCGCGCCGGCCGCAGGATCGCATCCTGCTCAAGGACATGAAGCCCGCCTTCAAGCAGGTGCTCCCGAACCTCATCCCCTCCAACCACAAGCGTGCCGCGCCCGAGAAGGCGAGCGCACGGTGGGCGGGAGAAGGTGGCGCGTCACCGGCCGCCGCCGTGGCCGTGGCGGACGACGTCGCCGTGAGGGCCGAGGTCGAGTACGACGGCGACCGCTTCCACCTGCATGACGGCTCAGTGGTGATCGCCGCGGTCACGAGCTGCACCAATACGTCCAACCCGTCCGTGATGATCGGTGCCGGCCTCGTCGCCCGGAAGGCGGTCCAGCGCGGGCTCGACCGCCAGCCGTGGGTCAAGACGAGCATGGCGCCGGGCTCCCGCGTCGTGACGGACTACCTGCGCGCGAGCGGCCTCCTCGACGATCTCGAGGCCCTCGGGTTCCACGTGGTGGGCTACGGGTGCACGACGTGCATCGGGAACAGCGGCCCCCTCGCCGAGCCGATCGCCGAGACGATCACCGAGCACGGGCTCGTGGCGGCGGCGGTGCTCTCAGGCAACCGGAACTTCGAGGCGCGCATCCATCCGAACGTGCGGGCCAACTACCTGGCCTCGCCGATGCTCGTCGTGGCATACGCGCTCGCCGGCCGGGTGGACATCGATCTGTTGAACGAGCCGCTCGGCAACGACCCGAACGGCAACCCGGTGTATCTCAAGGACATCTGGCCGACGCCCGAGGAGATTCGCGACGCGGTCGCCACGTCCCTCAAGCCCGAGATGTTCGAGAAAGAGTACGCCTCGGTCTTCGACGGCACGGACGCCTGGAAGCAGCTTCCGGTACCCAGTGCCGAGGGCGGACGGTTTGCGTGGGACCCGAAGTCCACGTACGTCGCCAACCCGCCCTTCTTTACCGATCTCCAGCCCGAGCCGCCGGCCCTCGCCGACGTCGAGGATGCGCGGGTGCTCGCGTGGCTGGGCGATTCGGTGACCACCGACCACATCTCCCCCGCCGGCGCGATCCCCAAGGACAGCCCGGCCGGGAAGTGGCTCATGGAGCACGGCGTGAAGCCGGTGGACTTCAATACCTTCGGCTCGCGCCGCGGTCAGCACGAAGTCATGATGCGCGGCACGTTCGGTAACATCCGCATCAAGAACAAGCTCGTGGAAGGCAAAGAGGGGAACTGGACCAAGCATTTCCCCTCGGGCGACGTCACGAGCATCTACGACGCCGCGATGCGCTACATCGCCGACGGGACGCCGCTCGTCGTCCTCGCCGGCGCCGAGTACGGCACCGGAAGCTCACGCGACTGGGCGGCGAAGGGCACCGCGCTCCTCGGCGTCAAGGCGGTGATCGCCAAGAGCTACGAGCGTATCCACCGGAGCAATCTGATCGGGATGGGCGTGCTGCCGCTCCAGTTCCCGGAAGGCCAGGACGCCGCGAGCCTCGGGCTCAAGGGCGATGAGACGATTGCGATCACCGGGATCGCCAAGCGTCTCGAGCCGGGTGGGACGGTGAAGGTCACCGCCAAGGGCGACGCCAAGCCGATCACCTTCGACGCGAGGGTCCGGCTCGATACGCCGATCGAGATCGAGTACTACCACCACGGCGGGATTCTGCAGTACGTGCTGAGGCAGTTGGCGAAGAAATAGGCGGGCACAGGCGGGCACAGGCGGGCACGGGCGGGCCGGGCTCACGCCCGCCCACGCCCGCCCACGCCCGCCCTAGTGTTTCCAGCCCACATCCTGATTCGGCACCCGCCGCGCCCAGTCGCCGTACATGGGGTCGGGGAGCAAGAACGCTTTCGCGGCGAAGCTCGGTCCGCCATCCTCACCGGGATCGGGAAGATCGGCCATGTGGTCGCCGACGTAGGCGAGCACGGTGATCGGCGTACCCTTCCAGCTGCAGCGACCGGTTCCGGAACGCAGCTCCACGCGGCGGCTGCGCTTCGTGGCGGGGTTCGGGTCGAGGGTCTTGGCGCACAAGAGATCCGTGTCGCTCCAGAGGCTATCCTTCTCCAGGTTGGCGCGCGTCGCGTAGTCCACCGACGTGTCGCGGTCCGTGATCCAGACGACGCGCCCACCCAACGCACGCACCTTCCGGATGAATGGCAGCACGCCCGGCACGGGCGGCGAGGCCTCGCGCCGCACCCATGCGTTCCACGACGCCGAATCGAAGGGCTGATCGTACGCCGCGCGCTCCAGCTGATAGACCGAGTTGTCGAGCGCGGTTTCGTCCACGTCGAGCACCACGGCCCATGGCCCGTGGACGCTGTCCTCGCGCGCGGCGACGGTGCGTCCGGCCAGGGCGTAGATCTGTTCGGCGAGCGTCTGATATTCCCGGCTGTCCCGCACCCACTTGATCTCGAGGTGCGAGGTGTGCGTCTGCGCGGCCAGTGCTCCGGTGGAGCCGGCGAGCGCGAGGAACACGATGGCAAGACGGTAGTTCACGGGGGGTCACTCCACTGACGGTGTCGGTGCGCCATGCAGGAACGCTTCGATCGTCTCGCGGTGGCGCAACGTGTCGAGATAGCCGAGCTCCATGAGATCGTGCGTGAAAGGCGGCGTGAACATGAGGTAGCTCAGGAAATCGGCGGCCCGGCGGCGGCGGCCACCCAGCGCGCGGACGACCGTATTCAGGACCGGCGGGAGATCGGCCCGGTAATCACCGGCCATGGCGCCGAGATTCCGCGACGGCCGGAGCACGAGGAGATCCACGCGCCGCATGTCCGGCTTGGACGCGGCGTCGGGCGGGAAGAGCGCGAGGGTCCGATTGATCCGCTCGAGCCGTTCGGCGTCGGTATCGAGCGAGTCGAGAAAGATGGAATGCATGAGCAGCCCGAGCACTTCGGCGCTCGACGGATACTCGATGTCCGTGACCGCGAGACCGGTCGGCCGCTCGGCACGCATGCCGATGGCGAGCAGGCGCCGCGCGCCGAGGTGGATGGACGGCGCCAGCGGCGCCGCCTGACGGACGCTGCCGTCCCCGTAGTAGCCGTCGCCGAGACGGACGGCGGGAAAGACGATCGGGATGGCGGCCGAGGCGAGCACGTGTTCGAAGGTGAGCGGCTCCCGGGTGGCGTAGCGCTGCGCCCGGGACCACATCGAGAGATCGCGCGCGCCGTCCACGAAGGTGACCGTGCAGCCGTTCGTGTACGACGTCGCGCTGAGGGCGGCGGCGCGCAGGCGCCCCAACGCGAGATTCCGCTCGATCCCGTTGATGTCGATGCACGAGGCGAGAAACCCGCGGAGCGGCGACATGTCGAGCAATCCGCGCAGCGCGGGCCGTCCCGACCGGCGGCCGGTGATGGCATCAAGCACCATGCGGACCGCGTCCCGCACCAGGACCGTCGGATGCACCCGATACACGTCGGGGGAGCGCAGCCGGGCCCACTGGTCCACGAGACCGTGCACCGCTTCGGTGAGGCTCCCCTCGTGCGCGGCCAGATAGACCGTATTGATCGCGCCGGCCGAGACGCCGGTGATGATCGGGAAGTTGAGGTCGGGCACCAGCTCGGCCACGGCACGCAGCGCACCGGCCTGATACGCAGCACGTGCGCCGCCGCCGGAGAGCACCAGGGCAAGATCGGAGTACGGATTCGACGCGGTGGGCATGGCGGGTGAAACTTGTCGGGTGGACCGAGACGGGGAAAGGGCCCGCAAGACGGTAACGGGCGGGCGCGGGCGGGCGTGGGCGGGCGTAGGCACCGTACCCGCCTCTGCCCGCCTCCGCCCGCCCATGGCCGCCTGTCTCTGGCAACTCCCCCGTCCCGCCCTATCTTCCTCCCATGCCGTTCACCGTGCCCATGTCGGAGCTCACCTTTCGGGCCAGCCGCGCGAGTGGCCCCGGCGGCCAGCACGTCAACAAGGCGGCGACGCGCGTCGAGGTGATCTGGGACGTCGGCGCAAGCCCGAGCCTCACGGAATCGCAGCGTGCACGCCTGTTCCGGAAGCTCGCCACACGCATCGATGCGCGCGGATGCCTTGCGATCGCCGCCGACGAGCGGCGCAGCCAGCTCCTCAATCGGGACGCGGCCACCGCACGTCTCATCGCGCTGGTCGCCAAGGCGCTCGAGATGCCGAAGCCCCGCAAGAAGACGCGCCCCACCAAGGCCTCGCGGGAGAAACGCCTGCAGGAGAAGAAGCGCCGCGCCGAGGTCAAACGCTCGCGTGGCCCCGTTCGGGGGGACGATTGAACAGCCTCTTCACGTATGCCGAAGCGATCATCCTGTTCGTCGCGATGGTCATCGCCGCGTACGCCGCCGCTCTCGCCGCCGCCCGGGATGGAACGCCATGGCGCGGCATTCTGCGCGGCGGCGCGGTCAGCCTCTGGTTCGTGGTGCTCTACGAGGCGGCACGCATCGGCGCCTTCAACGGCCGGATCGCGATGGGCGTGTGGCCCCTCGTGGCCGCGATGGCCATCCCGCCCGCGCTCCTGGCCGCGCGCTATACGCGCGACGACCAGACCCGCGCCTCGACGAGTGCGGCGTCGCTGGCGGCGATTCAGATCTATCGGCTCCTGGGCGGCGGATTGATCCTGCTCGCCGTCGGCGGCGCTGCCATTCCCGCCTGGATCGGACTGCCCGGAGGGCTCCTCGAGATCCTGACGGGAGCCGGCGGTGCGGTGGTCGGCGCCATGCTGCAGCGGGGCGGCGCGCGAGCGCGGCGCGTCGGCTGGGTCTGGGGGGCCTTCGCGATCGGCAGCGGGCTCTTTCTCCTGACCATGACGGCGGCGATGGCGCGCGGCCCCACGTACTTCCTCACGCTCTATCCCCTCGTGCTGCTACCGGCCTTCATCGTGCCGATGAGCGTGGCCTTCGACCTGGCGTTGCTGGCGAAGGTGCGGGCGATGGGGGAAGAGGCGGCGTAGGGGCGCAGAATGGCAGAGTGGCGGGATGGCAGGGTGGCAGATGGATTTCGAATTGGGGGAGCGCGATGCACCTAGGGCACACGATCGGCTTCATCGCACTGACCATGATCACGTCCACGGGGTCGCTTGCGGGACAGGTACCCGCCACGGTCCTGCGCGCGGCGCGGGTTTTCGACGGCACCACGATGCATACGGGCTGGGAGGTCGTGGTGGCCGGCGATACGATCGCGGCGGCGGGACCGAGCGCGAGCGTCTCGGTGCCGCGAGGGGCCCGCATCGTGGACCTGGGCGACGTCACGTTGATGCCGGGGATGATCGAAGGGCACGGACACTTTCTGCTCCACCCCTACAACGAGCGCAGCTGGAACGACCAGGTGCTCTACGAGCCGTTGGCGCTCCGGATCGCCCGTGCGACGGTGGCGATGCACGTGACGCTTCTGGCGGGCATCACCACCGAACGCGATCTGGGAACCGAGGGCGCCATGTACGCCGACGTCGGTCTTCGGGATGCCGTACGCCAGGGCATCATCCCGGGTCCCCGGATGATCGTGGTGACGCGGGCCATCGTCGGCCGCGGCAGCTACGGCGTGCGCGGCGCGCCCGAGTGGGATTTGCCGTACGGCGCCGAGCAGGCCGGCAATCCCGACGAGCT
The DNA here is from genome assembly GCA_035266665.1 of Gemmatimonadales bacterium. Lineage (GTDB taxonomy): Bacteria > Gemmatimonadota > Gemmatimonadetes > Gemmatimonadales > GWC2-71-9 > DATFMZ01. The sequence goes on along the minus strand of DATFMZ010000233.1, from coordinate 8,534 downwards.
CGAGAGCGTCGAGCGCGATCAGATCGGCCGCGGCGCCGATTGGGTGAAGATCTACGGCGACTACCGCTGGGGGCCGCACGGCGAGGCCGCGCCGACCTTCACCGAGGACGAGCTGCAGCGCGCGGTCCTGGTCGCCGCGAGCAGCGGGCGATACGTCGCGGTGCACGCGACCACGGTCGAGGGGATGCGCCGGGCGGCGCTCGCCGGCGTCGCCACGATCGAGCACGGTGACGCGGGCACACCCGAGGTGTTCAAGCTCCTGGCCGAGCACGGCGTCGGCTACTGCCCCACGGTGTCGGCGACGGAGGCGTACGCGGAGTACCGCGGCTGGAAGAAGGGTGTCGATCCCGATCCGCCGAGCGTGGTGCAGAAGAAGGCCGCCTTCCGTGCCGCACTGGCCTCGGGCGTCAAGATCTGTTTCGGCGGCGACGTGGGCGTCTTCTCGCACGGCACCAACGTGCGCGAGCTCGAGACGATGGTCGAGTACGGGATGTCACCGCTCGAGGCCGTCATCTCGGCCACGAGCCGGAACGCCGAGATCTTTCACCTCGCCGACCGCGGCCGCGTGGCGCCGGGACTCCTCGCGGATCTCATCGCGGTCCCCGGTGATCCCACGCGGGACGTCCACGTGCTGCGGGACGTGCGGTTCGTGATGCAGGGCGGAGCGGTGGTCAAGAAGGAGTAGGCGCCCGGCAGGCCACGTCGCGTCCGAGGCGTCGCGCGAGTGCCGCGATCCGCGCGCACACCTGCGGGGTGCCCGGCCGGATCCCATCGGCGATCTGGAGGACCAGCAGCGCCCGCGCGTCGTCACCCGCGGACTCGAGGGTCCGCGACTCATAGAACGAGAACTCGGTGAACGCGAGCGCCAGCTCGCGGTACGCGGCCTCCGCGGCCAGCGTATCCGTCGCGCCGGCCACCCGCAGGAGCTTGGCGACCTGGAGGCGCTCGAGCCACGGCGCGGGATCATCCCGGTGTGCAGCGCGGCGGATCGCCCCGGCCGTTTCGAAGACCCGGCGCCGATACGCGGCTTCTTCCTTGCCCAGACGGTCCATCTCGGCGCGGACATCGGACGCGAGCGGCGTGCGCGTGTCCCGGGCATGCGCCGAGTCGAGCGCCGCGGCGTAGGCACTCTCGAGCGCGGTCGAGTCCGCCGACGACCACCCCTCCCGCACGGCCTCCCATTCCAGCCAGGTGAGCGCCGCATCGAACACACTCGCCGGCGGCCAGCCGTGCGGTCCAGCGTAGAACACGACCCGGTGCGCGGTCCCCGCATGGTCGAGGGTCGCGTCGAGCGCGCGGAGCTCCTGATAGTTGAAGTCCAACCGCCCCGCCCCGCCGAAGAACGCGAAGCGCGGTTGCTCGCCATAGATCGCCACCAGGCTGTCGAGGGAGACGGGCAGTCCCGCGGAGAAGCCGATCACGCCCGCGGCGGTGCCCGGCAGCCGGTAGGCGAACTCCCACGCCTGCCGCGCCGTGCCCGACATGCCGGCGAAGTAGAACCGCCGGCGATCGATCGCGAGCCGGGGGAGCAGATCGCGGAGGATCGCCTGAAAGGCCCGCTCGTTCGGGGCCGCGGGGCCGTCGCTCGCCGTGTTGTACGAGCTGACGACGAGATAGCCGAGCCGCTCGGCCGAGGCGCGCACCCGCTCGAGGGGGACGAGCGCGCGCCCCCGCGGATCGAGCAGCACGAGGACCGGCCACGTACGTCCCGCGGGATACGCCCTCGGCAGATAGAGGGCGTAGTGCTCGGTGGTGTCCGACGGGCTCGTCACCCGTTCGATGATGCGCCCGGTGGGGAGGGTGCTCCAGTCTCGATTCTGCGCAACGAGCGTGGCCGGCCCCGCACACCATGCGAGACCGGCCACGAACGCTACGGCGCGAGGACCCATCGTCCCCTACGCGGACTTCACTTCCGTAATGAGCTTCTTGAGCGAGTCCTTGGCGTCGCCGAAGAGCATCGACGTCTTGGGCTCGTAGAACAGCTGATTGTCGACGCCAGCGAAGCCGGGGCGCATCGAGCGCTTCATCACGATCGCGTGATGCGCGTGATCGACGTCGAGGATCGGCATCCCGTAGAGCGGACTCGACGGATCGTTCCGTGCCGCCGGGTTCACGACGTCGTTGGCGCCGATCACGAGCGCCACGTCCGCGCGCTCGAATTCCGGATTGATCTGGTCCATGTCGTACAGCTTGTCGTAGGGCACGTTGGCCTCGGCGAGCAGCACGTTCATGTGTCCGGGCATCCGGCCGGCCACCGGGTGGATGGCGTACTTCACTTCCCCACCCCGTTTCTCGATCTCGTTGGCCAGCTCCCGCACCTCGTGCTGGGCCTGTGCCACGGCCAGGCCGTAGCCCGGGACGATGATCACGAGCCGGGCGTAGGCCATCATCATCGCCGCGTCTTCCGCGGTGACCGAGCGAACGGTCTTGTCGCCGACCGCCCCCGCCGGTCCCGCCGCGCCCTCCGCACCGGAGCCGAACGCCCCGAAGAGCACGTTCGCGAGCGAACGATTCATCGCGCGGCACATGATTTCGCTCAGGATGATTCCGGACGCGCCGACCAGGGCACCGCTGATGATGAGCCCGTGGTTGCTGATCACGAATCCGGTGAGCGCCGCGGCGATGCCCGAGTACGAGTTCAGCAGCGCGATCACGACCGGCATGTCCGCGCCGCCGATGGGCAGCACCGAGAGAATGCCGAGCAGCGACGAGAGGACGAGCAAGAGAATGAACGCCGGCATGTTGTGCGGCACGACGACCATCCACACGCCGCTCGCAATGATCGCGAGCAGGAGCAGCGCATTGAGCGTCTTCTGCAACGGATAGGTGACCGCACGGCCGGTCACGATTTCCTGCAACTTGCCGAAGGCGACCAGCGATCCCGTGAACGTCACGGCGCCGACCAGAATGCTGAGGGCGATCGTGATGCCGGCATAGAGGTCCCCATTCGCGCCCACGCCACCGGGCGTGAGGAGCTCGGCGCTCGCCACGAAGGCCGACGCGCCACCGCCGAAGCCGTTCAACAGACCGACCATCTGCGGCATCGCGGTCATCTTGACCGTGCGGGCGAGGATCACGCCGATCAGCGAGCCCACGATCACGCCGGCGATGATCCATTCGAAGGTGATGATCTGACGATCGAAGAGTGTCGCCACGATCGCGAGCAGCATGCCGAGTGCCGCGAGCGTGTTCCCGGCCCGCGCCGTCGCCGGGGAGGCGAGACGCTTCAGGCCCACGATGAACAGGACCGCGGCGACCAGATATGTGAGTTCGATGAGTGCGCTCATTTGCCGGCCGCTCCCGAACCCTCGGTCGGGCTCCGCTTGAACATCTGGAGCATCCGATCCGTCACCAGGAATCCGCCGACCACGTTGATCATGGCGAAGACCACGGCGGCGAAGCCGAGTATCGCGCCCAGCGTCGACTCACCTCGCCCCGCGACCACCAGGGCGCCGATGATCGTGATGCCGGAGATCGCGTTCGACCCGGACATGAGCGGCGTGTGCAACGTCGGCGGCACCTTCGTGATCACCTCGAAGCCGATGAACATCGCGAGCACGAATATGACCAACAGTACGACCAGGGCTTCCATCGTCATTGGTTCGATCCTCCCTCGACCGCGCGACGCACGGCCTCGTGGACGATCTGGCCGTCCCGGGTCGCGCACGTCCCACCGGTGATCTCGTCATTGAAGTCCAGCGCCAGCGCTCCGTCCTTGACCAGATGGAGCAGGAAGCTCTGGAGGTTCTTGGCGTACATCTGACTGGCATGGTGCGCCATCGAGGACGGAAGATTCACCGGCCCGAGGACCCACACGCCGTCCTGGACCACCTCGTCTCCCGTCTTTGTGCGCTCGCAGTTCCCGCCCGCTTCCGCGGCGAGGTCCACGATCACCGCCCCCGGCTTCATCTCCCGGAGCATCTCGCCCGTGATGAGCACGGGGGCCTTCCTGCCCGGGATGAGCGCCGTGGTGACGACCACGTCCACGTCCTTCAGGTGCTCGGCGATCAGCGCGAGCTCCCGCTTGTGCTGCTCCTCGGAGAGCGCCTTGGCGTACCCGCCCTCGCCCTCCGCGGTGAGATCGGAGGTGTCGGCCGAAATGAACCGCGCGCCGAGACTCTCCACTTGCTCCTTGGCGGCGGGCCGAACGTCGAACGCTTCGACGACGGCACCGAGGCGCCGCGCCGTCGCGATGGCCTGAAGGCCCGCCACGCCGGCACCGAGGATCAGCACGCGCGCCGGCGGGATCGTGCCGGCCGCCGTGACCAGCATCGGGAAGAACTTGCCCGTCCGCACCGCGGCGAGCAGGACCGCCTTGTAGCCCGCCACCGTGCTCATCGAGGAAAGCACGTCCATCGGCTGCGCGCGCGTGATGCGCGGCAACAACTCGAGGCTGAACGCCGTCACCTTGTGCTCGGCGAGCCGGCGCACCACGTCGCGGTTGGTGAGAGGAGCGAACATTCCGACGACGACGCCGCCGTCTTTGACGTGCGACAGGTCGGTCGGCGGCTGAACCATGACCACGATGTCCGCCTGATTCCATAGACTCGCAGCGTCGGTCGCGATCTCCGCGCCCGCCCCGCGATATTGGTCATCCGGAAAGTCGGCCGCCACGCCCGCACCCTGCTCGATGCGCACGGTCAGCCCTTTCCCGACGAGCCGCTTTACGGCGTCGGGCGTGAGCGCGACACGCCGCTCGCCCGCCGCCGTCTCTTTCGGTACGCTGACGATCACTGCTGCTCCCGTGAATGAGAGTTGATGAGTGCCGCGAGCTCGGGCGGCGGCGCCGTCCCGAAGACATCCGCCTGCGGCACCGTGATGACTTGCGCGCGCAGTCCCGGAGAACCGTCGCGCCCTGCACGACCGCGTGTCCCGGCAGGCCCTTCGGGCCCGTCGGCACCCGCGGCACAACGCCGAGAATCACTGCTCGACGCCGCGCCACCTTTGCCACCCTTCCCGCCCGCGCCGGCGCGGCCCCCGGGGCCGCCGTCGCCGCCGGTCGAGCGCGCGTCCACGATCCCGGCGAGGAACGCATCCTCCGCCGGGGCGATCACCGTGATATGCCCACCGGGCCCACCGGGCGCCCCGACGCCGCCGTTCCCGCCGGCACCGCCGGCCCCGCCCGCGCTCCCCGGACAGCCGGGAGCGCCCTTGGTGCCCTGGGCGCCATCGGCGCCGTCTTCTCCGCGGCCACCCCGCCCGCCACGCGACTCGACCACCAACCAATCCGACGGCGGGACCTGATCCGCGTCCGCGAGCACGTAGAACGGCGGCGCCACCCCCACCTGGATCCCGGCGACGAGCAGCTTCGCCACGTAGGGCGAGTGGCCGACCGCGAGCCGTACCGTCACGTCCGGCCCGGGTCCCCCCGCCTCGCCCGTGCGACCCGACGGGCCCTCGAACCGGAAGACGTGATTGGCGCACGAGTAGTCCGGCGCCACCGTGGTCGTGGCGAACACGCTCGGCTTGGCGTGCATGGACACGCGGAGCTTGAACCCTTGTGTCGCACTCAGCAGCGGATCGCTCTCCAGGTCCCAATCGCCGCTCTCGAGCGCGAGCGCGTCGGGGCTGTAGCGCGTGAGAAACACGACGTGGAGCCGGGGCGGGTGATGGCTGTCGTACGTATTCGCGAACCGCACCACCGAGCCGTCGTCGAGCACGGCGTCGTACGAGACGTGAATCGTCTGGCCGGGACATGCGGTGGGCGGCGCGTAGATGCGGATCGACTGGATCTGCCCCACCAACCCGGGATCGGGCGCGAAGTCCGGTGGGGGACGATGGCTGCACGCGGCGAGCGTGAGCGCGGCGAGGAGCACGACCGCGGCCGGCATCAGGTCTGCCGCTCCCCTGCCGCCACCGCCGCTCCTGCCCCTTCTGCCACGCTGCCATTCCGCCACGTTATCCTCCCCTCGTGTGCATCTCCCGATGTGGATCGGCCCTGAGCCCGTCGATCTGATAGAGCGCGCCGCGCCCTGGTGCCGCGGCACGTTGCTCGGCGCCGCGGTCCGTCCGCGCGCTCCACGCCGCCCGGATACGGGCCACGAGATCGGCGTCGCTCACCCCGGTCCGGAGCGCGGACTTGAGATCGATGCCCTGGGGCGCGTAGAGACAGAGGAACCACATGCCATCCGCCGTCAGTCGACTGCGATCGCAGGTGCGACAGAACGGCGCCGTGGTGGACGCAACGATGCCGAAGGGCGTTCCGTCCTCGAGCAGGAACCGATCGGCCGGGGCCCGCGGATCCTGTGCGGGCGACTCCCGCACGGGGCCGAACGCCGCCGCGATGCGCTCGAGGAGCTCGGCCCTCGAGACGACGCGCTCCGGCGCCCACCGCGTGGCGCCGCCCACGTCCATGTACTCGATGAAGCGGAGCTCGAGGCCCCGCGCACGCGCGAAGGTCAGGAGATCGAGAATTTCGTCGTCGTTCACGCCGCGCATCACCACCGCGTTCAGCTTGGTGCCGCGAAAGCCGGCGTCGTCCGCCGCGTCGAGCCCCGCGAGCACGTCGTCCAGCCGGTCGGTGCGCGTGAGCTCGTGATAGCGCTCGGGCCGGAGCGTGTCGAGACTCACCGTCAGGCGTCCCAGACCCGCGGACTTCAGGGGGACCGCGAAGCGGGCGAGCAGCGTGGCGTTGGTGGTGAGAGCGAGATCATGAACGGCGGGGATCCGGGCGAGCCGGGCGACGAGATCGGGAAGATCCTGGCGGAGAAGGGGTTCTCCGCCCGTCAGGCGCACTTTGGACACTCCCAGCGAGCCGAACACCCCGGTCAGCCGCTCCAGCTCCTCGAAGGTCAGGATCGAGGGCTTTGGCAGCCAGACGTAGTGGTCGTCCGGCATGCAGTACGCACACCGCACATTACACCGATCGGTCACCGAAATTCTGAGGCTCCCGAGCGGCCGGCCGAGCGTGTCAGGGACCACCGTCATACGGGAAGGAACGTACGCGGCCGCGCCGGAACCGCGCTAGGGCGAAATAATGAGACGTTCATGAACATTACGTGAAGCACGTTACGCTCGCCGACGCGAGGCGAGGATGCGCTCGACCCGGCGGCGGGCCGTCCGCGCCGGCGATTCGCTCCGGTCGGCCGCCTCCCGGAAGATCTCGAGCAGCGTATCGCCCACCTGATCGAGCCGCGCCCCGATCGTTTCCTCGTCGTGCTCGCCGAGGCGTTTCATGCCCTGCCCCACGGCGCCGCCCGCATTGATGATGTAGTCGGGCGCGTAGAGGATCTCGCGTTCGACGAGCCGCTCGGCATCGTCGTCCTCGCGGAGCTGGTTGTTGGCGGAGCCCGCGACGATGGCGCACCGGAGCTGCGGCACCGTCTCGGCGTTGATCGTGGCGCCCACCGCGCAGGGCGCGAAGACGTCGCACGGCGTGGCGTAGACCGCTTCGGGGACCACCACGTCCGCCGCCAACGGCGCCGCCACCGCCTGCACGCGGCCGGCATCGACGTCGCTCAGGACGAGCTGCGCGCCGGCCCGCGCGAGCCGCTCGGCGAGCGGCCGCCCCACATCACCCACGCCCTGAATCACGATGCGCCGGCCGGTGAGATCGGCGTTGCCGAAGCGGAACTCGACGGCCGAGCGGATGCCCGCGAAGACGGCGCGCGCGGTGTACGGCCCCGGATCTTCGACGTGGCCCAGATCATCCACGCCGTTCACGTACGGCGCGGCCCGGGCGATCGTCGCGAGGTCGTCCGGCGTCGTGCCGAGATCCTGGCCGGTGATGAACGCGCCACGCAGCGTGCCGAGGAGCTCACCGTAGCGGGTGAGCAAGGCTCGGCGCTCGTCGGCGTCGATGGGCCGCGAGAGCGCGAGCACCGCCTTCCCACCGCCGAAGGGGAAGTTCACCGCCGCCCACTTGTAGGTCATGCCCTCGGCGAGCCGGCAGGCGTCCCGCAGCCCGTCGGTGGGCGCGGGATAGACCTTGAGCCGGGTCCCGCCGAGCGGCACCCCCATCGTGTCGTCGTGCAGTGCGATGAAGATCCACGCCGCGGTCGGACGATCATACGTCGCGACCAAGCCGATCCCGTTCCATGCCTCGATCATCGCCGTCAGCGTCATCGCACCTCCACGGTGAGCGTGCCGAATCCCGCGCCCGGACTCGGCGCATAGCGCGCATCAAGTATGCGGACGCGCAGGCCGGCGCGCGAAGAGTCCATCCGGAAATAGGGGAACCGCGCCCACGAGAGGAACATCGCGCCCGGATGCGTCCGCGCCGCCGCCCGCGCCGCCCACGTGGTATCGTCCTTCGCCACGACGCGGTACGTGCCCGGATCCGTGACGGGGTGCGCGAGCCAGTCGAACGCCCCGACGAGGTAATGATCACCGGCATCGACCACCACCGATTTCTGGAACGGTGTGACCGGATCGGGCGACACCAGCAGGCGATCTCCGCGCTCGGCCACCGGCAGCGCGTGTCGCACGACCCCGCGCGCCGCGAACGCCGACACGATCATGAGCGCGAGATACGCGGACGTCAGCAGGAAGCCGACGCGTGCCACACCGCCCGCCCTCGCCCGCCCGTGCCCGAC
>DATFMZ010000232.1:0-19372 GCA_035266665.1 Gemmatimonadales bacterium | reverse complement strand
CAAGCTCAACGCCGTCCGAATGCGCTATACCGCGACGGACGGCGAGGAATACGAGTTGAACCTGATCGACACGCCGGGCCACGTGGACTTCACGTACGAAGTGTCCCGCTCGCTGGCCGCCTGCGAGGGCGCGCTCCTCGTCGTGGACGCGAGCCAGGGGGTTCAGGCGCAGACGGTGAGCAATCTCTTCCTCGCGATGGACGCGGGGCTCGAGATCATTCCCGTCCTCAACAAGATCGATCTCCCGGCCGCCGAGCCCGAGCGCCGCGCGAAGGAGCTGCATGACCTGATCGGCACACCACCGGAAGAGATCATCCATGTCTCCGCCAAGGAAGGACGCGGCGTCGACACGCTCCTCGAGGAGATCGTCCGCCGGGTCCCGGCGCCCAAGGGGAGTCCTGACGCGCCGCTCCGCGCGCTCATCTTCGACTCGTACTACGACAAGTACCGCGGAGCGATCCCGAGCGTCCGGGTTGTGGACGGCCGCGTCCGGAAGGGCATCACGATCGCGTTCGGCGCGCACCCCGAGGACCGCTACGAAGTGGCGGAGGTGGGATACCTCCAGCTCGAGCAGCGGCCCACCGACGAGCTCGAGGCCGGGGAGGTGGGCTACGTGGTGGCCAACGTCCGCGGCGTCGAGGAAACCCGCGCGGGCGATACGATCCTGGATGCCGACCACCCGGCGACGGTCCTCCCCGGCTACCGCGAGATCAAGCCGATGGTCTTCGCGGGCCTCTATCCGACGGACGCGAACCAGTATGAGGAGCTCCGGGAGGCGCTCGCCAAGCTCAAGCTGAACGACGGGTCGCTCCACTACGAGCCCGAATCGTCCGTGGCGCTCGGCTTCGGGTTCCGGTGCGGGTTCCTGGGCCTGCTCCACATGGACATCGTGCGCGAGCGCCTCGAGCGCGAGTTCAACCTCGATCTCATCAGCACCGTCCCGAACGTGGAGTACCACGTCTACCTGAGCGACGGAACGATGGACGTGATCGAGAGTCCGACGCGCATGCCGCACGGTTCCGGTGTCGAGCGGATCGAGGAGCCGTACGTGAAGGCACGCCTGACGTCGCCGGCGGAATACATCGGCGCGATCATGAAGCTCGGCCAGGAACGCCGCGGCAATTACCTCGGCATGCACTATCTCGATCCCCAGCGCGTGCAGTTCGAGTGGGAGTTCCCGCTCGCGGAGATCATCCTCGATTTCTACGACCGTCTGAAGACCGTCACCCGCGGCTTCGCGGCCATGGACTACGAGCTCGGCGCCTATCACGCGAACGATCTCGTGAAGCTCGACATGCTCATCAACGGCGATCCCGTGGATGCGTTCAGCGTCATCATCCACCGGGATAAGGCCTACGAGTGGGGCAAGAAGATCGCCGAGAAGTTGAAAGAGCTGATCCCGCGCCAGCTCTTCGAAGTGGTGATCCAAGCGGCGATCGGCACCAAGGTGATCGCGCGCCAAACGGTGCGGCCGCTTCGCAAGAACGTGACCGCCAAGTGCTACGGCGGCGACGTGACGCGGAAGCGGAAGCTCCTCGAGAAGCAGAAAGAAGGAAAGAAGCGGATGAAGCAGGTCGGCTCGGTCGAGATTCCGCAGGAAGCGTTTCTGGCCGTGCTGCAGGTCGAATGAGCCGCGTGCTCGTGATTCAGACCGCATGGCTCGGCGACGCCGTGCTGACCACGCCGCTCGTCGCGGCGGTGGCGGCGCGCCACGATGCCGTGGATGTGCTCTCCACCCCCGACGCCGCACCGCTCTTCGCGACGCTTCCCGAGGTCGTTTCGGTCCTCGCGTACGACAAGCACGGCGCACAGCGCGGTATCCGCCATGCGCTGCGCATCGCGTCCACGCTTCGCGCCCGCCGGTACGCCGCCGCGTATCTGCCGCATCGCTCGGTCCGGAGCGCGGCGGTGGCGTGGCTCGCCGGCATCCCGCGGCGCATCGGCTTCGCGAACGCCCCGGCGCTCGCGCGCGCACTCTACACGGAGCGCGTCCCGCTCCCCGATGGGCACGAGAGTGCGCGCCTGGCGGCGCTGGCGGGCGGCGCCCCAACCGATCTGCGGGTCGTGCTCACGCCGGCCGACCGCGCCGCCGCCGAGCGCGTGCTGGAGGCGGAAGGCGTGCACGCCCCGTTCATCGCGCTCGCTCCGGGCTCGGCACGCCCCACCAAACGGTGGCCGCACTACGCCGGGCTGGCGGAGCGACTCGCCGCGGAGGGCCGATCGGTCGTCGTGCTCGGTGCGCCGGAGGACGCGGGCCGGGTGCCTGCCGGGCCCCGGATCGCGAATCTCGCGGGCCGCCTTCCGATCCGGACGAGTGCCGCCGTCGTCGCGCGCGCGGCCGTCGCCGTCGCGAACGACTCGGCGGTGATGCACATTGCCCAGGCGGTCGGGACGCCCGTCGTCGCCATCTTCGGGCCGACGGCACCGTCCCTGGGCTTCGCGCCGCGCGGTCTGCGTGACCGCGTCGTCGAGCACGCCGGGCTCGCCTGCCGTCCGTGCTCGACGCACGGCGGCGCGCGCTGCCCGTTGGGACACCACCGGTGTCTTCGCGACCTGCCGGTCGCGCGGGTGCTCGCGGCGGTGCGGGAGACGCTCAGCATCGGGGAGGAGGCGGTGGTATGCGAATGATCGTCGGCGTGGATCTCGGCGGGACGAGCATCGTCGTAGGGACGATTCCCGAGGACGGCCACACGATCCACGGCGTGGATTCCCAGCCGACGCCGGTGGATACCGGCTTTTCGGGCGTGGTCGAGAAAATCGCGGAGATGGTGCAAGGGTCGGTCGCCGCGACCCGTGACGACCTCGGCGGCGATATCGAGATCGCCGGCGTCGGAGTCGGGGCGCCGGGCCCCCTCGATACGAAGCGCGGGCTCGTGGTGCTCACCCCGAATCTCGGTTGGACCAACGCCCCGCTGCGCGACCGGGTCGCGGAAGCCACGGGGCTGCCGGCGGCGCTCGACAACGACGCCAACTGCGCCACCTTCGGCGAGTGGTGGCGCGGCGCGGCCCAGCAAGCGCGCATCGCCGTCGGGATCACGATCGGCACCGGGATCGGCGGCGGGATCGTGCTCGACGGCAAGATCTTTCACGGTGCGTCCGACGTGGCCGGCGAGATCGGCCACACGACGGTCGACTCCACCGGCCGCCGCTGCGGCTGCGGCAACTATGGATGTCTCGAGGCCTACGCCTCCGGGCCCGCGATCGCGGCGCGCGCGCGCGAGGGGCTCGAGACGGGTGTTCCGTCGTCCCTGCCCGACTACGTCGCGGGCGATCTCACCCGCATCACCGCGCAGACCGTGTACGACGCGGCCAAGGACGGTGACGAGTTCGCGCGGGAGGTCGTGAAGGAAACCGCGAAGATTCTCGGCGCCGGCGTCGCCAACATCATCAACGTCATCAATCCGGAGGTGGTCGTGATCATGGGCGGGGTGACGCTCGCCGGTGACCGCCTCTTCGTGCCGCTCATCGCGGAGGTCAAGCGGCGCGCCTTCCGGCCGGCGGTCGAGGCCTGCCGCATCGTTCCCGGCGCCCTCACCGGCACGGCGGGCGTCTACGGCGCGGTGGCGAGCTTCAAGGTGCAGCACTGGGGCACGGTGTGAAGCGACTCGGCGTGATCGGGACGATGGTCTGGGATACGATCTACGGCCGCGACGGTCGCGCCGGTCCGGTCGAGGAGTGGGGCGGCATCGCGTACGCGCTGGCGGCGCTCGACGTGGCCTTGCCCGAGGATTGGCGGATCGTCCCGCTGATCAAGGTCGGCCGCGACATGGCCGGCCCGGCCAATGCCTTTCTCCGCGATCTCGCACGTCCGATCCCCGGCGCGCGGTTCATCGAGGTGCCCGAGCCCAACAACCGCGTGACGCTGCGCTACGAGACCGTCGGACGCCGCTTCGAGCGGCTGCAGGGCGGCGTGCCGGGATGGCGCTGGGAGGAGCTCGGCCCGCTCGTCCGCGATCTCGATGCGCTGTACGTGAACTTCATCGCGGGCTGGGAGCTCGATCTCGACACCGCCCTGCTGCTCCGGCACGGGTACCAGGGCCCGATCTACGCGGACCTCCATTCGCTCCTGCTTGGCATCGCCCACCACGGCCTGCGCGTGCCGCGCACGCTCGCCGACGCCGCACGGTGGATGTCGTGCTTCGACGTCGTCCAGTTGAATGACGAGGAAGTCGGACTGGTCGGCGGGACGCCCATGGAAGTCGCGGCGACCGCGATCGCCGCGGGCGTCCGCCTGCTCGTCGTTACCCTCGGCTCGCGTGGCGCCGCATATTTCACGGCGCGTCCCTTCGCGTTCGCGCCGCAGACCGCGGCCAACGCGCCGACCGGTCCGATCGAAACGGCGCGGGTCGCGGCACCGGAGGCCCACGCGGCGGGGGATCCCACCGGCTGCGGTGACGTCTTCGGCGCCACGCTCGCCGCGGAGCTCCTCAAGGAAACGGCGATCGCGGAGGCGATCGCCGCCGCGAACACGGCGGCGGGACGCAACGTGCCGCACCATGGCGCCACGAACCTCCAGTACCACCTTCGCGGAGAGATCGCCCCCCGATGACGCGCGTGATCGAGGTCCCGGCCCAGTTCGACGACCGCTCCTTCGACCAGTTCGCCAAGGGATTCGCCGAGACCGACGGGCGGCGGGTCCTGTTCGACGCGCACGCGACGCAGTGGGCATCGCCCTACGGCCTGGTGGGACTCCTGGCGGCGGGCCAGGCCCTCGCCGAGCACGGCGCCGAGCGTCCGTTGCTCACCTTGCCGCAGGACCGCGACGTGGTGCACTACCTCGTGCGCACGGGCTTCACGCGGCACGCCGAGGAACTCTTCGAATTGCACGGGAAGGTGCCGCGCGTCCAGGCGCATGGGGATTCGGACGTGCTGCTCGAAGTGACCCCGGTGCGTGGCGCCGATGACGTGCATGACGTCGTCGGGCGCATTCAGGAGCGTGCCGCGGCGATTCTCACCGGCGAGTTGCACCTCGATCCGCAAGCGACGATGGGATTCGCTATGGCGCTTTCGGAAGCGTGCCAGAATATTGTAGAGCACGCCGGCACGGGCGGCTGGGTCGCGGTCCAGACCTATACGTGGCGTCGGCGGCTCGGACGCCGCGTCGTGGTGATCGCGGTGGCCGACGCCGGTGTCGGATTCCGCCGCTCGCTCGAAGCCACGCAAGCCAAGCGATTCGGCGATCGGTGGAGCGACGCCGCAGCGCTCGAGGCGGCGTTGATCCAGGGCGTCAGCCGCTTCCGCGATCCGGGCCGCGGGCAGGGACTCGCGGGGATCCGCCGCTACCTGAATCGCTGGCAGGGCAAGCTCACGGTACGAAGCGGCACGGCGCGCATGGCGCTCGTCCCGCCCTGGGACGACGACGTGCCGCTCGCCGAGCAACTTCCACCTTTTCCCGGAGCGCAAGTGCTCATGATCGTTCCGGCCCAGGCGGGGTGACGCGATGACGCGGATCGATCTGCGCGACGTGCTGAAGCGCACCGTCTCCGGCGTCTACGGTGACCTCGTCACCCGGCGGACGGGGCAGGCCGTGCGCGACGGGATCGAGGAGCTGCTCGCGGACGTCGACGGCGAGCAGGTCGCCGTGATCGACTTCGGCACCGTGCGGGTGCTCGACATGTCCTGCGCCGACGAGATCGTCGGCAAGCTGCTGCTCACGTCCGGTGCGGCACGCTATTTCGCCCTGGTGAATCTCCACGAAGGTCATCTCGACGCGATCGAGCCGGTGCTCGAGCGACACGGACTCGCCGTAGTCGCCCAGACGGCCGACGGCGCGGTCCGTGTGCTGGGCTCCCTGCCCGACGCGGCACGGCGAGCGTTCGGCGTGATGCTGAGTGACGGGCCCGCCCCCGCGGACGAGATCGCGCGCCGGCTCGCGGTCACCCGGGATGCGGCCCGTGCCGCCGTGGACGAACTGCTCCGCCTGCGCCTCGTCCTCCCCGACGCGGGCGGCTATCAGCCCCTCCGCTGCGCGTGACCCGCCGCCGCCTCGGGCCGTCCACGACGGCCATCCACGGCACGCCCGCGAAGTCGCAGGTCAACGACCCCGTCGCGCCGCCCATCTACCAGAGCTCCACCTTCATCAACGCCGTCGGCTCGGCGGATGAGGTCCGCTATACCCGGTACGGCACCAATCCCAACCAGGTCCGACTCGGCGAACGGCTCGCCCGCCTCGAGGGGGCGGAAGCGGCGATCTTCGTCGGGAGCGGGATGGGCGCCACGGCGCTGGCCCACCTGGCCATCCTGCGCCCGGGCGATCACCTGGTCTCGAGCGACTGGATCTACGGGGGCACCCGCCGTCTCTTCGACGAGGAGTTCGGCCGGATCGGGATCGAGGTCACGTACGTCGATCCGACGCATCCCCGGCAGTGGAAGGAGAAGCTCCGTGGCAACACCCGGGCGATCTTTCTCGAGACCCCGACCAATCCCCTGATCCGGGTGATCGATCTCGAGCCCGTGGCCATGCTCTGTCACGATCGGGGGATCGCCCTGCTGGTGGATTCGACGTTTGCCTCGCCCATGAACTTCCGGCCCCTCGAGCACGGTGCCGACGTCGTGATTCACAGCGCCACCAAGTATCTGAACGGGCACTCCGACGTGATTGCCGGCGCGGTCGCCAGCACGGAGCAGATCGTCGAAGAGATACGGCGACTCATGCAGGTATGGGGCCAGGCGCTCGATCCCCACGCGGCGTGGCTGGTGGAGCGCGGGATGAAGACGCTCGCCGTCCGCCTCGAACGGCACAACGCCAACGGGCTCGCCTTCGCCGAATGGGCGGCCAAGCAGGAGGCGGTGACGCGCGTGCATTACCCCGGGCTCCCGAGTCATCCCGACCACGCGGTGGCCGCGCGCCTGCTGGACGGATTCGGCGGGATGGTGGGACTCGAGCTGGCCGGCGGCGCCCCCGCCGCCGAACGCGCGCTGCGCCAGCTCCGCGTGGCGCAGCACGCCCCGAGCTTGGGTGGCGTGGAAACCCTGGTCTCCGAGCCCCGGCTCACGTCGCATGCCGCGCTCACGCCCGCCCAACGCGCCGGCCAGGGGATCCCCGACGGCTTCGTGCGGGTCAGCGTCGGGATCGAAGATGTGAAGGACCTCACCGCCGACTTCGCGCGCGCCTTGACCCACGGGCGGCGGAAACCTAGATAGCGTTTGGCGTGATCAAGTTCACCAAGGTCTTCAAAGCATATCCCAAGGGCACGCTCGCCCTCCGCGACGTCACGTTCCACCTCGCCAAAGGCGAATTCGCCTTCCTCACGGGTCACTCCGGCGCGGGCAAGTCGACGGTGCTGCGCCTGATCTACGCGCAGGACCTGCCGACGGAAGGTGAGGTGCGCGTCTCCGGCTACACCACCGCCAAGCTCTCCCGCCGCGAGGTGCCGCGGCTCCGGCGCCGGCTCGGCATCGTGTTCCAGGACTTCCGGCTGCTCAGCGACCGCACGGCCGAGGAGAACGTCGCTTTCGCGCTCGAGGTGACCGGGGCGCGGCGCGGCGTGATCCAGCCGAAGGTCATCCGCGTGCTCGCGCAGGTCGGCCTCGCCGCGAAAGCGCGGGCGTATCCGCACGAGTTGTCCGGGGGCGAGCAGCAGCGCGTCGCCATCGCGCGCGCCCTCGTCAACGACCCGTTCGTGCTGCTCGCCGACGAGCCCACGGGCAACCTCGACGAGCGCGCGACGCGCGGGGTCGTGCAGCTCCTCCGGGACATCAACGCGTCGGGCACCGCGGTGCTCATGGCGACACACGACCTCGATGTGGTGCGCGCCGCCCAGTATCGGACCATCGAGTTGCAACAAGGCGCCATCGTGTACGACTCCGCAGTGGACGACGGAAACGGCGGAGGCCGCCCGTGAGGCTCGCGCTCCGCGAGGCGCTGCTCTCCTTCCGGCGCGCGCCCCTGCTCTCGGCGCTCTCGATCACCACGATCGCGTTCGCGCTCTTCGTGGTCGGGCTCTTCGGCCTCGTAGCGCTCAACCTGCACGTCGCCCTCCAGCACGTCGAGCAGCGCGTCGAGATCGTCGTCTACATCCGCCACGGCACGCCGATCGAAGCGGTCACCACCGCCATGTCCGACATCCAGGCGTTTCCCGAGGTGGACTCGGTGACGTACGTCAGCGAAGACCAGGCGCTCGCGCGCGCGCGCAGGGAACTGACCGAGTTCCAGGGCATCTTCCGGGACCTGGCGCAGAACCCGCTCCCCGCCTCGCTCGAGATTCGCCTGAATCCGGGGTACCGCGACGCGCAGCACGTCCAGGCCGTGGCCGAGCGGCTCAAGGGCTTTCAGTTCGCGGACGACGTCCGCTATGGGCGTGACTGGGTGCAGAAGCTCGACCGCCTGCGCGACATCGCGGGGGCCGTCGGTCTGCTGATCGGGCTCGCCTTCGCGGCGGCGTCGGTGATCATCATCGGAACCACGATCCGCATGACCGTGCTGCAGCGCGCCGGCGAGATCACCATCATGCGACTCGTCGGGGCCACCGACGGCTTCATCCGGTTTCCGTTCCTGCTCGAAGGCACGATCAAGGGCGCCATCGGCGGTGCCGTCGCCGTGGGCCTGAACTACGCGGCCTATCTCGTGGTGAGCAGCACCCTGTTCCAGGGAGACTTCTTCACGCCGCTTGAGGCCGTGGCGGTGGTCGGATTCGGGATGGCGCTCGGGTTGATCGCCAGCGCCGCGAGCGTCGGGCGCCACACCCGGCACCTCTGATGCGCGCGTGGCCTGTGGGACTCGCGGCGGCGCTCCTGCTCGCGCTCCCCGCCGGACTGCATGCGCAGCGGAGCCTGGAGCAGGAGATTCAAGCCAACCAGGCGCGACTCGATTCGATCCGCCAGGAACGCTCGCGGCTCGAAGGGCAGCTCACCTCGCTCCGCGGGCGCATGCGCAACATCTCGAGTGAGATCGACAACCTCGAGCGCCAGAAGACCGCCACAGGCCGCATCGTGAACGAGCTCGACCGCCAGATGCGGATCCTGGGGATGCAGCTCGACACGGTGACCACCGACCTCCTGCTCACCCAGGATGAACTCGCCGACAAGCGCGCCATCGAGCGGCGGCGCATCGTCGAGATCTACAAGCGCGGCCCGCTCTGGACGTTTCAGGTGCTCCTCTCCGCCGAGAGCTTCAGCGATCTCCTGAGCCGCTACAAGTATCTCTATCTGGTGAGCCGGCAGGATCAGGCCCTCGTGAGTCAGGTCCAGGAGCTGCGCGACCGCGTCGCACGGGAGCACCGCGACCTCGAGACGGTCCAGCAGGAGCTGGCGCGGAACCGCGACGAACGTGGCCAGGAGCTTTCGCGCTATGCCGACCTCGAGCGCGAGCGCCAACGGAGTCTCTCCCAAACTCGCTCCACGGCCGCGCAGGCGCGCGCGCGCATTTCCAGCCTCAAGCAGGCCGAGGCGAAGATCGACGGGCTCATCGCCGAGCTCGAGCGCCGGCGCCGCGCGGCAATCGCCGCGGGGCGCATGCCGGCGCTTTCGGCCTCGATCAGCCGCGAGAGCCTCGGGTCGCTCCCCTGGCCGGTGGACGGCAGGGTCGTCTACCGCTTCGGCCCCGCCGCCGGCCCCGACGGAACCACCATCCGCTATCAGGGCATCGGGATCGGCGCGCCGGTCGGAACGCCGGTGCGCGTCGTCGCGGCGGGCCGCGTCGCCTCGGCCGGCCCGTTCGGCACGTACGGGCTCACCGTCATGGTCGAGCACGGCGGCGGGTTCTATACGCTCTACATGAACCTGTCGCGCATCGAGGTTACGGGCGGCCAGATGCTCAGCGCCGGCGACGTCATCGGACTCTCCGGCGGCGGGGCCAGCGACCACGGTCCGCACATCGAATTCCAGATCCGCGAGGCCAAGGGCAATCAACCCGTCGCGCTCGATCCCCTGAACTGGCTCAAACCCCACCCGTAGCCACCGCAGTCCGCCCGCGCCACGAATGAATTCTCGTTGCCCCTTGCACACCCGGCCCGTGCCCTGTATTCATACAAACGTATGAATCACTCAAAACAAGAAGTCCCTACCAAGGACCGCCTCGTCGAGACTGGTCGTAAGGTGTTTTCCGCCAAAGGGTTCGATGCCTCCTCGTTGCGGGAGATCACCGCGCTGGCGGGCGCCAATCTCGGGGCCGTCACCTATCACTTTGGGTCGAAGACGGCCTTCTACGAGGCGGTACTCGCATCGTTGTTGGTGCCGTTTCGCGAATGCGTCGCCGTCGCGGCGGAGCGCGAGGGCGCTCCCCTCACGCGCATCGCGGGGGTGGTCCGCGACGTCTTCGGCTACCTGTACGACCATCCCGAGCTCCCGCGGATCCTGGTCCAGGAGATCGCAAGCGGGCGTCGCGTGCCGCCATTGGTCGTGGAGACCCTGATGGCGAATCACGGCCACATCGCCGCGCTCATCACGGAAGGCCAACAGGACGGCTCGATTCGCGCGGGCGATCCCCGGCTCATGGCCCTGAGCATCGGGGCCCCGCCGATGTTCTTGAACGTCGTGCGACAGGTCTTGCACGACGCCATCGCCGTGAATCAGGACGACACCGGGGTCCGTCGCGCCATCGTCGAGACGGCCGTCGCCATCGCGATTCGCGGACTCGCCTCTCACCCGGACGCAACGCCATGAATCGATCCACCTTCGTGGGGCTGGCGGGCGCGCTCGCGCTCGCCGCTCCGCTCGCGGCGCAGGCTCCCGCCGACACGGCGACGCTCACGCTCTCGGCGGCGGTCCAGCACGCGCTCGCCGCGTATCCCGAGCTCCAGGCGGCCGAGGCCACGGCCAGTGGGGCGCACGCCGCGGCCGGCCGGCTCATCGCCCAGCGGCTTCCACAGCTCGCCGCGCAAGGCAACGTCTCGCGCTTTCAGGATCCAATGATCGTGGCGCCCCTGCATGGCTTGAACCTGCAGGCCGCCCCACCGGCGTTCGATCAGACGCTCATCCAGGGCGGACTGAACGCGTCGTACACGCTCTTCGATGGGGGCGCCCGGGGGGCACGGATCCATGGCGCACGGGCGCGCGCCGCGGCGGCGGACGACCGGGTCCACGCGAGCAGCGCCGACGTCATCGCGGGTACCGCCCAGGCGTATCTCGAGGTGCTCACCGCCCAGGCGGTGCTCGCCGCCGAAACGCAGGGCGTCACCGCGCTCACGGCCGAGCGGGACCGCGTGCAGCAACAACTCGACGTCGGGAACGCGGCGCGCGTCGCGCTGCTGCGCGTCGAGGCGGCGCTCGCCACCGCCGAGGCCGGCCGCATCTCCGCGACGACGTCGCTCGACGACGCCGAACGCGAGCTGGCACGCCGGCTTGGGGTGGACCCGGCGGAGGCACGGGCGGCGCGGCTGGTGCCCGTGCGCATCGCCGACACCACCGTGCCCGGCCGGGACGCGCTCCTCCGGCAAGCGGACGACGCGAATCCCGATCTGCGGGCGGCACGCCGTCAGGAGGAAGCTGCGACCTGGGCACGGCGTGCGGCGGTCGCCGCCTGGCTGCCGCACCTCGACCTGGTCGGCGGCTACCTGGTCTACGGGAGCGGGGCGGGCGATTTCTCGGGCGAATGGCAGGCGGGTGTCCGGCTCAGCTATCCGATCTTCACCGGTGGCGCGCGCTCCAGCGCCGTCACGGAGGCGGGCGCCGAGGCCGCGGCCGCGAGCGCCAAGGTACGGCTCGCCGAAATCGCGACCGCCAACGCGGTGGACCGGGCGCTGAGCGCGGTCCGCGACGCCGCCGCGCGCACCGCCGCGGTCGAAGCGGCCGTCGCCCATCTCGAGGAGGTGGTCCGCATCGAACGGCTCTCGCTCGAGACGGGCGAAGGCACGGAGACCGATTTCCTCCAATCCGAAGCCGACCTCCGTGGCGCACGGGCGAACCTCGCCCGCACGCGTGCCACGGCGGTCTTCGCCCGTGTGTCGCTCGCGCGGCTCACCGGCACCCTGACTCCCGCGTGGATCACCGCAGCACTGGAGACCGACCGATGACCAAGCAGCGGATCGCCGGAGGCGTCGTCGTCGTCGCGATCGTCGCCACCATCACCGCCATCGTCCTGCTCAGCGGCGGCGGGACCGCCGGCCGCATCACCGCTTCCGGCACGGTGGAGGCCACCGAAACGGACCTCGGCTTTCAGGTGCCCGGCCGGATCGACTCGATCACCGTCCACGAGGGGGACCGGGTCCGAGCGGGTGACACGCTCGCGTGGCTCGATCGGAGTGAGCTCCGCGCCCATGAAGCGGCCGCGCTCGCGCAGGAGCGTGCCGCGCGGGCACGCCTCATCGAGCTCGAGCACGGCTCGCGGCCGCAGGAGATCGCGCAGGGACGCGCCGCCGTGGACGCCGCCACGCAGCAGCAGGCCGAGGCGGAGAAGAATCTCGAGCGGGCCACGACGTTGTTCGCCGGCGGCGCCATCAGTCAGGCGCAGCTCGATCGGGCACAGACGGCGCGGGACGTGGCCGCCGCGCAAACCACCTCGGCCAAGGAGCAGCTCGCGCTGCTCGAGCAGGGACCGCGCACGGAGACGATCGCCGCCCAGCGCGACATGGCGCATCAGGCGGCCGCGGCGGTCCAGCAGGCCCACGCGGTGCTTCGCAACGCGGTGATCGTCGCCCCGGTGAACGGCGTCGTCACCGTGCGGCACCGTGAGCCCGGAGAGACGGTGGCCGCGGGCCAGCCCGTCGTCACGGTCATCAATCCGAACGACCGCTGGGTGCGCATCTACGTGCGCGAGGATCAGGTCGGCCGGCTCGCCCTGGGACAGGACGCGACGATCACCGCGGATGCGTATCCCGGCCGCACCTATGCCGGGCGCGTGATCTACATCTCCAACGCAGCCGAGTTCACGCCGCGGAGCGTGCAGACTACCGCCGAGCGCGTGAAGCTCGTCTATCGTGTGAAGGTCCAGATCGTCCGCGACTCCACGGAAGACCTGAAGCCCGGTCTCCCCGCGGACATCGTGCTCGGCGGCGGACGCTGATCGTGGAGGCCGCGGTCTCCGTCCAGAATCTCTCGCGCCGCTTCGGCGCGGTGGAAGCCGTCCGTGCGCTTTCCTTCGACGTCGCGCCCGGCGAGCTGTTCGGCGTGGTGGGGCCCGACGGCGCGGGGAAGACCACGACGCTCCGGATGCTCGCGGGCGTGATGCGTCCCACGGCGGGCGACGCGCTCCTGCACGGGGTGAGCGTCGCGTCGGATCCCGAGGGGGTGAAGACGCACATCGCCTACATGTCGCAGCGGTTCGGCCTCTACACGGATCTGACGGTCGAGGAGAATCTCGACTTCTACGCCGATCTCTACCGGGTACCGCGCGCCGAGCGGCCGGCACGCTACGAGCGGCTCTACCGGTTCTCCGCGCTCGGGCAGTTTCGCGACCGGCTCGCGGGGCAGCTCTCCGGCGGCATGAAGCAGAAGCTCGGCCTGTCCTGCGCGCTGGTGCACGAACCGGAGATCCTCTTGCTCGACGAACCGACCTTCGGGGTCGATCCCATCTCGCGGCGCGACCTCTGGCTCATCGTGCACGAGATGGTCGCGCACGGGATGACGACGATCGTCTCGACGGCCTACCTCGACGAGGCCGAGCGGTGCGACCGGGTGGCACTCCTCTACGAGGGACGCCTGATGGCGCTCGACACCCCCGCGGCACTGCAGCGTCTCGCCGGCCCGTTCATCGTGAAGGTCCGCACCGCACGGCCCCGGGTCGCACGCGACGTGTTGCGTGGCGTTCGGGAAGTCCGTCAGGCGGCGGTCTTCGGTGACGACGTCCACGTGGTGCTCGACGACCCCGAGCGCGACGCGCCCGTGATCGATCGTGCACTCGCCGGCGCGGGCATCCCGGTGCTCCACGAGGAGCGCGCCGAGCCCTCGCTCGAGGACGTCTTCATCACGCTCGTGACCCGCGGGGGCGAGCATGCCTGACGCGATCGCGGTCCAGGATCTCACCCGGAGGTTCGGGGATTTCGTCGCCGTGGACCGCGTGAGCTTTGCGGTCGCCACCGGCGAGATCTTCGGCTTCCTCGGGCCGAACGGCGCCGGAAAGACGACGACGATCAAGATGCTGACGGGGCTCCTGCATCCGAGTGACGGCACCGCGTACGTGGCGGGGTTCGACGTCGCGGACGAGACGGAAGCGCTCAAGCGCAACATCGGCTACATGTCCCAGCTCTTCTCGCTCTACGCCGATCTCACCGTCGAGGAGAACATTCAGCTCTTTGCCGGCCTCTACGGCGTCACGGGACCGCGTCTCGCCGCGCGACGCGACTGGGTGCTCGAGATGGCGGAACTGACCGAGCACCGCACGCGGCTCACCGCCGACCTTCCGCTCGGCTGGAAGCAGCGCCTCGCGCTCGGCTGTGCGGTGCTGCACGAGCCGCCCATCCTCTTCCTGGACGAACCGACGTCGGGCGTGGACCCCGTCTCGCGACGCCACTTCTGGGATCTGATCTATGCCCTCGCCGAGGAGGGCACGACCGTGCTCGTCACCACCCACTACATGGAAGAGGCGGAGTACTGCAACCGCCTCGCACTCATGAATCGCGGGCGGCTCATCGCGCTGGATCGGCCGGCGGCGCTCAAGGCGCAGATGACCGACCCCATCCTCGAGGTCGCGACCGACGATGCGCCGAAGGCGATCGAAGCCCTCCAGCACGTGCCGGAGATCGTGGAGGCGGGCATGTACGGTCGCGCCCTGCACGTGATGGTGACGGACGAGGCGGCCGCGCGCGCGTCGATCCAGCGCACGCTCGCGGGCGCCGGGCGCCGGGTGGAGCACATCACCGTGATTCCACCCTCCCTCGAGGACGTCTTCGTGGCGCTGGTGCGACGCGGGGGCGGGGCGGTCGTCGGATGAGCCCGCATCGCCTGCTCGCCGTGGCCCGGAAGGAGACCATTCAGCTGCGCCGCGACCCGCGGAGCCTGATCCTGGCCTTTCTCCTGCCGATCGCCCTGATCCTCTTCTTCGGCTATGCGATCTCGTTCGACGTCAAGAACATCTCGCTCGGCGTGCTCGACCGCAGCAACACCAACGAGAGTCGACGCCTGATCGAGGCCTTCACGAGCTCGGGCTACTTCACCGTCACCGAACGGCTCGCACGGTATGACGACGCGGACGCCGCACTCGCCGATGGGCGTGCCCAGCTCATCCTGATCATTCCCCCGGACTTCCAGAAGAACCTCGATGCGGGCCGGCCGGCGCCCGTGCAAGCGCTGCTGGACGGCGGTGACGCGAACACGGCCACCATCGCGCAGAACTACGCCGACGCAATCGTCGCGGGCTATTCCGCGGACGTCGTCCTCGCGGGCCGCCGGGTCGCCCCACCGTTGGTCGCGGACGCCCGCGTGTGGTACAACGAGGCGCTCGAGAGCCGGAACATGATCGTGCCGGGCCTCATTGCCGTGATCATGTCCATCATCGCGGCGATGCTCACCGCGCTCACGATCGCGCGCGAATGGGAACGCGGGACGATGGAGCAGCTCGCCGCGACACCGGTGCACCGGCTCGAGGTGGTGCTCGGCAAGCTCGTGCCGTACGTGGGGATCGGTCTCTTCGACGTAACGCTCGCGGTGGTCGCGGGGATCGTGATCTTTCAGGTGCCCTTCCGCGGGAACGTGATTCTGCTCGCCGTGATGACGTTCCTGTTCCTGGTCGGAGCGCTCGGCCTCGGCATGTTCATCTCGGCGGCGGTCAAGTCGCAGGTCCTCGCGACGCAGGCGGCGATGGTGGCGACGTATCTGCCGGCCCTCCTGCTCTCCGGGTTCATCTTCTCGATCGCCACGATGCCGCTCCCGCTCCGACTCATCACGTACATCGTGCCCGCCCGGTACTACGTGACGGTGACGAAGGGCGTCTTCCTGAAGGGCGTCGGGTTCAACGTCCTCTGGCCCGATGCCGTCGCGATGATCGTCTTCGCCACGATGGGACTCACGCTCGCGATTCGTGCCTTCCACAAGGAGATCGCGTGAACCTGCATCTCCTGCGGATCCGCGAGATGGTGAAGAAGGAGCTGCGCCAGCTCTTCCGCGACGTCCGCACGCGCGGGCTGATCTTCGTCTCGCCGATCATCCAGCTCGTGCTCTTCGGCTACGCCGTGAACACCGACATTCGCAACACCACGATGGTGGTGGTCGATCACGATCAGACGGCGGAGGCGCGCGCGCTCGTGGACGCCTTCACGGCCTCCGGCTACTTCCGCGTGGTGGAGCGGAGTGTCCGGCCCGCCGCGCTCGTCGCCGCACTCGATCGCGGTGACGCGGAAGTGGGCCTCGAGATCCCGGTGCACTTCGCGCGCGATCTCGCGGCGGACGGACCCGCGCACGTGCAGCTGATCGTGGACGGTACCAATTCCAATACCGGAACCGTGGCGTTGGGGTATGCGACGCGCATCATGCAGCGCTATGCCGCGGAGCACACCCCGGGGCGCACCGCCGCCGGGGTCGATCTGCGCGTGCGGGCGTGGTACAACCCGAATCTCGAGAGTCGGGTCTACAACGTGCCCGGCGTGATCGGCGTGCTCGTGCTGTTGATGTGCCTGCTGCTCACCGCGCTCGCCGTGGTGCGCGAGCGCGAGCTCGGCACGCTCGACCAGCTCATGGTCTCGCCCCTCACGCCCGCGGAGCTGATGCTCGGCAAGACGCTGCCGGTCGCCATGATCGGCTTGATCGACATGGCCACCATCACGGTGGTGGCGATCCTGTGGTTCCACATTCCCTTCCGCGGCTCCGTGCTCGTCCTCCTGCCCGCGGCACTCATGTACATCGTCGCCGGTCTCTCGGTGGGGCTCTTCATCTCGACCATCTCGAAGACCCAGCAGGAAGCGTTCATGACGATGTTCCTCTTTCTGCTGCCGTCCATCATTCTCTCCGGCTTCTTCTATCCGATCCGCAGCATGCCCGCGTTCTTCCGCACCATCACGATCGCGAACCCGGTGCGCCATTTCCTGGAGGTGGTCCGCGCGGTCTTCCTCAAGGGCGCGGGATTCGAGGCGCTGTGGCATCAGTTCGTCCTGCTCGCCGTGCTCGCGAGCCTGATGCTCGGCGTCGCGATCTGGCGATTCCCGAAGACCATCGGGCGGTAGCGCTCCCCCGCCGGGCGGACTGCTGCACGCCGTGCGGCCGTCTGCTATCTTGCGCTCACCGTGACCGACGAACCGCTCCTCACGCTCCGCGCGATCGCCGACGAGCTCGGACTCCCGGAATCCACCGTCCGGTACTATCGCGATCTCTTCGAGGGATACCTTCCGGTCTCCGGCCGCGGCCGTCGGCGCCGCTACCCACGCCGCGCCATCGAGCTGCTGCGGCTCGCGGCCGACGGCTTCGCGGAGGGTCGCCATCGCCAGGAGATCGCGGCGCAACTCGCCGAGGCGACCGGCGCCCCCCCGCCGCCCGCGGGCGCCATCGTGCGTCACGCCGGCTCGCGGGGCGGGTCGGGCGCGGCACGGGAGCTGCTCGCCGTCGTGCTCGACGGGGAGCGCGAACGGCGCGAAGCGATGTGGCAGATGGCGCGCGAGATCATGCGGCTCGGCGAAGCGATCGAACGCCAGCAGGTGACGCTCGGCGAGCTGGCCCACCGGATCGAGCAGCAGGCGTCGCACGCCCTGCCCGCCGGTCCCGACGTCGAGATCGTGGACGGCGACGCCGAGCACGTCACGACCGGCCGAGGCGCCGAGCTCGACGGCCTTCGCGCCGAGCTCGCACGCGAGCGCGAGTTGGTGGACCGGCTCCGGCGCTCGAAGCTCGATCTCGAGCGCCGAGCCGCCGAGGCGGAGGCGGCGCTCGCGGATGCGGGCCTCTCCCCCCGCCGCGTCCCGTGACCTCGCGTCCGCCACACGAGAAGCTCGGAGCGCACGTCTCCACGGCGGGTGGCGTGCAGACTGCGCCCGCACGCGGACGTGCGATCGGCGCAACGGCCATCCAGGTGTTCACCAAGACACCGAACCAGTGGCGCGAGCCGGTGCCGACCGACGAACAGGTCGCGACCTTCCAGGCCGAGATGGCGCGGAGCGATCTCCGCGCCGTCGTCTCACACGACTCCTACCTGATCAACCTCGCCTCGCCGGATCGTGCGTTGCGCGCCCGCTCGATCGCCTGCTTCAAGGGTGAGCTGGCGCGCTGCCGTGCATACGGCATCCCGTACGTCGTGACCCACCCCGGCAACTTCATGGACGATCGCGGGGCGGGCCTCGTGCGCAACGCGGAGGCCTACGTGGAGGCGCTCGCGGCCGAGCCCGGCCCCATGATCCTGATCGAAACGACGGCCGGTTCCGGCACGGCTCTCGGCGCGCGATTCGACGAGCTCGCCGAGCTTCGTGCGCGGGTTCCCGCCTCGCTGCGCGATCGCATCGGCTTCTGCGCCGACACCTGCCACCTCTACGCGGCCGGCTACGACATCGTGGACGCCTGGGACGAGGTCTGGGCCGAGTGGGATCGCACGATCGGCCTCGCCCAGCTGCGCTGCTTTCACTTGAACGACTCGCGCACGCCGTTCGGATCCCGCCGGGATCGGCACGCGCTCATCGCGGAGGGCACGCTCGGTGCCAAACCGTTCCGGAGCGTCATGCGCGACCCCCGGTTCCGCGACGTCGTGAAGGTGATCGAGACGCCGAAGGGCGATGACCCCGTGAAGACGGACCGTCGCATGCTGCGACGGCTCCGCGCCTACGCGCGCGGGCCGCGGCGCCGGGCGTGACGGAGCGCCGAGTGCTATACTTCCACCATCATGGCTGATCGTCGCACGTCCCGGGTGCTCCGGCGCATCTCGATCTTCGCACTGTTGCTCTATGCGGGCACCGCGATCGCGACGCCATTGCTGCATGCGAAGACCACGCGCCTCACCGCGCCGCCGACGTTCGAGTCCGGGCATTCGACGCAGTGCGTGCCGATCCACGACGAGGCCCACTGCCCGACCCACGCGGCGCGGCACCTCGCGCCGCCCGTCCCGACCCCGGTCCACACCGTCGATCCCGGCCGCCCGCTCACGCCCCCCCGGGAACGCGTGAGCGTCCCACCCGACCCACCAGGCCACCCCAACCCGTCGGTCCGCGCACCACCTCGCTGAGCCCACGTATTCGCGCCCCCGCATGATCCCCACGGGTCCTGCGGTGTGGCAGGCACAGGCTTTCACGACGAGGTATCAGGACCGATGCGTGGCGTACGCTACATCGCCGCGCTCGCGCTCGTCGGGGCGTTCGCTCCGGCCGCGCGTGCGCAAAATCCGCAAACGCGAACCGATTCGCTCGAAGTCCGGCTTCGCGTGCTCCAGGCGAAACTCGACTCGCTCGCTCGCGTCGTGGCCGAGCTCCGGCACCAGGGGAAGGACACCACGACGGCGCACGACGATCTCGCGGCCCTCAGGGCCGCCGCCGCGGCCGCGGCGGGCATCGTGGACACCGCACCGCCCACCGTCCCCACCCAGTTCGTG
>DATFMZ010000231.1:0-2974 GCA_035266665.1 Gemmatimonadales bacterium | reverse complement strand
AGCTCCGAAGCCCCATCGCCTCGAGCGACTGCACGCACTCGAAGAGCCCCTCGCCCGCGTCGGCCCCACCGGGCACCCCTGCGAGTGCCTGACGCAGCGCATCCGCTCCCTTGATCCTCGCGAGATCGAGCACGCGGGCCGCGCGTTCGGTATCGCCGCCCCACTGCTCGGCGAGCTGGGCCATCAGCAGGTCCCGCGGCATGCGCTCCACCTTGTCGAGCGCCGCGAACGCGGTGAGGAGCTGATCGTCGGCGACGCCCGCGGCGGCGAGGAGCGCCCCGACCACGCGGCGGTCCGACAGCCGCACCTTCACGTCCCGCTCGGTGAGGCCGAGGGCGCGCATGATGTCGAGCGCCGCGGCGATGATCTCGGTATCGGCCAGCGGACCCGGCTCGCCGATCAGATCCATGTTGAGCTGGAAGTGCTCGCGCAGCCGACCGCGTTGCTGCCGCTCGTAGCGGAAGAGCTGGGGGAGCGAGAACCACCGGATCGGCTTCTTGAGCCCCTGCGCCCGTGCCGTCACCATGCGGGCGAGGGTGGGCGTCATCTCGGGCCTCAAGGCCACGTTCCGGCCGCCCTTGTCCTCGAACCAGTAGAGCTGCTCGACGATCTCCGCCCCGCTCTTCTGCTCGTACAACTCGCGGGGCTCGAGGGGCGGGCCGTCGTACTCCTCGAAGCCGTAGCGCCGGGCGACGGTGCGCCAGGCGGCGAAGATGTGGTTGCGGAGAGCGGCGTCGTCGGGGTAGAAATCGCGAAATCCGGGCAACGCGCGTGCTGGCATGGCAAAATCTACCCGAGCGGCGCGAGTCCGGGCAAGCGCGCCATCGCATCGCCGACGGTGTGAAACGAGCCGCAGACCACCACCGTCCGCGCCCCTTCCTGGACGTCGCGGAGCGCGCGGTCGAAGTCCGGCTCCACCGTGACCCGGCCCGCGAACCGGTGCGCCACGGTCCCGAGGTCCCAGCGCCGTGGCGCGGGCGCCGTGGGCGCCATGGTGGCCCAGACACGGTCCACCGCCCCCGTGAGCCCCTCGAGCATCGTGGTCCAGTTCTTGTCCGCGAGCACGGAGACCAGCGCGTGGATCGGCCGCGGCGGCGCCGTCTCGCGGAGCGTCTCCACCAGGACCTCCATCCCGTCCGCGTTGTGGGCGACGTCGAAGATCCACTTGTCCCGGCGCTCGAACCGGCCCGGCAGCCGGGCGCGGGCAAACGCCCGTCGCGCGGCGTCGTCGCTCGGCCGGATCTCCGCGGGGAGCGCCGCCAGCACCGCGCCCGCCACGGCGGCGTTCCGGCGTTGATGGGCGCCAAGGAGCGCCAGCTCCCCACCGTAGCGCGCGGTCGGCGGCACGATCATGACCTCCGCCCCCACCGCACGGCCGAGCTCCGCCATCAACGCGGCGCGCCCCGGATCGGGCTCGCCGATCACGAACGGCCG
Source organism: Gemmatimonadales bacterium (assembly GCA_035266665.1). Taxonomy (GTDB): domain Bacteria; phylum Gemmatimonadota; class Gemmatimonadetes; order Gemmatimonadales; family GWC2-71-9; genus DATFMZ01. The sequence continues at coordinate 1,540 of DATFMZ010000231.1, read as the reverse complement.
GCCCCGCTTCGCGATCCCCGCCTTCTCCCGCGCGATCTGATCGAGCGTGTCGCCCAGATACTCGGTGTGCTCGAGCCCCACGTAGGTCACGGCACTCACCACCGGATCGAGCACGTTGGTGCTGTCCAGCCGGCCGCCGAGCCCCACTTCGATCACCGCGACGTCGGCGCCGCGGGCCGCGAAATCGGCGAACGCCATGGCCGTGGTGGCCTCGAAGAAGCTCGCCTGTTCCTCGAGGATCGCGTCGTGCAGCCGGTCGGTCCACATCGCGAACGCCTCGCGCGTGATCGGCCGGCCGTCGACGAGCATCCGCTCGCGCACGTCCACGAGATGCGGCGACGTGTAGAGCGCGGTCGAGAACCCCGCCTCACGCAGGGTTTCGTAGACCAGGACGGCGACGGAACCCTTGCCGTTGGTGCCGCCGATGAGAATGGTCGGGTAGTGCTGCTCGGGGTGGCCGAGGCGGTCGAGCAGTGCGCGCGTCGGCCCGAGGGAATAGGTCGTGCCGCCGGCGACCCGGGGGAAGAGGAATTGGCAGGCGTGCGTGAAGTCGAGGCTCAGCCGGCGGACTCCAGCGCCTCACGCTTGAGCATCATCCGGAGGAGGCGCGCGGTGGTCTCGGCAAGCTCGCTCCGCTGCACCACGCGGTCGATCATCCCGTGCTCGAGCAGGAACTCCGCGCGCTGAAATCCCTCCGGGAGATCCTGGCCGATGGTTTGCTTGATGACGCGCGGGCCGGCAAAGCCGATGAGCGCCTCGGGCTCGGAGAGAATCACGTCGCCCTGCATCGCGAACGAGGCGGACACGCCCCCCGTGGTGGGATCGGTGAGGATCGAGAGGTACGGAATCCCCTCCTCACGGAGCCGCGCGATCATCACGGACGTCTTGGCCATCTGCATCAGGCTCAGCACGCCCTCCTGCATCCGCGCGCCGCCCGAGTTGGAGATCAGCACGAGCGGGACCCGCTCCTCGAGCGAACGCTGGGCGAGACGCGCGACCTTCTCCCCCACGACGGAGCCCATCGAGCCACCCATGTAGGCGAACACCATCACGCCGAGGTCGATTTCGATACCGGAAATCGTGGCGTAACCGGCGAGGAGGGCATCCTGCGGTCCGGATTTCCGCCGCGCCGCCGCGATGCGGTCCCGATACCCCTCGAAGCCGATGGCGTCCACCGACCGGAGATCGGCGTACAGCTCGATGAAGCTGTCGGGATCGGTGAGGATTTCGACGTAGCGCTGCGCGCCGATCCGCCGGTGGAACCCGCACGACGGGCACACCTGGAGCGCGCGCTCGAACTTGTCCCGAATATCGATATGGCCGCAGCGCTCGCACTTGTCCCACGCATCGGCGGGAATCTCGAGCTTCTCGCGTTGCGACTTGCGCGGCTTCTGCTCCTTCTTGAACCAGGCCATCGTTCGGTCGAGCCTCCCCGGAACGAAACGCCGCCTCGGGATGAGACGGCGGGCTCTCAATGTGTCTTCACGGGCCCCCAGACGCTAGGGCTGCGCTCGCGTCAGCGCGGGCCTCCTCACCCCCG
>DATFMZ010000230.1:0-8716 GCA_035266665.1 Gemmatimonadales bacterium | reverse complement strand
ACGTCGGGCTCACGCCGAACTGGTTCAGGTGCTGCCGGCCGGGGAGCCCGCCGAGGCCGAAGTTCGACCCGTTGGACGACGAGAGCAGGAAGCTGAACGCGAGGTTCACCTTGCCATAGAGCGACACGGTTGGATCGAACTCGATCCGTCCCGTTTGGGAGGGCCGGAACGGGTCGGTGCGGTTTGTGCCGTACAGCTCACCGTACGTGACGAGCGTACCGCCGACCGTGATCGGCCGTCCGAGGCCACCGCCCTGCGCCTCGGCGGGCGCGGCCGCGAGCATGCCCAGAAGGCACGCGACGGCGGCGGTGAGCGGGGCGGTCGGTCGGCGGCGCATCACGAGCCTTCCGTCAGATCCGTGACCAGTTGCGCCGCCGCGCCGTGCAGGTCGCCGAAGTTGATCTTCTGGTCGATGTGGAACGGCTTCGCGGCGAACGTACCGTCGAGGACCCAGCGCACCGCCTGGCCTTTCATGAGATCGGCCAGATCCGCGTGGACCTCCGCGTGCCGCAGGGCGACGAGCGTACCGCCGCTCTGTGCCGCGGCATCCACCCGCTGGAGCGCGTCCTTGATCGCCGCGAGCTTCGTCGTGGCGTCCTGCAGCTTGGCATGGAGCACCGCGAGGGCGGAGTCGGCCCGCATGAGCAGGATGTTCTGATCGACCGGCGGGATGGCGTCGTAGATGCGGTGGAGCGCGTTCGCTTTGGCGCGGCGGGCGGCGTAGACTCCGGCACGTGCAGCATAGATCCCGCTCCAGCGCACGTAATTCGCATGGCGTGAGGCGCGGAGGCCGGGGCGCCGGCGGGGCGTGTTCCGCCACTGGTTGTACCAGTAATTCCGCGTGTTCGCCGCGCTCGAGGCCGAACGCCCGGCCTGATCGGCGGCGCGCTGCGCGCTCTGCCACGCGCCCTCCGCGGCGGCGCGCTGATTCTCGAGCGTCGTCTTGAGCTGCGCGACCGTCGCGTGACCGGCGGATTCCGCGGTCTGCAGCGCCTGGAGCGCCGTGTCCGCGCGACCGATCACCGCGGCGCCGGTCTTGGCGAACCGCCGGATCCCATCGTCCATCACGGGTCCGAGGACCTGCGAGAGATCGTTCTGCGCGACGCCGTCCACCTTGAAGGCGGGATTCCGCAGATTGAACGCCGCATTGGCGTCCATGTCGACGGTAAACATGTCGTTGAACAGCTGCGTCGTCGTGTGGAACTTGAGCTGCTTTCGCGAGATCGTGAGATCGACCGCCTGCTCGGACTGGAAGAGCTTCGCGTCACCCTTGACGATGAAGTGCTGGTCCTGCGGCGTGAGCGTGAGATCCAGCTTCGCGTCGCTCCACGTCAGTGGGCCGAGCGAGAAGGCGCCGAGGTGTCCCTTGGCCCAGACGCCGTCGGCGGTCGCGCTGACGTCGACCGACGCGAAGTTCTTGAGTTGGTCGCCCTGGCCGGTGGGAATCCACATCTGGCCCTTGATGGCCATTCCGCGCTCGATGTCGAGCACGGGGTCGGGCTTGGGCGCGAACAGGAGTCCGACCTTCCGAAACTCGATATCGGGAAGCGCGTCGAGCGGGATCTTGGGCGTGGGTTTGTTCGGCTGACCGGAGGCCGCATTCGCCGCGGCACGGGCCTCGGCCATCTTCTCCTGGAGCGCGAGGAGGTCGGCGAGTCCGAATCCCGCGTCGCTGTTGCCCCGGATGATGAAGTTGGTGGGCACGCCGCTGGCCGCGTTGATGGCGAGCGCGACGGCGACGTCCATGTCCTTCTTGCCGATGATCATGTCGCCGCCGAAGCCGAGGTCGACGCTTCCCGTCGGCGTGATGCCCAGCTCGAGCACGACCTTGTTCAGCGTCAGCCAGTCGATCCCGAAGGGCGCGACCCACGGATGGGCCGCCGCGAGGCCGCCGCTCAGCGACAGGCCGGTCTTGGCGATCGTGGAGGCCAGGAAGAAGGTCAGCGTGTCCGTCTTGATCTTCACCGTCATGTTGCCGACCAGGGCGACCGACGGCTGCCCGGTCAACTGGAGCGCCAGCTGTCCATCGATGAACCAGTCCGGCGCACCGGGCGGGCGCATCGGCGGCAACGCGGCGCTGAGAAAGAGATCCTTGATCGCATCGAGGCCGCCGCCGCCGCCCAGCATCGTGAGACTCTTGCCGAGCGTTCCCTGGAGCAGGATCGGCCCGGGCTGCATCCCGAGCGGCTTGAACGCCATGAGGAGCGGGCTGTTCGGCGGCAGCTTGCTCAGGGGGATGGCGGCGATCAGGTTGACGCCGGGTTGGAGGATCAGCGTGAAGTCGGGCGTGCCGTAGACCGGCTGGTAGAAGGCGTACTCCGCGTCGGCGAGCTGGCTCGCATCCGCGGTATCACCGCGATTGGTGACGACGAGCGCGACGTGATTGAGCTTGAGGTCGTCGAGGACCGGGTTGGAGAGGGCGGGGAACGCCTTCGTCAGCGACCAATCATCGGGCTCGAGCCCGAGGATGAAGTTCCGCGTCGTGCCCGAGGCCTTGTCCGTCGCGAGCAGCACGTTCGTCCGCGAATTCAGCAGTGTCGTGGTGGCCGCGGCCATCACGCCGCCCGTGCTGCCGTTGAAGATCTCGAGGTTCGAGAGCGTGAGGAAATCGGGCGGAAGCTTGAGGTTCGTCCAATCGATCCCACCGCCGGTCCCCTGCGCCGCCGCATGTGGTGCCGTGACCAGAACGGCCGCGAGCAGCGCGGCGCCGATCCGTAGCGGTCGCATCAGGAGCCCCCTCCTATCGTGCCGACGAACCCCGTGAGCATCGCGATGAGGCTCTTGATCGCGTTCGCCATGTCGAGGTTTTCGGGGAAGGCGACCTTCCAGTACACGTTCCACTTATCCCGCCACGAGGCCGTCTTGGGAGCTTCCTGCGTCCCGTTCTCCTGCGGCGATGTGGTGTTCTTCTTCGTGGTTGTCTTCTGCTCCGGTGTGCTCTTCGACTTCGTGACCTTTCCGGGGTTGTGTTTCTCCTTGTTGGCGCTCGCGTACTTGTCGCTGGTGTCGGGGGTGGCCTTCAAGTTGCGCGTGCCCTGCGTGCGCGTCAGGCCCGGCGTACTGGTGTCCGAGCTCGCCTTCAGATCGCGCATGCCTTTGGTGCGCGTCAGGCTCTTGCACTCCGTGTTCTTCCCGGCACCGCCTGACGACGGGACCGCGAATTCGCGTGTCCCAACCACGTCCTCGTTGGAGTCGGGAGGCACCTTCGGTGCGATGGCCAGCCCGAGGATCGCCCCGGCGTTCAGATTCGTGAAGCCGACTTCGGTCGCGAACGCGAGGCTGTATTCCTCGTGATGTTTGGTATCGATATGCAGCTCGATTCCCGGACTGTCGAAGTACACGGGACCGAGCACCACCTTCCCGTCCAAGCCGTAGCTGATGACGTAGTCCGACTTCCACGCGATCCCCGTCGTCGTCGTGGGGGCGCACGGCACGTCCGAGGGCTTCACGCCGAACGCCGCGCCCAATCGGGGACCGGCCACCTTGGACCAGATCTGCTTGAGTTTCGATCCGGACTTGCTCAGGACGTTGGTTTGCTCGCTCCCACCCTGGATATCGAGCTGGAGCTGTCCCACGAGCTGGCGCGACCCCTGGATGTGCTTCGCCACGTCGTCCTTGAGCACGATCGTGTGCGTGATCTTCGGAACGATCTCGAGGGTATTCGCGCCGTTGACGCCCGAGCCCTTTTCGGTGGCGCCCTGTACGCCGGCGCGGGCGGCCACGGAGTCCTTGACCTCCAGCTCGATGGCGAGGTGCATCGACTTGGCGATCGGGTAAAACAGCCCACCCTTGAGCGGCTTCCGGTCGGGAAGCGCTACCGACAGATTGAGAAACGACGCCTGGACCGACTGATCGACGGAGGCGCCCGCGCCGGTGGGTTGTCCGATGCCGAGGGTGGCGCTGACGTCCAGGCCCACGAACCCCTGGAAGGTGATCGCCTTTTCCTGAAAGCCGAGTCGCTGAAAGAATCCCCAGAGTCCTCGATTCGGGAGCGCGAGGACCGCGTATGCGTTGACGCCCGGTTTCACGTCGAAGTCGTTTCCGTCGAAGAAGTCGGCATCGCCGAAATCGGCGCTGTCGGGCACCCAGACGGAATCGCTGCTGAGCGCAAACGCCCAGGCGGAATACTTGAGGGTGTCGCCCAGGAAGGGCCTTCCGGCCGTGGGCGGCTTCCGCGTGAGCCACCTGTTGAGGGTCTCATGGTCGCTCCGCTTGGTCGCGATCCATTCGAGCCCTCCGAGCGGCCCGTCGCAGTTGCCGTGCACGAGCAGCTCGCGGTGGCCGCGCGCGGTATAGATCCACCACAGCGGCTTCGCGCGCTCCGAGATCTTCCGGTAGATCGTCGCGCTGCTCCGAGCGAGGGGCAGGAATCCCCAGCGCGAGTTGACGGCGATGACGTAGTTGACGGGCGTCGTCCCGCGCTGGGTCGTGTCCGTGCAGATCCGCGAGAAACTCGCCGTGTCCGTCGCCGTCCCGGTCGTGGCGCCGCTGTCCGTGGCTCCGTTCAAGAGCTGCAGCGTGGCGAGCGAGTTGGCGGGCGGTGGGAGCGGCGTGGAGCCGTCATTGTACTGGAAGGTCTCGATCTCGCTCATCCCGCCGTTGGTGGACGGCGGATAGCCGTTCTGGTCCAGCGTTATGACGCGCCAGGCGTACGTCTTCCCCTGCTCGAACGGCTGCGCGTCGAGGGGATACTCCAGCACCGTGCTCCCCACGTCGCGGTTCTCGTAGAGTGGGATGTTGGCCGCCAGGGCCGCGGCAGCGGTCTGGCCCTGGTGCACTTCGGCGATTTGGAGGATGTAGCGCAGCTGGTAGTCACCAGGAACCTGCAGCGGTGTCCATTGGAACACCGGCGACGTCGTGCTCACCACCGCGCCGTCCGCCGGCGAGATCAGCATCGGCGGATCGGGATAGACGATCGTGAACTGCTGGCAGGTCCGCGCGAGCACGAGATTCTGCGCGTCCGCGGCGAGGACGCAGACGGTGTAGACGCCCTCGGGGATACGCCCGGTCGTCGTCATCTCGCTCTCGAGCGCGGCATCGTGCTGTGAGGAGCCCTCGATATCGACGAACGACGTGTAGATGGTCGGTGAACCCGCCGGGATCGTCTGCGGATCGCTCCGTCCGGAGGCGAGCAGGGCGCCCTGCTGATTGTGGATGTCGTAGCGCAGCACGACGTCTTGGCTCGACGTCGTCGGGTTGACGAGGGTCAGCGTCGCGATGTTCGGATTGGTCTCCCAATCACTGAGGTACGGCGACGGATACGGGTTGATCTGCAGCATCGCCGTCCAGTCGGTCTGCTGTGCGGCCAGCGGACGGGTGAGGGACGGGATAGCAAAGAGTAGGGCAAGCACTACAACCGCGTGGCGCGAGCGCCACGCTCCACGGTGATGCATGGAGCACGTTCGGTTAGTGCCTGGCGCCATGACGCAACCCCGTTTGCGTACGGCGTGATGACATCCAAACGTCGGCTGACGTGTCGGCGCTCAGAGGGGCGCCGAGAATAGCTCCCGGTCGCCGAGGAGGGAAGGGTGGGGCCGTGGCTTACTTGACCCGGACCAGCAACTCTCCGGTGATGCCTGTTAGCTGGATCTCGTTCGCAAGGTTCCTGCCATTCAGCCACCACACATAGAGCCGCAGGGACGCTCCGGGGCCCTCGGCGCTGACGGCGAGCGGCTCACCGGCCGCGCCGCGGGCGCGCCGGTCCGCGGGGCGCGGCGGACGCTTCGCCGCTTCGGCGAACACCGTGGCAAGCGGCAGAGAGGCGAGCACCGAGTCGCCGCGCACGACGGAGATCGCCCCGCTGTCGCCGGGGACCGTGATGCGGAGTCCGTCGCTCAGCACGACCGTGTCGGGCCGAACGCTCAAGGTGAGCGCGTAGTCGTATCCCGCGAGGGGGATCGCCGGTCGGAACGGACCGTACGAGTAGGTCACGTAGCCGCTGCCGCCGCGAGACGGCGGCAGCGAGACGATGCCGAGGGATGCGAGGATGACGTCGGTCCGCGCCGTCGCCGCGTTGGAGGGCCTCGTCGAGTGCGCGATCGTGTCGATGCGCGCGAGCGAATCGCCGAACCACGGATCGATGGCGCCCGTGCCATGGGTCTCGATCAGATATCGCAGTACGTCGCTCATGGCCTGGCGCTCCTGGAGCGTCGGCTCCCGCGACGCCGGGGTCACCTGTCCATCGCGGAGGATCTCGTTGCGCGTAAAGAGCGTTCGCAGGCGGTGCACCTGGCTCCGCTCGGAGACGCGGAACGCGCCCCACGGCCCGAGGAAGGTGACGATCGCCACGACACAGAGACTCGCTGGAATGAGCTTGATGTTGCGCGAGCGCCGGACGGTGAAGTAGACGGCGATCCCGGCGACCCAGAGTGAGAGGATCGTGAGGAAGTAGCGCGGCTCGGTCACGCCGTACTGGGCGATGCGCTTCCCGATCGCGAGCCAGAGCATGGCGAGCGACGGGACGATCGCCAGATAGAACCACCGGGTGTAGGCCTGCACCCAGCGATGTTCGCCCAGGTCCTCGAGCGGACGCACCAGGAGCCAGGCCAGGATCCCCAGCACCGACACGCACGAGACGAGGTACCCGATCCACCCGCTCGGCCACGACGCCGTGCCGATCACCTTCACCAGATACGCCGTGAGGATGACGACGTACAACGCGACGAGTGGGAGGAGCACGTATTGCGTGAAGACACGGAGGCCGTACGGGTAGTCGCGCCGACCCTCGAGCGCGTCGAGGTCTTCGGGGATCCCGCCGACGAAGAACCACGGATGGAAGACGAACGCGATGATCATCCAGAGCCGGCCGTACGCCTCACCTTGGACGTGCACGCCGAAGAGCCGATCGAGCGCGAGGAGGGCGAGGGCGATGCCGACGAAGAGCGTCCCGGCGTACAGCACCGCGGTCAGGAATCGCAGAAAGAGGATACGGTTGTACTGCCAGAAGCCGTTCGGCTCGTCCCGGCCGACGAACGGGAGGAACGCCACGAGCAAATGGCAGACGAGGGCGAGCTGCAGATAGCGCAGCATCCGCACCGGATCCGACCAGTACGGCCACGCTAGGAACGCCCCGGCGAGCGCGATGGTCCCCGCGATCCCGACGATCAGGTGCGGTCGCGCCGTGCCGGCCTGGCGTTCGGCCCACGTCGTCAACGCGATGAAGAGCGGGATGCCGAGCGTCGCCGAGAAGAGGATGCGGGGGTACAGGTCGTTCGTGGAATGCCCGACGAACAGCACGCCGGCCACGGCGGCGACCGCCGCCGACACGAGCACGAACGGGAAGCGGACCGCGCTCCGCCGCGCGGTCGTGACGGTCACGCCCAGGGACCAGAGTCGCATGGCACTAGAGTGCAGCAAGAACTTGCAGGGCGAAAGGGGGAAGATGTCTCAAGAATCGTGAAGATGTCTCAGAATTGCACTAGAAATCGGCTGCGCGGTATCCAAAATTGGGACCCGTTTTCCCAGCCCGATGTCCTGGGTGGTGGTGAGGCTCCACGTCGTGAAAGGGCATGCGTCGATGGCGTTCTTCCGTCGGATCGGTTCCGCGCGTCGTTTCCTGGTTCTCGCCGCGTTCGCGGCAGTCTCCGCAGGTCTCTCGTGCAGTGGTGGCGCCACCGGTCCCTCGGGGTCGACCGCGTCGGCCGACACCGCAGTGGCGGCGGTGCACGTCGTCGTGACGACCTCGAGCATCTACGTCGGTCAATCGACCTCCCTCACCGCCGTCGTGCTGACGGCGGCGGGCGATACGGTAACGGGACACACCGTCACCTGGGCGTCGAGCGATTCAACGATCGCCTCCGTCACGAGCGGCGGTATCGTGACCGGTCAGGGCGCGGGTTCGGCGACGATCACGGCCACGGTCGCCTCGATCCACGGCTCCGCCGCCCTCACCGTTTCGCGCGTTCCCATCGCCAGCGTGACCATCCAGCCGAAACCCGACACGCTGCTGCCCGGCCAGGTCGTGGCGCTGTCCGTCGCAGAGCGTGATGCGGCGGGGCATCTGCTGCCGCACCGACCCGTGACGTGGACGCCCACCGACACCACCGTGGCCACCGTCTCGAGCACCGGGCTCGTCACGGCGCACGATACGGGGACGGCGTTCGTCATCGCGACTGCGGAGTCGGTGAAGGACTCGGCGCTGATCGTCGTCCGGCCGGTTCCGGTGGTGTCGGTGACGATTACGCCGGCATCCGACTCGCTCTTCCCGGGCGATACGGTGACGCTCGTGGCGACGGCCAACGACACCGCGGGGAACGTGTTGGCCGGCCGCGTTACGACCTGGGCGTCGAAGGACGCCGCCGTGGCAACGGTCGGCGCGAACGGGCTCGTGACCGCACGCGACACGGGGTCCACGTACATCCGCGTCACCATCGATTCGGCGACGGATTCCGCGCGCATCGTCGTGCGTGAGGTCCCCGTGGTCACCGTGGTCGTGGCGCCTGCCCTCGACACGCTCCTGCTGGGCGACTCCGTGACCCTCACCGCGACGGCCCAGGACAGTGTGGGCGGGACGCTGACCGGCCGTCCGGTCACCTGGAGTACCGGCGATGCGGCCGTGGCGACGGTCTCGGCACAGGGGATCGTGACGACGCACGACACCGGGACGGCGTACGTGCGCGCCACGATCGACTCCGTCGCGGATTCGGCCCAGATCGTCGTTCGTCCGGTTCCCGTGGCCGCGGTGACGGTCACGCCGGCGCTGGACTCGCTCGTCGAG
>DATFMZ010000229.1:0-7575 GCA_035266665.1 Gemmatimonadales bacterium | reverse complement strand
CGGCGGGGCCTATTGCTGGGGCGACAACTTCTACGGGCAGTTCGGCGATGGGACGACGACGTCGAGCGATGATCCCGTCGCCGTATCCGGCGGGTTCCGCTTCAAGACGGTCCGCTTGAGTCAACTGACGACGTGCGGTGTCGCGATCGGCTCGCTCGCGTACTGCTGGGGTGCGGACGGGTTCGGGCAACTCGGCAACGGGACGAATGAGAACAGTACCTCGCCGGTCCTCGTGGCAGGCGGACTCTCGTTCGCCACTGTGGACCTGAAGGACATGTCCGCTTGCGGTCTCACGACCAGCGGTGCCGCGTACTGCTGGGGCTATAACTACGCGTCCAGCACGCCGGTACCCGTTGCGACCGGATTGAAGTTCGACGTGCTCAGCCAGGGATGGTGGCACGCGTGCGGTATAACGGGCGACGGTTTGGCGTATTGCTGGGGGCAAGGCGGCTGGGGCCAACTTGGCGATGGCAACACCACGACGTTCAGCAGTCTCCCGGTAGCCGTCTCCGGCGGACTCCCCTTCGCTTCCATCTCAGCGGGACTGGATCAGACGTGTGCCGTGACTGCAAGTGGGTCGGGCTACTGCTGGGGATACAATGTCGCTGGCCAGGTGGGTGACGGCTCCACTATCAGCCCGGCCGTCCCCGTCGCGATCGCGACCGACCGCACATTCGCGTCAATCGACGCGGGATACTTCTACAGCTGCGGTGTTACGACCGGCCACGAGGCGTATTGTTGGGGCAATAACGACGGCGGGCAGCTCGGAAACGGCACGACGACTCTGAGCACGGTGCCGGTGCGCGTCGTGCAGTAGGGGAGACCCAAGGCTGCATACCCGAGGTGGGAGTCGAACCCACACGCCGTTGCCGGCACGGGATTTTGAGTCCCGCGTGTCTGCCATTCCACCACTCGGGCGAGGGTCGAGGAATATAGCGCGTCGGACGTGAGACGTGAGACGTTTGACGAGAGACGGGAGACGTTACCGGTGCGCTAGCGTCAGCGGGTGGTTCACCGGCAATGCCACGTGCAGGTGATCCGCCGTACCGATGTGACGGAGTGTCGAGAATCCCATCGCACGGAAGTATGCGTTCACGAGCCAGTTCTCCGCCGCCGGCCGGCCGAGCGTCCGGAGATCCATGGCGTGCACGTACCCGTCGGCCTGCGGGAAGTGGAGCGACGCGTCGTTCCGCGGGAGTCCCATCTTGTCGTAGTCGTCGGGCGTCCGCTGGAGATCGGTGATCACGAGGTCGTGATCCACCAGTGTGACGGTCGAGACCGCGACCCGCATGATCGGATCGAGTGACGCATAGTACGAGCGCACCGACGCGCTCTTGGCGTGACTCTGGCCGAGGTAGAGGAACGCGAAGCCCGCGTAGCCCACCACCAGGGGAATCGCCACCCACCGGAACATCATGAAGACGCGAAACCGTCCCGTGAGCCACTTGGCCGCGAGCGCGGCGTAGAGCGCCACCACCGGCACGGTCACGCACGCCGCCGAGGCGAGCGCCAACCACGTGGCGTCGTGTCGATCCGCATAGAAGTAGACCGCCCCCCGCACGAGGACGACGAACGGGAGGGCGATCGCCGCGCAGAGGAGCACGACGTGAAGGATTGCGCGGCGGACGATCCGGGCGAGTGGGAGGGCCATGCCGTCCGTACGGCGCCGGTACCCGCCCGGTTTCCCCCTAGAACCGCCGCCGCTGCAGTACCTGCTGCACCTGCTGCTGCAGGCGCTGCCACGCGAGCACGAGCTGCGCGACCTGCACCGGGTTGAGGAACGCCGAGTACGCCTTCCGCTCGGCCTTGAACTGGTCCACCTGTTCCTGCTGCACCTGCTCGAGCCCATCGAGCAGGCGGCTCACGCTGTCGGCGTCGGCGGCCACCCCCGGCCGCATCTGGCCCTCGAGCGCCAGGTACAGCTCGCGCTGGCGCCGTTGGAGTGCCGCACGTTCCTCGAAGGTCCGGCGCATCTCACGCCGGAACCGCGTGAACTGCTGATCGGTGAGGCCCGCCTGGATCCGGTAGGTCTCCATGAATCGCATCATCACCCGCTGACGGAGCGTTGCGGCCGCCGAATCACGCGTCTGCGCCGCACCCACCGGCGCCGGCCGCGCCTGCGCGGCGAGTGGAGCCGCCACGACCAACGCCGCGAGCCACAGGTACCGCATCATCCCTCCATCCGCTGCAACAGATCCTTGAGCTGCGAGGCATCGAGATCCTCGATGCTCGCCGCGAGATGTTCGTGCGCCGGTGCTTCGATGTCCAATGAGTCGAGCACCTGGTCGAGCTGCGGTGCCGAGAGTGCCTCGATCGACGGCACCGTGGGCGGCTGGACCGTTACCATCGGCCCCGGCTCCGCACCGGTGCTCGCCCGATAGATCAATCCGCCGCCGAGCGCGGCGACGGTGAGCGTGGCCGCGATCGCGACGATCGGGCGCCACCGCCGGATGAGACGCAGCGGTAGCGGACGCTCCGCGCGAAGCCGCCGGAGCACCGCCTCCGCGGTCGCGTCCACGTCGAGACGCTCGGCCGCCGCCACGCCGAGGCGTGCCGCCATCCGCTCGAGGTCCCGCTCATCCACGCTCATCGCTCCAGCGCCTCCTTGAGCCGCTTCACCGCATGGTGGTAGTGCACCCGCGCCGCCCCGACCGACGTCTCCAGCGTCTCCGCGATCGCCTCGTATCCCAACCCCTGCTGGGCCCGCATGAGGAACACGTCGCGCTGCATCGGCGGCAGCTTCGCCACTTCATCCCCCAACCGCGCTTCGGCGTCCCGTGCCACCGTCTCGTGATGGGGCGCCTCGGCATCCACCGCGACCTCCCGATCGTCCAGCGGGATCACGGGCCGCCGTCTGGCCCGCCGTTTCGCATCCTTCAACGCGTTCCGCCCGATCGTGAGGAGCCAGGTCCGGAAGCTCGAGCCGCCCCGGAAGCCATCGATCCGGCGGAAGGCCCGGTAGAACGTCTCCTGGACCAAATCGTCCACATCGTCGCGAGCCCCGGCCGCGCCGAGAAAGCGCGCGAGCGCCCGGGCGTGACGGCGCACCAGCACCGCCGCCGCGCCCTCATCCCCCCGGCTCCACGCCGCGATCAGATCGGCGTCGCTAGGGCCCGGATCGGCGTCGGGCACCGTCACGTTGGGTTGGACGCGGGCATGGGCCAGAAGTTAAGGGGCTCCTGCCACCCTGCCACCCTGCCATTCTGCCCTTTAATCTCCCGCGTCTGTTGACTCCCCGAGTCCCGACCCCTACTTTTCCGAACGAACGTTCGAATGGCAATCGCACCCTACGACGAGCGGCTCGACCGACTCCTGGATACGGCGGCCCGCGTCTTCGCGGAGAAGGGGTATCACCCCACCACGATGCGCGACCTGGCGCGAGCTACGGGTATGAGCCTCGCCGGGATGTACTACTACGTCCCGAGCAAGGACGATCTGCTCTACCTCATTCAGGAACGCTGCTTTCAGGAGGTTCTGGAGGGCGCCGAGGCGACGCTCCGCGATGCGGGCTCACCCTATGAGCGCCTCCAGCGGTTCATCCGCCATCACGTGACGTTCTTCGCGCGTCACATGCCGGCCATGAAGGTGCTCTCGCACGAGGCCGGCGCCCTCGACGCCGATCGGGACGCCAAGATCGACGCCCTGAAACGTCGCTACGTGACGATTCTCGAGGGACTGCTGATCGAGGTCGGACTGCCGCCCGACACGGATGCGACACGCGTCGCCGGTTTCGCGCTGTTCGGCATGATGAACTGGATCTATACGTGGTATCGCCTTGATGGTACCGTGGCCCCCGAGGGGCTCGCGGACCAGATCGGCAGCATCTTTCTCAACGGAGTGCTCGACACTTCGTCCACTTCAGCACCGCAGGGAGGTTGAGCGCACATGGCCACGGCCACCACACCGCAGAACAAGACGCTGGTCGAGTACCGCACGCAGGATGGGCTCGCGATCCTCGAGCTGAGCGATCCGCCGGCCAATACCTACACGTACGAGATGATGCGCCAGCTCGACGAAGCGATCCTCACCGCGCGCATGGACGACGACGTGCACGTGATCGTGCTGCGCGGCAAGGGCGACAAGTTCTTCTCGGCGGGCGCGAACATCAACATGCTGAACACGGTGACGCCCCGGTTCAAGTACTTCTTTTGCCTCCACGCCAATGAGACGCTCAACCGCCTCGAGCACACGCCGAAGCTCGTGATCGCGGCCTTGAACGGCCACACCGTGGGCGGCGGGCTCGAGATCGCACTCGCGGCGGATCTCCGCCTCGCGGCCAAGGGCGGGGGCAAGATCGGGCTCCCCGAGGTCACCCTCGGCGTGCTCCCCGGCACCGGCGGCACGCAGCGCATCGCCCGCATCCTCGGCCGCTCCAAGGCGATCGAGCTCATGGCCACCGGCGAGACCTTCGACTTCGAGAAGGCGCTCGATCTCGGCCTCGTGAACAAGATCTTCCCGAAGGAGAGCTTCTGGGACGACGTCGTCGCCTACGCCAAGCAGTTCGTGCCGCCCAACAAGGCGTCCAAGGCCGTGGGCGGGATCAAGCGCGCGGTCTGCTCGGGGCTCGAGGTGCCGTTCGAGAGCGGGCTCGCCATCGAGCGCGAGCTGCAGCAGCAGCTCTTCCAGAGCGGTGACGCGAAGGAAGGCCTGTCGGCCTACGTCGAGAAGCGGAAGCCCGCCTTCAAGGGCATCTGACATGCCGAAACCGCGGGACGCCGCCGAGCAAGATCTAATCGACCGCATCGCCCAGGGGTTCGTGGTCGAATCGGAGGAGGACATGACGCCGGGCTACAAGAGCGCTCTGCTCACGCAGCTCACCGTGCAGGGCGACACGGAGCTGTTGAGCGCGCCGGCGTACTACCTCGCGTCGCTCGACGCGCCGAACCTGAACAGCCGGATCGCGGTGACGGCGATCGTGCACGACGAGCTCGGGCACGCCAACATCGCCTATCGTATCATGGAAGATCTCGGCGTGGACAAGCACTGGCTCATCTACGGCCGCCAGCCGCACGAGTTCAAGCATCCGTACGGCTTCGACCAGGCGCTCGAGAACTGGGCGGAGATGGTGGTCGCCAACGGATTCTTCGACCGGGCGGGCATCACGCTGCTCTCGGACGTGCACGAGCACACCAGCTACGGGCCGCTCAAGCGCGCGCTCGTGAAGGTGGATCGGGAAGAAGTGCTGCATTTGCGGCATGGTGAGTCGTGGATGAAGCGGCTCGCCAAGGCGGGTGGCGAGGCCAAGGAAGCGCTCCAACGCGCGGTGGACTGGATGTTCCCGATGACGCTCGAGTGGTTCGGCCTGCCGGACAGCCTCAAGCATCACAGCGGCCAGCTCGACTACCGGCTCAAGGGGCGGACCAACGATCAGCTCCGGCAGATCTGGATGGGGGCGACGGTCCCGCTCTGCGAGGGGATCGGGATCGAGGTGCCGGCGCACTTCGATACCGAACGCCAGGAATACATCATCGACTATCCCTTCCCCTGCCAGTTCGATCCGCAGGCGAAGCGCTGGCTCTTCGATGAGCCGCTCACGTGGGACCAGGTCTTCGAGCGGTGGAAGGCGCGTGGGCCGATGAACGCGCGCTACATCGAGATGATCCAGGGCGCGTTCGGTGCGCGACTCACCAACTGAAGCACGCGTCTGGGAGGCGCTCGCCGGCGTCACCGACCCCGAGTATCCGCTGAGCATCGTGGATCTCGGCATGGTGTACGACGTCGCCGTCTCGGGCGACGTGGCGCACGTGGTGATGACCTTCACCTCGATCGGCTGTCCCGCGATCGAGATGCTGGTGGACGACGTGCGCGAGGCGGTGGCCGGGGTGCCGGGCATCGCGCGCGCGGAGGTGGACGTCGTGTGGAATCCCCCATGGACCAAAGACCGCATCTCCGACCGCGGGCGCCGGGTGCTCGCGGTCTACGGCGTGGTCAACTAGGAGAACCGCCGTGGCGACCGGAGAGATCTACGAAGTCTTCGCGCGCAAGGCGCACGACGAAGAGCTGAAGCACGTGGGCAGCGTGAACGCCGCCGACGACGATCTGGCCAAGGCGTACGCCTGGACGGTGTACGACGAGGAGCGCTGGGTCGAGATGTGCATCGTGCCCCGGCGCGCGGTGATCTCCGTGACCCACGACCGCAAGCATCCCCTCTGCGGCAACTGACTCGCCCGGAGCCGTCATGACCACTCCCGCTACGCTCTTCGACTCGACCGACGCGATGCCGGCTGACTGCGTGACCGGCCTGCACGACCTCTTGACCGCGTGCGCCGACACGAAGCTCCTGCTGGGCTATCACTACGGTGAATGGACCTTCGGGACGCCCGAGCTCGAGGCCGCGGTCGCGAGCTGCTCGCTCTCGCAGAGCGAGCTCGGACACGTCCGCCTGCTGCACGGCATCCTGAAGAGCCATTGGGGCGAGGATCCCGACGCGCTCGTCGAAGGGCGGTCGGCCGAGCAGTTCGCGAACGTGACGTATCTCGATCGGCCGCTGTCCGACTGGACCGCGTTCGTCGCCATGAACGCCGTGGTCGATCTCGCGGTGACCCGCGTGCTCTTTGCCACGCGTGAGGGGACGTTCGTCCCGTTCCGGCTCAACGTGGACAAGATGTTGGACGAGGAGCGCTATCACCTGCACCACGGCCGCGGCTGGCTGCGCACCCTCTCGCAGGGGGAGCCGGAGGCGTGCGGCCGGCTCGTGGACGAGACCGTGAAGGCACTCGTCGCGGTGCGCACGTGGCTCGGACCCGCCGACGATGCGGGCGACCGCGCCCTCGTAACGGCCGGCATTAAAGGCGAGACCAACGCGCAGGTCTTCGAGTCCGTGCACACGATGATCCGCCAGCTCGCCGAGAGCTGCGGGCTCACCCTGCCCGACCTGCCGGCGGCGGACTTCGCCGGATGGGACGCGGCGAGCCGGCGTATCGGCACCCGGCTCGACGAAGACATCCTGTACCATCTCCGCGGCAGCAAGAACGCGATCTTCAAGCTGAACTGATGGCCCAGCCGAAGCCCTGCCCGTTCTGCGGCTCGACCGACACCGAGAAGGCCGCCGACTTCGGCACCTCGCTGATGGTGGCGTTACACTTCTGTAGGCGGTGCCATTCCCACTTCGAGGCGATCAAGTGGGGGGACCGCACCGCCGATCTCGACGTCCCAGACTTTCTCGACTCGACAGCGCCCGGCCCGCGCGACACGTAGCGCGCCCGGCGTTCTCCGGGGGTAGTGATGCGTACCGAGCTGTTCATCGGCAATGAATGGCGGAAGGCCACCGGCGGGGGCACGATCCCCGTGGTGAACCCCGCCACGGAAGAGACGCTGGCCGAGGTGGAGGCCGCGAGTGCCCAGGACGTGGATGCGGCGGTCGCCGCGGCGCGCGCCTGCTTCGACGGCGACGCCTGGGGCGGGCTCTCCGCCCGGAAACGCGGCGCCCTGCTCTACCGTGCGGGCGAGCTGCTCCAGGAACGGATCAAGGACGTCGCCACGCTCGAGACCCAGCAGAACGGTAAACCGTTCTTCGAGTCGAAGATCGACGTCGCGATGACCGTGGAGACGCTCAAGTACTACGCGGGCTGGGCG
>DATFMZ010000228.1:0-13307 GCA_035266665.1 Gemmatimonadales bacterium | reverse complement strand
AGGTGAAGCGCCAGCCCGATCAGCCACGCCGTCAGGAGGGCGCCCAGCAGGACAACCAAAGTGTTCGATCTCCATTCCGTGTCCGCTCGTAACCACGAACAAGGATTGCACTTCGGGACGCCCGCGACCATCGCTCAACCGGACGAATCGCGCGCTACGCGCGATGAGCTACGATGCGAAGCGGATTTGCGGCGGAAGAACTACGTCGTTTGGGGGAGGGAGCGGGATGTCGGCCGGCCGGACGCCCTGCGACGCTCCACGAGGCAGGGGGCGTGCGGCGAGTTGGACGGGTGGGCTAGTCCGCGTCGCCCCTGTGGGCAAAGGCCGCGATCTGCAGCCGGGTGTGCAGCGTGAGCTTCTCCATGATATTGCGCACGTGGCTCTTGACGGTGTGCGTGGCGATATGCAACTGCGCGGCAATCTCCTTGTTGCTGAGTCCTTCGGCAATCAGACCTATCACCTCGCGCTCGCGCCGGGTCATCCGCACTGAGTCAAGCACTTTCCGGCGACCGATGACGACTGCGTCCCGCGCGATCTGAGAAAACAACGTGGCGGTCATCTCGGGCGGCAGGACGGGGGCGCCCTGCGCCACGGTGCGTATGGTCTGCACGAGGTCGTCCACGGTGGCGTCCTTCATGATGAATCCCGAGACGCCCGCATGCACGAACTCGACGACGTCCTCATGGACGGGTAGTAGATCCATCACGATGATCTTGGTCTCGGGGAGTTCCGTCCTGAGCGTCTCCGCCACGCGGAGGCTGTCCCCCTTGCGCAGGCCGAGGTCGAGAAGGACGACATGCGGTTTGACCTCCTTGAGCAGCGTCGTGTCGCCGCGCGGCGTGGCGGCAACCACCTCGAGATCCGGCAGTTGCCGCAGCAGGGTGGCAATCCCGTCGCGCACCAGCCGATTGTCCTCGATGAGGGCGACGGAAATCATGTGTAAGTCCGGGTTCGCCGTTTCGAACGGGGATTCGCGTCCCTTCTATCATGCGTTGTGGGAGGTGTGTTGTCGAGCGCCGGGCCGCGATGCGCATCGCTCGCGGTCCGTGAAGTGCGGGGCAGGCGCAACGCCCCGGGAATGTGTACCTTAGACCCTTACGCGACCGTGGCGGAACTGGCAGACGCGCAGGACTTAGGATCCTGTGGGGCAACCCGTGGGGGTTCGACTCCCTCCGGTCGCATGATCGGTCCCCTACCAGAGACGCCGAGGCGACGCCGGTCCGCGCGGCGCCGCCGCCAGCGCCGAATCCGCGCGCGCGCACGCGGATCCACCGTCGAGCCCGACATCCCGGCCCGCCTGACACGCGCCCAACACGAAGGGATGCAGCGCCCCCACCCGCGTCGCGAGACGCGACACGCCGTCGCGGAACCCGGGCTCGGCGTCGCGCACCGCTCCGGCATGCGCCATCGCGATCGCCAGGCCGACGTCGGTGCGGGCCCGCACCGGATCATCCGCCGCGAGCGTCGCCGCCGCGAGCGAATCCGCCTCACGCATCGTGGCGTCCGCGCGCTCCCCCCGTGCTAACTCCGTCTCACCGAGCCAGAGCAGAGTCCGCACCGTCTCGCGTGGAGAATCCTGCGTCGTCGTCCGGCGGATGACGAGCGCCTGCCGGAACCACCGCTCGGCCTCGGCGAGATCCCCACGGTGCAACGCGAGCACGCCGAGCGCATACAGCGCGTACCCGACGGCCCGGTGCTTCGGGCCGAGTGTCGCGCGGAAGACATCCAGCGCTGCATGCAGCAATGAATCCGACTCGACGAAGTCGTTGCCGTGGCCGCGGAGCGCCAGCAGCAGCCCGAGCGAGAAGTAGGCGTCGGCGGTGAAGCGGTGCCTCGGCCCCTGCGTCTTCACCCGGAGCGCCAGCTCACGCCGCACGAGCGGCTCCGCTTCGTCGTACTGCCCCGATTCGCGGAGTGCCATGCCGAGGTTGTCCATCGGGTCCGCCGTCACCGGACTCGCCGTATCGGGATCCGATGCCAGCGCAATCCGCAGCGCCTCGCGGAGCAGCGGGATCGCCTCCGCATACCGTCCCTCGACCGCGAGCTGGAGACCGAGATCGCTCAACGGCTGCATCCGCGCGGGGTCATCGGGTGCGAGCGTCCGCTGCTGGATGGCCACCACCAGCCCAAGCGCCGAATCCGCCGCGCGGTCGCGTCCCATCCGCGCGTACTCGTCGCCGAGATTGTAGAGCGCGGTCATGGCGAGCGGGCCCTCCGCGCGGCCGTTCGCGCGTGAGAGGTGGAGCACCTCCCGAAACGCCGCCGCCGCCGAGTCCGGTATGCCGCGCCGGTCGAGCGCGATACCCCGCCCGATCAGCGCCTGCGCGAGCAGCGAGTCCGCACCGCCCGGATGCGCGCGCCGGATCGCGACCTCGCGGTCGTACATCCCCTGCGCCCGGGCATATTCCCCCAGCGACATCTCGACGTCGGCCAGCGTCTCGAGCAGGTCCGCCTGGACCGCCGGCTGGCCGGCGAGGGAATCCACCCGCCGCATGCCTCGATCCAGGAGCTCGCGAACCGTGATCTGGGCGCCGCGGGCCTCGTTGGGATCGTTCGCACGGAAGAGACTCAGGAGGAAGTTCTTGACCTCGTCGGATTGCGCGAGCGCGGTCTCGGCCGCGGTCCGGGCGCGGTTCGCGCGTTGCGCCTGCCAGAGCGTTGCGCCGAGACCGCCGACCAGCGTCATCCCGACGAGGGCGGCGGCGCCCACCGCGATCCGGTTTCGGCGCACGAACTTTCCCGCCCGATAGCGCCAGCTGTCCGCGCGCGCGCGCACCGGGCGCCCCACCTGGTGGCGCCGGATATCGTCCGCGAGCTGCTCCACCGAGGCGTAGCGCCGCTCGGGCTCCTTGCGAAGGGCCTTGAGCACGATCGTGTCGAGGTCGCCGCGCAGGTTGCGTTTCCAGGCCGCCGCCGGGCCCTCCGCCACGACCGACGGCGGCGGCGGCATCACCTCGCAGATCCGGCGCTCCATCTCACCGGGTGACGCACCCGTGATTTCGACCGGGCGTCTTCCGCTCAACAGCCGGTAGAGCACGCCGCCCAGCGCGTAGACATCGGTGGCCACCGTGATGCGGTGGCCGCGCACCTGCTCGGGCGCCGCGTACGCCGGTGTCATCACCCTGAGTGTCGCGGTGGCGTCGGGCGCCTCGTCGCGGAGCAGCTTCGCGATGCCGAAATCCACGAGCTTCGGCGTCCCGTCCTTGGTGACCAGGATGTTCGACGGCTTGAGGTCCCGGTGCACGATCAGGGCCTGATGCGCATGCTGCACCGCCTCCGCCACCTGCTGAAAGAGCGAGAGCCGCCCCGCGAGGCCGATCCCCCGTCGATCGCACCAGCGATCGATCGCTTCGCCGTCCACGTACTCCATCACGAGATACGGGGTACCGTCGGCGGCGGTACCTCCATCGAGGAGCCAGGCGATGTTGGGATGGGTGAGATCGGAGAGGATCTGCCGCTCCGCCCGAAGCCGGCGCGCGAGCTCCGGAGCCGCGAGCGCGCCCCGCACGAACTTGATGGCCACCGACGCCTGATACTGCTCGTCCACCCGCTCGGCGAGATAGACCGTCCCCATCCCGCCGTGCCCGATCTCCCGTATCAGCCGATATGGCCCGACGCGTTCGCCGATGCGACGCGACTCGGTCTCGCGTGCGAGCTCGGCGCCCGCCTGCGCAACGACCTGAGAGATGAAGCCGCTATCCGATGAGCTTCGGTCGGCCCGGAGAAGAGCCAGCACCTCGTCGCGCAGCGTCGGATCCGCCGCACACGCCTCGGCGAGGTACGCCGCCTGCGCCTCGGGCGCGAGCGCCGATGCGGCAAGAAACAGCCCCTGGACGTGCTGCCAGCGACTCGACGTCATCCCGCCTCCATCCGATCCACGGTCAGCATACCTCCTCAGGTCAAGCGACAAACGCCGTCCATCCGCTTCATGGCGGTACGGGTCATGAGAATTTGGTGGAAGGAAGCACTCAGTTGGAAGGGGAACTACCGTTCACGTCCCACGTCTCACGTCTCACGTCCTACATCCCACGTCTCCCGTCTCCCGTCTCACACTCCAAACGGGTAGGTCTCCGGCACTCCGACCGCGGCCAGCGCCGGCAACGGCGACACGGCGTGCGTCTCGTCCACCCAGACGTACTCGTCGAACTGGCGCGGTAGGCACGCGTCGAAGTAGTGGCTGAGCCGCTCCGTCTCGGGCCGGTAGATCACGCCGATCGCCCGCTCGAGGCGCTGGGGCATCAGCTCGTCGCGCACGGCGTCCCGCGCCGGGTAGCGCAACGGGAGCAGAAACGCCTCGATCTCCGTGAGATGACACACGTGCTCGTAGCTCGCCGGGAGGGCCGGGCGCACGTCTTTGATCTCCATCGGTCCGTCCCAGTTCGACGCCGCCGCCACCGTGCCGTGGTCCGTCCCGAATCCAACGGCGTACGCGGCGGGCCCGAACGCCGCGCGGCAGAGGTGGCCGATGTTGTACTCTCCGCGTTCCGCCATCTCGGTGGCCGCCGCATCGCCGATGTGCGAGTTGTGCTCCCATACCACGGCCTTGGCGTCCGGCCCGTGGAACGCGAGCAGCGCCTCGAGCGTCTCGAACATGTGGCGGTCGCGGAGATTCCACGACTCGACCGAGCCGTAGTACATGATGCGGTAGTACCGCTCGGCATCGGCTACGACCCGCGCGTTCCCGACGGCATCGAGGAACCGATCGCCGTCGTGGCGCGCGTACTCGAGCCGTCGTGTGAGCAGGTCTTCGAGCATCGCCACCACCTCGCGTTCACAGGCGCGATAGCCCCCCGTGACCGCCGCCCGCCCGTAGAGGGTGGGATCGTGCTCCCATGGGGTGAGACACCCATACCGGAGCCGCGCGATGGCCGCCGCGTCGGGATCCACCGTATCGAGGTACGCGAGCACGGCGTGCAATGAGGTGAACAGGCTGTAGAGATCGAGCCCGTAGAAGGCGACCTGCGCCGCGGGATCGGACACCCCCGCGTTGTGCTCCCGCATCCACTCGGCGAATTCGTGGAACTCCCCGTTCCGCCACATCCAGGTCGGGAACCGCGCGAACGCGGGGTCGGCACCCAGACGGCGGCCGTGCGGTCGAACGTGCGCGTCCACGGCCGCCGCGTCCGGCCAATCGGCCTCCACGGCCACCAGGTTGAAGCCGCGCCGTTCGACGAGCGCCCGGGTGATCGCCGCGCGGAGCTGGTAGAACTCCGCCGTCCCGTGCGACGCTTCGCCGAGCAGCACGACGCGAGCGTCGCCGATCCGGTCCAGCAGGGAATCCAGTTCCGCACCGCCGATCTCCGACAACGGCTCGGCCGTCTCCCGGAGCAGCAGTGCAATGCTCTCGGGACGACCACCGGGAGCGCCGAGCGTCGCGTCGATCAGCCCGCTGCGGGCGATCACGGCCGGATCGAGCCTCCCGTCGTTGCGTGGTGCGGTGCGAGGTAGCGGCGGAACCACCCGGCCGCATGCTCGGCGACGTCCTCGAGCGCACCGGGCTCCTCGAAGAGGTGCGTGGCCCCCGGAATCACGATCAACTCCTTGGGCCCGCCGAGCTTCTGCAGTGCCGCGCGATTGAGCGCCAGCACCTGGTCGTCGGCGCCCCCAACCAGCAACAGAGTCGGGGCGCGCACCGCCTGCAGCGCATCACCCGCGAGATCGGGCCGGCCACCGCGGGAAACGACGGCACCGATCGTGTCACCGAATTTGGCCGCCGCCACGAGCGCCGCCGCGGCCCCGGTGCTCGCACCAAAGTACCCGACCGGCAACGACCCCACGTCGGCGTCGTCGGCGACCCATCGCGTGGCACCCACCAGGCGGCCGGCCAGTAACGCAATGTCGAACACGTTGGCGCGGTCGAGCGATTCCGTCTCGGTAAGGAGATCGAAGAGCAGGGTCGCGAGCCCGGCATCCCGCAGATGAGCGGCAACCGCCCGGTTCCGCGGACTCCGCCGGCTGCTGCCACTGCCGTGCGCGAAGAGCACCAACCCCTGGGGATCCTCCGGGACCCCCAGATCGCCCGCCAGCACCACCCCGTCGATATCGAGCGCTACGTGTGTGATCATCGTCCAACCTCCATCTGCCCGCGGGCCTCGGTGCGGCGTCTGAGGCCGGCGCGGATACGTCGTGCGGATTGATTCGCGACAGGCGGGGCCGGCAGGGACGGAGCGCGTCGCGCATCGTCCGGAATAGCCCCTACGCAACTTGAGGGACCAATCCTAAAGCAGCCGTGAAACACGTTTAAACTGGCGACGGCACGGGTGAGCCATCGTTGGGCTTCTTGGAAATCTCTGCCGGCTCCGGGCGCTCCGCGCCACCGGGTCGGGATTGGTAGAGCCTCAGGCAGTCGGGCTCGCGGCCGCGCACGATACGCCGGCCTCGCAGCGAGCCGACGGACGCCGTCACCACCGTGTACTGCTGCTCAGGCCCCTCGATATCCACGTACACCACAACCCAGTCACGGGTCTTCCCGAGGCGATGCGCCCGCGCCGTGTTCGAGTAGACGGCAGTGTAGTGCCGATCCCCGCGCGCCGTATGCAGAATGGGAAGCCACGCCGCGCCCGACGGGTTGAACCGCCGTGGGGCGATCCGACGGAGCCGCCCCGCGGCCGCCTTGTCGCGATATTCTTTGTCGACATCGAGGATCTCCTCGACCGGCGGCATCAAGGCCGGTTCCGGCCGGCGCCGGCGCTGCAGCCGCCCGCTCAGGGCGTCCCGGATGCCCGCGATCCGCTTCGGCCCGACGCCCGGGAGGGCCGCAAGGCGGCCGTCGTGCACCGCGGCCTCGAGCTGCTCGAGCGTGTGAATGCCGAGCTGATCGTGCAGCCGCTGGGCGGTCGCGTGACCCACCCCGGGGACTGACATGAGCACGCCGACGGGGTCGTGCTCCCCACGCAGCCGCTCGAGAATGGCGAGCCGGCCGGTGGTCGCGAGCTCGGCGATGGCCCGCGCGAGGCCCGGGCCGATGCCGGCCAGCTCCTCGAGGCCCTCCAGCCCGTCTACTTTCAGCAGGTCGCCGACCGGTCGGTCGAGCCCGCGGAGCATCTCGGCAGCCCGGCGGTAGGCCTCAACCCGGAAACGGTTGGCCCCCTGCTCCGAGAGAAGCTGGCCGACCTCGTCCAATTGATCGGCGATCTGGGCATTCTGCGCGCGTGCCATCGCACACCTCCGGGAGACGTCTTCCCCCTGATGTCATGCTTGAAGGTGGCGGGCGGCACCTGAACGGAGTACGGCACTGCACTTGAAGGAAGCTTGAGAACGCAGGGGGGTCCGGGGTGCGCGATCCCGTTCCCCTCAGCATCCGGTTAGCTTTACTGTTCGCACCAGCCCCGTTCAGCCCGTGGATGCAAGGGATGACAGCAGAGACGACGACGGACATCGTGATCACCCCCGCCGGCGACGAGCCCGGCGCGCGGACCCTCAACGTCGAGGTCGCGCCGGAGCGCGTCCGGAAGGCCGAGGCCACCGCCGCGCAGGCGTTCGCCAAGCGCGCGCGTCTGCCGGGGTTCCGCAAGGGGAAAGCCCCGCTCGACGTGATTCGGCGGCGCTACCACGACCAGATCCAGGAGGAGATGCTCCGTCAGGTCATCGGCGAGAGCTGGAAGGCCGCCCTGGCGCAGGAATCGCTGGCGCCGATCGCCGATCCCCACGTGCATGACCTCAAGGTCGCCGACGGCGAGCCCCTCACCTTCACCTTCCACGTGGAGGTGAAGCCCGAGCTCACGCTCGAGCGGGTCGGCGGATTCACCCTCACGCGGACGGTCGAGGCGGTGACGGACGAGGCCGTGGAGCACCAGATCGACGAGCTCCGCCGCCAGCGCGCCGCCTGGCTTCCGGTCGAGCAGGAGCAGCCGAAGCCCGGCGACATGGCGAGCGTCTCACTCGCGACGCTCGGCGAGAGCGGGGAGGGTGAGGGGAAGCCCTATCAGGTCGTGCTTGGCGAGGGCCAGGCCATTCCCGACGTCGAACAGGCGATCATGGGGCTCACCCCGGGCGGCAGCGTCGAGGCGACCGTGCGGTTCCCGGACGACTTCCCCGAGGCCGAGCGCCGGGGCGAGTCCCGCCAGGTCCGGATCACGCTGCACGAGGTGAAGCGCCAGGACGTCCCCCCGCTCACCGACGAGTTCGCGCGCGAGGTGGGCGACTTCGACTCGGCGGACGACCTCCGCCGCGCGGTCCACGAGGATCTCGAGCACAGCGCGCGCCACGAGGCCGACGCCGGCCTCCGCCGCCAGGTGATCGAGGAGATCGTCAAGGCGAACGCGGTGCCCGCTCCGCGGCCCCTCGTCCAGCGGCTCCTCGTCGCGTACGCGAAGGGCTACGGCGTGCCCGAGGACCAGCTCGACAAGTTCGCCCAGGAATTCGCCCCGATCGCCGAAGCGCAGGTCCGCCGGGAGCTGATCCTGGAGCGGGTGATCGCCGAGCACGAGCTCGCGGCCACGGAAGACGAGCTCGACCAGCGCGTGGCGGACATCGCCGAGCGCCGCGGTGAGGAGCCGGGACAGGTGTACGCATCGCTCCAGAAAGCCAATCGACTCCGGGACCTCGAGCGCACCATCACGGAAGACAAGGCGTTCGACTACCTGCTGTCTCAATCCACCGTCACTGAAGGCTGACCGGCATGGCCACGATCTACCCTCCGTACATCATCGAGCGGTCGAGCCGCGGCGAGCGGACCTACGACATCTTCTCGCGTCTCTTGATGGATCGCATCGTCTTCCTCGGTGCCCCCATCAACGACGACGTCGCGAACATCATCATCGCCCAGCTCCTCTTCCTCGATGCGGACAATCCGGATCGCGACATCTACCTCTACATCAACTCGCCGGGCGGAATCATCTCGAGCGGCATGGCGATCTACGACACCATGCAGCACCTGCGCGCACCCGTGAGCACGATCTGCATGGGCATGGCCGCCTCCATGGGATCGTTCCTGCTGGCCGCCGGCGCGGAGGGCAAGCGGGCCGCCCTGCCCCACGCGCGGATCATGATCCACCAGCCCTCGGGCGGGGCCCAAGGCACGGCCGCCGACATCGAGATCCAGGCCCGGGAGATCCTCTATCTCCGGACCAAGCTCAATGAGCTGTACGCCCGGCACACCAAGCAGACCGTGGAGCAGATCGAGAAGGACATGGACCGCGATCGCTTCATGTCGGCGCAGGAGGCGGCGGAATACGGGATCATCGATAAGGTGATTCAGCGGAAAGATGAGCTGGAGACGAAGAAATCGGCTTGACGCCCCCTCCGGGGGTACGCATACTAGTTTGAGGCGGGTCTGACCACATGGCCAACGACAAGCATCTGCGCTGCTCGTTCTGCGGGAAGTCCAAGGACTCGGTGCGGAAGTTCATCTCCGGGCCCTCGGTTTACATCTGCAACGAGTGCATCGCCCTCTGCAACGAGATCCTCGCGGAAGACGAAGAGCGCGAGGTGGCGGAGGCCATCACCCAGGTCCCGACGCCCTCCGAGATCAAAGAGGTCCTCGATCAGTACGTGATCGGCCAGGAGCGCGCCAAGCGAATCCTCGCGGTTGCGGTCTACACCCACTACAAGCGCATCAATTCCCAGAGCATCCGGGACGACGAGGTCGAGCTCGAGAAGTCCAACATCCTCCTGCTCGGCCCCACGGGCGTCGGCAAGACGCTGCTCGCGCAGACGCTCGCGCGCATCCTCGACGTGCCCTTCACCATCGCGGACGCCACGACGCTCACCGAGGCCGGTTACGTCGGCGAGGACGTGGAGAACATCCTCGTCCGCCTCCTGCAGGCGGGCGACTTCAACGTCACCGAGTGCGAGCACGGGATCGTCTACATCGACGAGATCGACAAGATCGCGCGGAAGAGCGAGAACCCCTCCATCACACGCGATGTCTCGGGTGAGGGCGTCCAGCAGGCCCTCCTCAAGATCCTCGAGGGCACCGTCGCCTCCGTCCCGCCGCAGGGGGGCCGGAAGCATCCGCAGCAGGAGTACATCCAGATCAACACGAAGGACATCCTCTTCATCTGCGGCGGCGCGTTCGACGGCCTGGAGAAGATCATCGAGGCGCGCACCGGACGCCGCCAGATCGGCTTCTCGAAGGAAGAGCTTGAGGCCGGCAAGGCGCGCCAGCTCGCGAAGAACCCCTACGTGGACGTCGAGCCCGACGACCTGCTGCGCTACGGTCTCATACCGGAGCTGGTCGGGCGCCTCCCCGTCATGGTCTCGCTCGACAGTCTCGATGCCGACGCGCTGGTGCAGATCCTGCTCGAGCCCAAGAACGCGCTGACCAAACAGTACAAGAAGCTCTTCGAGCTCGAGAACGTCGGCCTCACGTTCGAGCCCGACGCCCTGCGCGCCGTCGCCGACCGGGCGATCAAGCGCGGCACCGGCGCCCGCGGGCTGCGGGCCATCCTCGAAGACCTCATGACGGACCTCATGTTCGACCTCCCGAATCGCAACGACGTGCGCGAGGTGGTGCTCACGAAGGAGTGCGTCACGGACGGGCGTCCGCCGCTGCTCGTCACCGAGCGGGCGCGCGCGAAGAAAGAAGCCTGACGTCGGTCACCTTCGTCGGCAGCTATCCCGCGGCCGACTTCCGTCTCACCCCCCCGCTGCCCGAGATCGGCTTGATCGGGCGTTCGAACGTCGGCAAGTCGTCGCTGCTGAACGCCCTCGTCGCGCGGCGAGCGCTGGCGCGCACGAGCGCCTCGCCGGGGAAGACGCGATTGTGTAACGTGTACCGCGTCGAGGACACCTACTACCTGGTGGACCTCCCCGGCTATGGCTACGCCCGCGCGTCCCGGCGAGAGCGGGCCGGATTCGTGCGGCTCGTCGAGTCGTACCTGCGAAGCCGGGCGGCCCTCGCGGGGACGGTCTGGCTGCTCGATGCACGGCACGACCCGAGCGCCGAGGACCAGGCGATGGGCCGCTTCCTGGCCGAGCATGCCATCCCCGTCCTTGTCGCCCTGACGAAGGTCGACAAGCTTCCACGGGGAAAACGGCCGGACCGGCTGCGGGCCATCGCGGCGACCATCGCGGTTCCGGAGGAACAATGCGTACTGACGAGCTCAGAGAAACGGGAGGGCATTGCGGACCTCCGTGCGGCGATCGACGCCCTCGCCGCGGGGTCTGGGCCCGGACCCGCAAGCGCCTGAGCATCCTGGTGCCCCTGGCGGTCCTGGCCACGATGCCGCACCAGGCGCTGGCCCAGCACGGGACCGGTACCGCGAGCGACCTCCCCCCCGCGGGCTTCGGCTCTCTCCGCCAAGACGACATCGCCGTCCGGATCGCCACGCCGAATCTCCAGATCCAGGTGCTCCCCCTGGACGAGCGCGTCATCCGGCTGCTCACCAACGACTCCTACGCGGCACTGCACGGTATCCGGGAGCTCAAGGCCGCCCAGATCGACACGGCGGCGGCGCGGTATGGGGTCACGCATCCCTCGCTGTTCATCGTGACGTTCTTCGGCCTGCAGCCGCGCGCGCAATTCGTGCCCGACGACCTCACGATCACGAGCCGCAATCAGTTCTTCCGGCCGATCGCGATCGTCCCGATCTCCCCGCAGTGGGGCGAGCAGCAGTTGCAGCAGCGGCAGACGGCCACGGCCGTGTACGTCTTCGACAACGGCATCGCCGTGCTCGAGCCGTTCACGGTGAGCTACGAGGGCGCGTCGAGCAACTCGTGGAGCCAGGTGCTCCGCAAGCTCGACGCGGAGCGGGCCGCGGTGCTGTCACGCGCGACGGCGGATTCGACCCGGTGACGGGCGCTCCGCCCAACGATTCATCGGCGACACGATTGAGGATGTAGGATGACACACCGACCGCTACGCACCCTGACGCTGCCCGAGCCCGCCGCCGACCAGTACGATCGGTGGCTCGGGGAGATCGAGGCGCAGCTCGCCGACCCCGCATGCGATCGGAACCGGCTCTGCCGCGACGTCCTGCTGCAGATCTATTACCCGGGCCTCGACGACTACGACGCCGTGCTGGGAGATCCCGCGACGCCGCTCGCCACGCGGGCGGCCCTCCTCGCCCTCGACCCGCGGAACATCACGCTCGAACCCGAGCACTATCACGAGATCGACCCGGCGCGCTACGAGCGGGTGAAGCCCCTCCTCTGGCTGTGGCAGAGCTTCGACCGCTCCCCGTTGGGCGGCGGGAACGTGACCGTCGCCGTCCGGTTCCGCCGCATCCTCGCCCGCCACGTCTTCAAGCGCTGCGGCGACAACTTCAAGTGCTTCCAGTTCGTCGAATTCTCCTTCGGCTACAACATGGAGGTCGGTGACGACGTCGTCGTCCATCGACACGTCCTGCTCGACGATCGCGCGCCGATCATCCTGAGCGACCGGGTCTCCATCTCCGATTACGCGAACGTCTACACCCACTCACACGCCCTCACCGATCCCGAGAACGTGGATTCGCGACCCACCGTGCTCGGGCCCGGCGTGCGCGTGACCTATCACGGGACCGTGCTCTCCGGGGTCACCGTGGGCGAGCAGGGGATGGTGGGCGCGATGGCCGTCGCGACGAAGGACATCCCGCCCTTTCAGGTCGGGCTCGGCGTGCCCGCGGTACCGAAGATCCTCAAGCCGAACGCCCCCGCCACCGTGCGCGAGGAGTTCGAGCGCCGGCGCGAGCGGGGTCGCGGGTGACCGCATTGCTGCTCGCGGCGCTGGGCGTCGTCCTGCTGGGCGGCGGCTGGCTGCTCGGGCGCCGGTTCGCCGGCCGGCGGGACGACGCCGAAACCGCGCGCCTGCGTGCCGAGCTGTCGCGCAAGATCTCCGAGAACTTCTCGCTGCAGGAGCTCTCGTACGTCCTGGCCGACTCGCTGCATCTCGATCGCATCGCGGGACAGGTCACCGGGTTCTTGCGGCGGTTCTTCGACGCCGGCGGATCGCTCATCGCGCTCGTCGCGGAAACGCCCGGGAGCGTCCGTATCGCCGCCGCGGAGGGAACCCTCGCGCCGCTCGCCGGCCGTGACGTGACCGAGACCGAAGCCGGCCTCCTCGGCGCGGCGATGGGACGCGAGCAGATCGAGCTCGCGGAGGGGGACGGAGCGCGCACGGTCGAGCTGATCGCGGGGGTGTCCGTGGAGCGCGCGGCCGTGATTCCGCTCCGGGCGCACGGCATGACGGTGGGGGCGATCGCCGTCGTCGATCGGCCCGCCGGGGCGTTCTCCGCCGACGAGCTGCGGCTGCTCTCCACCGTCGCGACCCACGCGGCGATCGTGCTCTCGAACGCGCGGTTCTTCGACCTCGTGCGCGCGGGACGCGATCAATGGGAAACCACGTTCAACGCCCTCGCGGAGGGCATCGCCGTGGTGGATCAGGG
>DATFMZ010000227.1:0-3632 GCA_035266665.1 Gemmatimonadales bacterium | reverse complement strand
CGCCGAGCACGGCGGCGGAGGTTAACCACCATGTTTCGCAACGCGCCGCGTCGCTGGTCGCAACGGATCACCGAGGAAAGCCACGCGCTGGCACTCGAGCCCGGCGTCTTCACCCTCGACGATCCGTACGAGATCGCGCGCGCGCGCTGCAGCGCGCCCGGCTCGAAGCGGCCCACGACGCGCTGCGCGACCTCTACGGGAAGCGTCGCGGAGCCGACGCGTTCAGACCGTCATCCGAGGCGACTGCCGATCGAGCAGCTGCGAGAGCGCACCCGCCTCGGACGTCAGGAGCTCCAGGACGTCGTCGAGACTGATGATCCCGATGAGCCCGCCCTTGATGTCCTTCACGACGAGACGCCGCGCGCTGGCGCGCGCCATCCGGTCGATCGTTTCCTCGATCGGCGCGTCTTCGTCGATCGTCGCCACGGGCTTCGACATCACCGTCGAGACGGGAGTGCTCTTGGCATCACGACCCTCCGCGACGCATCGCACCGTGATGTCCCGATCGGTCACCACCCCGAGCGCCTTCTTCAGGCTGCTCGGATCCACCACGACGAGCGTGCCCACGTGACTGTCCTTCATCCGACGCGCCGCGACGTGCACCGACTCGTCGGGTGTCGCCGTGACCACCACACGCGAGCAAATTCTGCCGGCTGACATCGTTCGACCCTCCCCTTCTCAAGTCCCTCACCAGTCCCGCACCGTACCTCCATGCAGCAACCTGCGGGGCACGACCTGACGCGATCTTGAATCGCCGGTGAATCATCGGCGAAGCTGAACGAGGCTTGTGGCGCGTTTCGGTCTCCCTTCGGCCCGTGATACGCAATGAGTCTCGTGGCGGCGCGCCCGTGGCCGCCCCGGCAAGCGCCGCTCGGTGGGCAAAGCACCGCGCACGAGGCCGGCGAGGCGGCCTTCGACGCCGCACGGGAAGTCCTCACGCGGACTGGACCGGCGGAGACGGACGTCAGCAATCAGCAGCATCAGCGCCTGGCGCTTCTGGAAGGGGCCTGCGGGACCGCCCGTGGGAGCGGGCACGAAGCGCAGAATGGCTTCGAACAGCGACGCCGCTTCCGGCTGAACCGCGCGAGCACCAGGAACGCGCGGTGGATCGCCGACACCCTCACGCGAGAGGGCGGGCTGCTGAACACGCGTCTGGAGCTGACATCCGACGGTACGTTCGAGCTGCGCTGGAGCTGACCCCATTTCCGCACGCGCGCGCTTGGGAGGCGGTCAGGCCGTCGCGTCCGCCGCGTCGAGGTGTCGCTCGAGGGCCACGAGCCATGCATGGACCGCGGGCACCGACGGGAGCCGATACCGTGCCGCGGTGCCATCCCCCGCGCCACCGTCGCCCACCCGCACCGAGATGCCGTCCCGCGCGTTGACCGCACGGAACGCATCCTCGTCGGTGACGTCGTCGCCGAGGTACACGGGCCGGCGGCCGGCGAAGGGCGGCGCCTCGAGATAGCGATCGACGGCGTGCGCCTTCGTGGCATCGCGCGCACGCAGCTCGACGATCATCTTTCCCCGCAGCACGGCGACCGACGGACCGATCTCCGCGGCCGCGCGATCGGCCATCGCGGCGGCCGCGTCTCCGGCGGAGGGAGCGGCGCGGTAGTGCAGTCCGAGCGCGATCCCCTTGTCCTCGGCCCAGGTCCCGGGATGCTCGGCGGCAAACGTCCCAAAGGCGCGGCGCGCGCGGTCGAGCATCGCGGGGTCGAGCGGCACCCGATGCGCGCGACCGTCGACATCCCGCCATTCCGCGCCGTGGATCCCGGCGACGGGAAATCGCGCCGGGGCCGTCAGCCGATCGATCGCGTCCATCGGGCGGCCGCTCACGAGCGCGAGCGCCCCGCCGAGATGCGCCTGCACCCGCTCGAGACAGGCGACGATCGCCGGCGGCAGGTGCACGGCGTCGGGATTCGGCGCGATCTCGGCGAGCGTGCCGTCGAGGTCGAGAAAGAGGGCCCAATCGGCCGCATGGATGGGATAGGGTGGCTCAGACATGGTCAACAAGGGATAATAGTAGTGTAGCAGTGCACCACATTCGCAATCTCCGACAGATTGGGGTGAGACGAAACCCACCGTGCGACAAGCCAATCTCGTCATCGTCGCCAACGCGCTGCCCGTGCGTCTCGTCCGGGAGCGCGGATCCCACCGGTGGCAGAGCAGCCCCGGCGGCCTCGCCTCCGCTCTCACGCCGATCGCGCGCGAGGAGGGAGGGGCCTGGATTGGATGGACGGGCGAGGTGGACCATCCGCGGCGTCCGTTCGAGCATGAGGGTATCTGGCTCGTGCCGATGCGGTACTCCGCCGCCGATGCCGAAGATGCCTACGCCGGTGCCTGCAACCGGATGTTCTGGCCGCTCTACCACGGGGCCGTGCGTCGGCCCGAGTACCATCGGCACTGGTGGCGGCAGTACGTCGCGGTCAACGAGCGATACGCCAAGGAAACCGCCCAGATCGCCGCACCCGGCGCCACCGTCTGGGTCCAGGACTATCACCTCCAGCTCGTGCCCAGCATGCTGCGCCAGCTGCGCCCCGATGTCCGCATCGGCTTCTTCCTCCACATTCCCTTCCCGCCGGAGGATCTCTTCATCCGGCTCCCGTGGCGTCGGTCCATCCTCGAGGGGATCCTCGGCGCCGATGTCGTGGGATTTCAGACGGCGAACGACGCACGGAACTTCACGCGGCTCGTCGCGCGCCTGACCCCGGGCGTCCGCTCGCCCTACCGCGTCCAGTTGCACGGACGCTCGATCCGGGTGAAGGCGTATCCGATCTCGGTGGACGCGGAGCGCTTCGACAAGACCGCGCGCGACCCCGCGGTGCTCGCGCGGGCCAAGGCCATCGCCGATCGGCTGGGACACGGCCGCACCATCTTTCTGGGCGTCGACCGTCTCGACTACACGAAAGGCATCGATCTGCGGCTCAAGGCGTTCCTGCAGCTGCTCCGCAGTCGGCCCAAGTCGCTGGAGGACGCGGTCTTCGTGCAGGTCGCCGTCCCGAGTCGCGAGCGCATCCCCGGCTATCAGGAGCTCCGCCGCAACGTCGAGGAGCTCGTGGGACAGATCAACGGTCGGTTCGCCGAGGTGGGAAACGCGCTCGTGCACTACGTCCGGCGCAATCTGCCGTTCGAGGAGCTCGTCGCGATGTACCGCGCGGCCGACGTCATGGTCGTCACGCCGCTGTGTGACGGCATGAATCTGGTCAGCAAGGAATATGTGGCCACGCGGTTCGACGATACGGGCGTGTTGATCCTGAGCGAGTTCGCCGGGGCGGCGGCGGAGTTGGACACCGCGCTCCTCGTGAATCCCTACGACGTCGACGGCGTGGCCGAGATGATGACCCGCGCCCTGGAGATGCCGAAGCGCGAGGCGGCGGAGCGGATGCAGGCGATGCGCCGCACGGTGCGCCGTCGCACGGTCTATCGCTGGGCGGCGTCGTTCCTCAAGGACTTGCGGGACACCGAGGGAAAGGGCGGCCGACGGCTATACCGGTAGCGCCGCGGCTGCCGCGCCGATCAATCCGACGTCGGGATTGAGAATCACCCAGACGGGAATGGTGGACAACAGATTCGACATCCGCCCCTTGCGGCGGAAGGCGTCGAGGAATGACCCGGCGCGCAGGCGCGGCAAG
>DATFMZ010000226.1:0-13261 GCA_035266665.1 Gemmatimonadales bacterium | reverse complement strand
TCGAGAATCTCCAGCGCGATCAGCTGTCGCCGATCGACGAGGCACGCGGGTACCGCCGCCTCGTAGATGAGTTCGGCGCATCGCACGAAGACGTGGCGAGTCTGGTCGGCCGAAGCCGCTCCGCGGTGGCCAACGCGATCCGGCTCCTGAGCCTGCCGGATCCCATCCAGGAGCACGTGCACCGGGGGACGCTCTCCATGGGGCACGCGCGCGCGCTCCTCAGCGTCGGTGATCACCGCCAGCTGCTTCCGCTCGCCGAACGGGCCGTGGCGGAAGGGCTGTCGGTCCGCGAGATGGAGGCGCTCGCCCGGGGGGATCGTGCCCCGGCACGTCGGCCCCGCGCGGGCCGCGCTCGCACCGTCCGCAAACCCGAGGCCGAGGTGCGGCGCGTCGAGGATGCACTCCGCGCGCACCTCAAGACCGACGTCTTCCTGCAGACGCGGGGCAAGGGCGGCCGCATCACCGTCAACTATTACTCCAACGACGATTTGGCCAGGGTGCTGGAATTGATCCTCGGCCGGCCCTACGACGGATGAGCCAGCCGCGCTTCGTCAGGATCGTCATCCATCGCGACGGCGATGTCGAGTCACGCAGCCTTCGTCTCCCGCTCTGGGCGGTGCGTGCGACACTCATCGCGACGGGAACGATCGCGACGCTCGTCCTCGTGGGCGCGGTGCTCTATGCGCCGATCGTTCGGACCGCGGCGCGCGTGCCGGGCCTCCAGCGTACCGTGGCCCGGCTCGAGCAAGAGAACGCGCAGGTCCGGCAGCTCGCCCGTACCCTCAACGAGGTCGAGGCGCGGTACGCGCAGGTGCGTGCGATGCTCGGCGGCAACATCGTGCCGCCCCAAACCCGCACGCCGAGCGAGCGGCTCCCCACCGCGTATGCGTTGTACGCGGGATCGCCCGGCACCCAGGCGCGTTACGAGACGGGTGCTTCGGTGCCCTCTCATTGGCCGCTCGACGAGGCCGGCGTGATCACCCGGGGGCAGGTGCGGGCCGGCAGCGGCGATGAGTCCCACCCGGGAATGGACATCGCGGTCCCGATGGATACTCCGATCCGCGCGGCCGGGGGCGGTCTCGTGGCACAGACCGGGTTCGACCCGGAGTACGGACTGTTCGCGATCATCAACCATCCCGATGGGTACCAGACCCTCTATGGCCACGCGTCGCGCATCGTCGTGCACGCGGGCGATTCCGTCGAGGCGGGTCAGGTGATCGGACTTTCAGGCTCCACCGGCCGCTCGACCGGGCCGCATCTTCACTTTGAAATTCGGCGGGACGGCAAGTCGATCGATCCCCGAACGCTCGTAAAGGAGGGTTCCTGATATGGCGGTCTTTTCCGGAACGAAGCAGGATGCGCCCCGTGAACCGACCCGCAACCGCGGCGAAGCAGGCTTGACGATTGTCGCGGCGGGGACGCGGGTGGTGGGCGAGATCCAGTCGGACGGCGTCGTGAAAGTTGAGGGTACCCTGGTCGGGACCGTCCACTCTGACGCGCAGGTCCTGGTCTCGCGCGGCGGGGTGATCGAGGGCGACGTCATCACGCGGGATGCGGTGATCGGTGGTGAAGTCCGCGGCTCCGTGATCGCCTCGGAGCGCGTCGAGGTGCAGGCGAGCTCAGTGGTGCACGGAGACATTACGACCGAGCGCCTCATCGTCGCCGAAGGCGGCGAGGTCAACGGCAAGGTCGCCATGGGCTCGGCGGAGCCTTCGGTTCCCGATCTCGGGAGCGGCGAAGCCGCGCTGGGTACGATGACAGAGTAGCATCACCGTTTCAACAGCGATTTCAACATCTAATGTATAACATGATGTTATTGCTGTAATCGCTTATACAACAGTGGCTTATCAGGATGGACTCGGCGTGTAGGTTCCGCGCACAATATCGTTACTCTCGTGACAGTGTTCCGTTTCTGTTGACTTCGTACAGGCCATGATCCCACTCACCACGCTGACCGAGTATCTCGATAACTACCTGAACGTCGCAGGCGTTGCCGATGATCGGCGCGCCTTGAACGGATTGCAGGTCGAGAATTCCGGGTCGGTCGCGCGAGTGGCCGTCGCGGTGGATGCGTGCCAGGCGGCCATCGATGGCGCCGCCGCCCTCGGTGCCGACTTCCTGCTGGTCCACCATGGACTCTTCTGGGCGGGGCTCGAACCGATCGTGGGGCGTCACGCCCGCCGGGTCCGCGCACTCCTCGAACACGACATCGCGCTCTATGGCGCGCACATTCCGCTCGACTGCCATCCCGACGTCGGGAACAACGCGGTGTTGGCTCGCGACCTCGGACTCCGTAATGCCGAGTGGATCGGCGACTACGACGGCGTCTCGATTTGTGTGGCAGGGGACCTGGAAACCACCCGTGACGCGCTGGTTGTGCGGTTGGCCGAGCGCCTCCATACCACGCCTCACGTCGTGGCGACCGGGCCGGACGCCGTGCGGCGCGTGGCGATCGTGACCGGCGCGGGCTCCTCGATGCTGGCCGCGGCGCGGGAGGCGGGTGTGGACACGTTCATCACGGGAGAGGGGCCGCACCACGTCTACTTCGACGCCGAGGAATCCGGGATGAACCTGATCCTCGCGGGCCACTATGCGACGGAGACGGTGGGGGTGCAGGAACTCGCCCGACATCTCGAAGAGAAATTCGGCCTTTCCTGGAGCTTCATCGATCACCCGACCGGCATGTAGCGGTCGGGCATTCCACCGCCCTTTACCCGCCGATTTGCCGGTCCACCCTCCCACCCGCCGCATTGCGGCGCGCGATCGTGGCGTTGCGCGTCATCCCGTCGAGTCCCGTTCGTGTGATGGCGGTGTGACCGAAACGCCGCGCGAACCCCGCCTCGTCCAAGGCCAACAACTCGTCCAGCGGCGCGGCGGCGAGGTCGGGCGCGAACCCGAGTGCAGGGTCGTCACTTGCGGCGGCGAACTTCTCGTTCCAGGGGCAGACCTCCTGGCAGACGTCGCAGCCGAAGATCCAGTCGTCCATAGCGGACGCGAGCTCGGGCTCGATCTCGCCGTGGTACTCGATGGTCAGATAGGATATACAGCGGGTGGCATCGAGCACGCGCGCTTCCGGAAAGGCGCCGGTGGGGCAGGCATCGAGGCACCTGGTGCAGCTGCCGCAGCGATCCGCCGCGAACGGCACATCGAGTGCGAGATCCAGGTTCGTGAGCACGGTGGCGAGAAACGCGTACGAGCCACGCTCGGGATCGATCAGCATCGTGTTCTTGCCGATCCAGCCGAGTCCCGCGCGTTGCGCCAGCTCCCGCTCAGGGACGGGGCCGGCGTCCACGTACGAGCTGGCCACGGTTCCCGGGGGACCGAGCGAGCGGAGGTAGTCGGCCAGGAGACCGAGAGGTTCGGCGAGCGCGGTGTGATAATCCATGCCGCGCGCATACCGGGCGATCCGGCCGGAGCCGCGCTCCCGTGGTGGGTCGGGCTTATAGTAATTGCGGGTGACGACCACGGCTCGAGTCGTGCCGGGGACGATGCGCGCCGGCTCGCGGCGGCGCGCCGCCTGCCGGTGGATGTAGCGCATCGTGCCGGCCATGCCGGCGGCGAGCCAACGGTCGAGTTCTGCGGCATGAGGTGGTGGGCTGAGGTCGGTGATGCCCGCGGCGGTGAATCCGAGCTCGAGCGCCCGGGCCTTCACGTGGCGTGCGCGCTCCTCGGGCGTCACCGCCGAAAGAAGGCCCGACGCCAGCGCACGAAGCGCTCGACGTCCTCGATCGGCGGCACGGCGGCTTCATCGCCGTAGGCGGTGTACATGCGCCAGCGGAGATATGTGCGGTCGGGGAGTGGCAGGAACGGTGGGCGGCGGTACCAGCCGCGGGCGCGAAACACCCAGACGGCGCTCATCAGCGCGAGCGCGAGGCGCGGCCGCAGCGCCGCGCGCCCGGCAAGCCGGACCGCGAGGCGAAACCACGAACCTCTGGCATTGGACGACGTGTCATGAACGACTTGATGCAAGCGCTCTCCCTGCTCGGCGCCGGCCTGATTCTCCTGGCCTACTTCGCCCTCCAACGTCGGATCTGGGCGAGCGAAAACGTCTGGTACCTTCTGGCGAACCTGCTGGGGTCGCTACTGCTCGCCGTCGTCGCCATCTGGGACCGTCGTCTCGGGTTCATTCTCCTCGAGAGCGCGTGGGCCATCGTGAGTCTCGTGTCCCTCGTGCGCCCGCGGCACGTCGCCCCTCCGACGTGAGTGTATATTTGGCCCCCATGGCAGGCGCAAGCGCTCCCACCTCCCCCGCTCCGGGGACCTTCCGCGACGAGTTTCCGGTCTTCGATCGCCAAATCTACTTGAACTCATGCTCCCTCGGCGCGCTGTCGCGCCGTGGCCGGACGCGTGTGAACGGTTTTCTGGACGAGTGGGCCGCGCGCGGAGCCGCCGCCTGGTACGACGTCTGGTGGGAACGCCTCGGGGCGCTCCGGCGGGGCTACGCGCACGTGATCGGCGCCGGCGAACGGGAGATCGCGCTCCACGCGTCGATCTCGACCGCTACCGCGGTGCTCGCGAGCGCCCTCGACTACTCGAAGCGCCCGAAGGTGGTGACCACCGCGCTGGACTTCCCCACCGTCGCCTATCAGTGGCTCGCCAAACGCCCCCAGGGCATCGAGGTCACGGTCGTCGAGAGTCCGGATGGTGTCTCGGTTCCCGTGGACGCGATCGCCGCCGCGGTGGACGACCGCACGGCACTCGTCGCGACCTCACACGTGTACTTCACGACCGGCGCCATCCAGGATATCCGCGCGGTCGCCGAGGCGGCCCACGCACACGGCGCGCGGTGCTTCATCGACGCATACCAGAGTGTGGGCCAGGTTCCGCTGGACGTCCATGCGACGGGCGTCGACTTTCTCGCGGCCGGCGGGCTCAAGTGGTTGCTCGGCGGACCCGGGATCGCGTTCCTGTACGTGCGGGACGCGCTCGCGCGGGAGCTCGAGCCGACGGTGACGGGGTGGTTTGCGCACGAGCACCAATTCGATTTCGACGCTCGTGCGATCACCTGGCAACCCGATGCGCGACGTTTCGAGCAGGGCACGCCGGCGCTCGCCGCGGTGCATGCGCAGCTCGGCGGCCTCGAGTATGTGGAGGCACTTGGCGTGCCGACGCTGCGCCGGCTCTCGAGCGCGTTGACCGAGGACCTCGTCGCGCGCGCACGCGAGTTGGGGTTTGCGCCGAAGGTGGCGGGCACCGCCGCCGAGCGGTCGGCGATCGTCATGCTCCCCGCTCAGGACCCGCACGCGGCAGTGCGGCGGCTCGCCGAGCGCGGCGTCGTGGCCGACGCGCGGCCCGGGCACGTCCGGCTTTCGCCTTACTTCTACAACGTGGTGGACGACCATGTCCAAGCACTCGACGCCCTCCGAACCTGACGATCCCCAGACGCCCGTGCCGCAGAAGGTCACCGCGGACGAGCAGCTGTTTCAGCCGCCGATCGGCGAGCGGCGCGCGTTCACCAGCACCGATCCGTGGCGCGTGCTCCGGATCACCGGCGAATTCGTCGAGGGATTCGACGCGCTGTCGGACGTGCGCTCCGCCGTCGCCATCTTCGGCTCCGCGCGCTGCGGGCGGGACGATCCGTGGTACACGGTGGCCGTCGAGACGGCGCGCCAGCTTGGCGAGGCGAACTTCGCGGTCATCACCGGCGGCGGGCCCGGGATCATGGAAGCGGGCAATCGGGGCGCGCGTGCCGCCGGCACGATGTCGATCGGGCTGAACATCGAGCTGCCGCACGAGCAATTCGCCAACCAATTCCTGGATCGCGATATCAATTTCCGCTATTTCTTCGTCCGGAAGACGATGTTCGTGAAGTACTCGCGCGCATTCATCTTCTTTCCCGGCGGTTACGGCACCCTCGACGAGCTCTTCGAAGCGCTGACGCTGATTCAGACGGGCAAGATCGCGAACTTCGCCGTGATCTTGATGTCGCGCGACTATTGGGGTGACATGCTCGATTGGCTGCGCAAGCGCGTCGTCGCCGAAGGGAAAATCAACCCGGACGATCTGGATCTGCTCCACGTCACGGACGATCCCGCCGAGGCGGTGCGGATCGTCGTCGAACACGAACGCCGGGCGCGCCGCCTGCGGCCCTCCCGGCCCGAGGACATTGCATGACCAAGCGGCAGCACGACTACCTGCGCGGTGCGCGCATCGATCCGCATCCGGTCACGGGATCGGAAGAGGTCGCCGATCTGATCGACAACGCCTTCCTGGCGTACAACGCAGGCCGCCTGCGGGATGCTTGTCGGCTCTTCACCGAGAAGATGATCGCGGGCGAGGGAACGGTCGGGATGAGTCTCACCGGCGCGATGACGCCGGCGGGTCTCGGCATGTCGGTGGTGATCCCCCTCATCGAGGCGGGGTTCGTGGATTGGATCGTCTCGACCGGGGCCAACCTCTATCACGACGCCCACTTCGCGCTCGGCCTCGCCATGCATCGCGGGACGCCGTTCGCCGATGACGTCGCGCTCCGGGAAGAAGGCGTCGTGCGCATCTACGACATCTTCTTCGACTACCGGGTGCTGCTGCGCACGGATGCCTTCATGCGTGAGGTCGCGAGCCGCGACGAGTTCCAGCGTGCGATGTCGAGCGCCGAGTTCCACTACCTCCTCGGGGGCTACCTGCACGAGCGGGAGCGGGCGCTGGGGCTCGAACGGAAGTCGGTGCTGAGTGTCGCCCATGCGCACGCGGTGCCGGTCTACACGTCCTCACCGGGCGACTCGTCGATCGGCATGAACGTGGCGGAGCTCGCGCTCGCCGGAAAGAAGCTGCGGTTCGACGTCAGTGCCGACGTCAATGAGACGGCGTCGATCGTGCTCGAGGCCAAGCGCAGCGGCGGCACCAGCGGCGTGCTGATCGTCGGGGGCGGCAGTCCCAAGAACTTCGTCCTGCAAACCGAGCCGCAAATTCAGGAGGTGCTCGGCATCGACGAGAAGGGGCACGACTACTATCTCCAGCTCACCGACGCGCGCGCGGACACCGGGGGGCTCTCGGGCGCGACGCCCGGCGAGGCCGTGAGCTGGGGGAAGGTCGATCCGGAGAAGCTGCCCGACGCCGTCGTCGCCTATCTCGACTCGACCGTCGGGCTTCCGCTGCTCACGGCGTACGCGCTCGCGCGGCGCAAACCACGCACCCCGAAGCGGCTCTACGACCGGCGCGGTGAGCTGATGGACAAGCTGCGGACGGCGTACCTCGAGGCGCGCACCTTCCGCGACGAGCGCGCGGAATCGGCGGAGCACGCGGACTGAGGGGGATCCGCTCGGGACATCAGGCGCGAGCGGCGAGCTCCGTGCGGAACGACTCGTGGCGCTCGACCTCCTGCAGATAGGCGGCGAGCTCGCTCGCTTTCCGCGCGGCATCCCACCCGAGCTCGTCGGCGATCAGGTCTACGATCTCGGGCGCTTGCTTCAGGCCGTGACCGGGCGTCTCGAGAAAGACGTGCGTGCGCCGGAGGAGCAGGTCGGTGAGCGTCAGCGCCATCTCCCGGCGGATCGCGTGAATCAACTCGGCCCGCAGGGCGGGATGTTGAGGGGTGATGCGCGCGCCGAGCGCGGGGTCGCTTTCGGCGAGGCGGGCGACAGCAGGGGCCTCGCCGCCGTAGGAGCGGACCAGGTGCTCGGCGAGGGCGCGATCGGTGCCTTCCTCGGTCAGGGCATCGATCAGCACCGCGAGGTCGCGGGCCTCGCCGCCCGGCAGCGGCTCCTCCGCCGTACGGCATGGCGGGAAGGGGTCGCGTCCGTCGAGCGCGCGGAGGTGTTCGGCCACGCGGTTCACCATCTGCTCCGCCATGACGCGATAGGTGGTGAGCTTGCCGCCGACGATCGACAGCAGGCCGTCGTGCTCGACGATCTGGTGCTCCCGTGAGACCTTGCCCGGCTCCGTGGGATCGCGCGGCCGGAGCAGGGGCCGTAACCCGGCCCACGCGGAGATCACGTCGTCCGGCTGCAGTCGCGCACTCGGATAGAAGGCGTTGGCCGAGCGAAGCAGATAGATCACGTCGTCCGCAGTCGCCCGCAGGTCGTCCGGCGACTCGTCGCATTCGGTGTCCGTCGTCCCGATGTACGACAGGTCGTGGCTCCACGGCAGGATGAACATCACGCGTCCGTCGATCGGCGAGGTCAGCGTGACCGCCTCGTGGTTGCCGAGACGGGCACGCGGCACGAGGACGTGCACGCCCTTGGTGGGATGCAGGAGCCGCGTGCCGTCCTGACGGAGGGCGTCCGACCAGGGGCCCGTCGCGTTCACGACCACGTGGGCGTGCACGGTCAGCGTCTCGCCCGTCAGCCGGTCGGTCATCCGGGCGCCGGTCACCCGTCCGTCGACACGCTCGAACGCGTCGACTCGTACGTAATTGGCCGGGTAGGCGCCATGCCGGTACGCGTCGCGGACGTTGCCGAGGACCAGGCGCACGTCGTCGCATTGGGCGTCCCAGTAACGCGCGCCCCCGGACAGGTCGTTCGACCGGATCGCGGGCTCGGCACGCAGCAGGGCTTTCTTGCTGAGTGACTCGTGGCGCTTCACATTGCGGAAGAGCGCCAAGGCGTCGTACAGCCAGAGTCCCGCCGAAAGTTTCCAGCGCGGGACGCGGGACCCGCTGTGAACGGGAAAAATGAAGGATCGCGGCCAGACCAGGTGCGGGGCGATATTGAGGAGCACGCGGCGCTCGCGGCTCGCCTCGAAGACCAGTTTCAGGTCACCGGTTTCGAGGTAGCGGAGACCACCGTGTACCAGGCGCGAGGACCGGCTGCTCGTGCCCGAACCGAAGTCGTCCTTGTCGACGAGCGCCGTGCGCATGCCGCGCATCGCGGCGTCGCGCGCAATGCCCGCGCCGGTGATCCCTCCGCCGATCACCAGCAGATCCACCGACTCCGCGGTCATCGCGGCGAGGTTTGCCCGACGTGCGGTGAGGGAGAAGGAGGCGTCCACGGGACTATTCAGTAAGAAGGCTGAGCCGCTCGCGCTGCCGAGCCCGTGGTTCACGTGGCATCTGCACCTCTTCCGGCCGGGCACGACCGTGCTCGATCTGGCGAGCGGGGGCGGCCGTCATGCCGTCCTGGCCGCCGAGCGTGGATCCCAGGTGACCGCCGTGGACGCGGACACCGAACGGCTCAAAGCGCTCGAGCGCGAAGCGTCGCGCCGTCGTCTCGCGGTGAAATCGGTCGTGGCCGATCTCGCCACGTACGACATTCCCGCGCGCGCGTTCGACATCGTCATGATCTTCAACTATCTCGATCGCGAGCGGATGGCGGCGTTCCGGGAAGCCGTGCGTCCCGGCGGGCACTTGCTCGTGGAGACGTTTCTGGTCGCGCAACGCGACCAGGGATGGGGTCCCGAATCGGATGATCATCTCCTCGAACCCGGCGAGATTCTGCGTCTTGCCGGGTCCTTTGACGTGGTGCTCGCCCGCGAGGTGCTCGAGGTCATCGACGGACGTCCCGCCGCCGTGGGTAGCCTGCTCGCCAGGCGACCAGCTGAATAGCGGATCGGTGGACCCACGAAGCGTGTGCGCCCGCCGTCCGGTACGCTACCCCCTTACCTGACCCGCCGCTAGCTTTCGGCTCATGAGCGTCTCCGGCAACGGACGGCGCGTTGCGGTGATCGGTGGTTGTCGGACGCCGTTCTGCAAGGCGGGCACCGTCCTGAAGGATCTCACGGCCGTCGCCCTCGCGCGGCACGCCACGAACGAGCTCGTGCATCGCTACGAGCTCGACGGCGGGGTCGTCGACGAGATGTACTTCGGCCAGGTCGTTCCGAGCCTGCTCGCGCCGAATCTCGCCCGCGAAGTGAGTCTCCTCCCCCAGTTC
Organism: Gemmatimonadales bacterium; assembly: GCA_035266665.1. Taxonomy (GTDB): domain Bacteria; phylum Gemmatimonadota; class Gemmatimonadetes; order Gemmatimonadales; family GWC2-71-9; genus DATFMZ01. The sequence continues at coordinate 3,458 of DATFMZ010000226.1, read as the reverse complement.
CCGCGCACCATTCCCGCCGCATCGGTCAACCGGGCGTGCGCGTCGGCCAACACCGCGATCGTGCTCGGGCACGATCAGATCCGGCTGGGGAACGCGGACGTCGTGATCGCCGGCGGTGCCGAGAGCCTGTCCGACATTCCGTTGCTCCATTCGCGGCGCATGTCGGAGATGCTCGTCGGATTGAGCAAGGCGCGCTCGCTGGGCGAGCGACTCAAGCTGCTCGCCGGCTTCCGGCTGCGCGACCTGACCCCCGTCGCGCCGGCGATCGCCGAGCCCTCCACCGGCGAGAGCATGGGCCAGTCGGCTGAGAAGATGGCCAAGATGAACGGGATCACCCGCGAGGCGCAGGATGAAGTCGCGCTGGCGAGCCATCAGCGCGCCCATGCGGGGACGGCCGACGGGCGGCTCACCGCGGAGATCGTGCCCATCTTTCCGCCCGGCGGCGGCGCGCCCGTCACCAGCGACAACGGCATCCGCGCCGACACGTCGCTGGAGCAGATGGCGCGGCTCAAGCCGGTCTTCGATCGGAAGTACGGAACGGTCACCGCCGCCAACAGCTCGCCGCTCACCGACGGCGCGTCCGCGGTCCTCCTGATGCACGACGCGAAGGCTCGCGCCCTCGGGTACGAGCCCATCGTGTACGTCCGCTCCTACGCCGTCGCGGCGGTGGACCCTGGCTGGCAGCTCCTCATGGGTCCGGCGATCGCGGTGCCGAAGGCGCTCGAGCGCGCGGGGCTCACGCTGAAGGACATGGGCCTGATCGAGATGCATGAGGCGTTCGCCGCGCAGGTGCTTTCCAACATCCAGGCGTTCGAGTCGAAGCAGTGGGCCGAGGAGCGCCTCGGCCGCTCCGAGCCGATCGGTGAGGTGAACCGTGACATTCTCAACGTGATGGGTGGCTCGATCGCGATCGGCCATCCGTTCGGCGCGACGGGCGGACGGCTCACGATCACGCTCGCCAACGAGATGCGCCGCCGGGGCGTGCAGTTCGGCCTGATCTCGGTCTGCGCGCAAGGGGGGATGGGATTCGCGATGGTGCTGGAGCTCGCCGCATGAGCATCTTCACGACCGAGATCGCCGACGGGATCGCGCGCGTCGTGCTCGATCTCCCGGGCGAGCCCGTGAACAAGATCTCTCGGGCCGTGCGGGACGAGCTCGACCAGCTCCTCACGCGTCTCCAGGGCGATTCCACGGTGCGCGCGGTGATCCTCGCGTCCGGCAAGCCCGATACGTTCATCGCGGGCGCCGACATCGACGAGTTCACGGCGCTCACGAGCCGCGATCAGGCACGCGAGCTCGTGCAGACCGGCCAGGCGCTCATCAACCGGCTCGGCGCGATCGGCAAGCCGGTCGTCGCCGCGATTCACGGCGCGTGTCTCGGCGGCGGACTCGAGGCGGTGCTCGCCTGTGCGTATCGCATCGCGACCGACGATCCGAAGACGAAGATCGGATTTCCCGAGGTGCAGCTCGGCATCATCCCGGCGGCGGGCGGGTGCCAGCGGCTTCCCCGGCTCATCGGCGCGCGTGCGGCGCTCGACATCATCCTGCAGGCGAAGACCCTGCCGGCCGCGCGCGCCTTCCGCGCCGGCATCGTGGACGAGTTGGTGCACCCCGCCATCCTCGATCGTGTGGCGCGCGATGCGGCCAAGCGCCTCGCCGACGGCTGGCGGCCCACCCGCAAGCGCGCGGGCATCGCGGCATTCCTGCTCGACAACAACGCGCTGGGACGCGCGGTGGTGTTCCGCACCGCGCGCAAGACCGTCGCCAAGAAGACGGGCGGTAACTACCCCGCCCCGGTCGCCGCCATACGCGCCATCGAGCACGGTCTCAAGCACGGGCTGCGCGCCGGGCTCGACATGGAGGCGGCGCTCTTCGCCGACCTCGCCGTGAGCGAGGTGTCGCGGGAGCTGGTCGGGATCTTCTTTGCGTCGACCGCGCTCAAGAAGGATCCGGGCGTCGCGGGCGAGGCACCGCCGGCGCACGAGGTCTCGCGTCTCGGCATCGTGGGCGCCGGGTTCATGGGCGCCGGGATCGGAGGCACCGCCGTAGCCCATGCGCACGTGGATGTGAGGTTCCGGGATGCGGATCTCCCGCACGTCGGCAACGGGCTGCGTGCCGCCCAGAAGATCCTCGACGATCGTCGCAAGCGCCGGCGCATCACGAAGTACGAGCACCAACGCTTGAGCGCGCTGCTCACGGGCGGTGTGGATTGGGCCGGGTTCGGCCGCGCCGATCTCGTGGTCGAGGCCGTCTTCGAGGATCTCGACGTCAAGCGCGACGTGTTCCGACAGCTCGAGGCCCACACGCGTCCCGAGACCATCCTCGCCTCGAACACGAGCACGATCCCGATCGGCAAGATCGGCGAAGCCCTCGAGCGCCCGGAACGCGTGCTCGGGATGCACTTCTTCTCGCCCGTGGAGAAGATGCCGCTGCTCGAGGTGATCGTGACGGAACGAACCGCTCCGTGGGCGACCGTGTCCGCCGTGGCGTTCGGCAAACGCATGGGCAAGACCGTGGTCGTCGTGCGCGATCGGCCCGGTTTCTGGGTCAATCGTATCCTCGCGCCCTACCTCGGTGAGGCCGGACGCCTCGTGACCGAGGGGGTGAAAATCGAGACGATCGACGCCGCCATGAAACACTGGGGATTTCCCGTGGGCCCCATCGCGCTCATGGATGAGGTCGGGCTGGACGTCGGCGTCAAAGCGTCGAAGGTTCTGCACGACGCGTTCGGCGATCGGTTCGAGCCGGTCGGCGGCTTGAGCAAGATGGTCGCCGAGGGGCGGCTCGGCCGAAAGAGCGGCCGGGGATTCTACCGCTATGCGGGCGGCAAGAAGCAGGGCGTGGACGAGAGCGTCTACAAGATCTTCGGCGCGCCGGCCGAGTCGGCGAAGCCGATCGGTGACGCCACGACCCGGCTGATCTTCGCGATGCTCAACGAGGCGGCGCGCGCGCTCGACGAAGGCGTCGTCCGCTCGGCACGGGATGGAGACATCGCGGCGGTCTTCGGCATCGGATTCCCTCCCTTCCGCGGCGGCCCGCTCCGCCTGCTCGATGCGATCGGTGCCGCGGAAGCGGTCGCGACGCTCGAGCAACTGACCCGCGACGTCGGTCCCCGGTTCACCCCCGCGCCGGTCCTCGTACAGATGGCGAAGGACAACCGTCGCTTCCACACTTCCACCTGACCCTCAAGCCAATCCCATGCTACGCAGCGCATTCCTGTGGCTGAGCGAACGCCGCGGCGTGTTCAACTTCGTGAAGCGCAACGGGCTCGCCCGGCGTTTCGCCTCCCGGTTCGTTGCCGGCGAAACCCTGGACACTGCGATCGCGGCGGCCCGCGATCTCAATCAGCGCGACATCACGGTCACGCTCGATCTGCTCGGCGAAAGCGTGACGAGTCGGGAAGAGGCGCGTGAGGCATCGAATCAGGCCGTCGAGATCCTGAATCGCATTCATGCCTC
>DATFMZ010000225.1:0-4563 GCA_035266665.1 Gemmatimonadales bacterium | reverse complement strand
CGATCGCATAGAGGCCGTCCCGGATGTCCAAGAGGACCTCGAGCAGCAGCTGCTCCCGCTGGTAGGCGGCATCGAGCTCGGCCATCCGGGCGTCATCGCCCAGAGTCTTGGACTTCTCGTAGGCCTCGCGGTAGATGCCTTCGAGGTTGTCGAGAATGCGCGTGCGGGGACGGGGACTCACGGCACGTTCTCCAGAGGGAAAGCGGGGAAAAGTTGGCCGACTCCTGGCGGCATCGCGCACGACGGCGCGCCATCTTCCATCGCGACGGGTATCGCTGTGTGTACTGCGGTCGCGTCTTCGATCCGCGGCACCTGTCCGTGGATCACGTCGAGCCGCGCGTCAAACGCGGCGACCACTCCGCGGGAAATCTCGTCACCGCCTGCACCGCGTGCAACAGGCAGAAGGGCGGGAGAGCGGCATGGGAGTTTCTGCGAAATCGCCCGCAGGAACGCAACAACTTTCTGCGGTATGCGACGCACGTGTGGTCCCGCCTGCGACGGGCCGTCGAGGAGGCGGCCCACGATGACGCGATCGATCAGTCGGCGTAGGCCATGCCCACGAGTCCGCTCGGCACTTTCGGTGAGAAGTACGTGCTCTTGGGCGGCATGACGCCGCCGGCGTCGGCGACCGCCATCATCATGGTGACCGGCGTCCCGCGCACGAGCACCGCCGCCGCCGCGTCCGATCCCACCGCTGCCACCGCCGCCGCCGCGGACGGCGTGTAGGCGAGCTCCCGACCCGCCGCGAGCGGCGTCACGACGTCGCGCTCGATCACGGCGATGTCCGGAACGGGCTCGGCCCCATCGGCCCGCGCACGGCGGAGCGTCACCTGCCGTCCACCGGGTCGGACGACCGTGCACACGATCTCCTGCGGCCCACCGGCGGGAAGCGCGCCGAGGTCCTCGGGCAACGCTCCCTCGGTGACCGTGAAATCCGCCCGCCACTGGTCGAGCACATGGTCCCAATCGACCGGCTTCCCCCGAATCACGCGATGCGTGGGCAGCGCCACGATCCCCGGATCATCCGCGGGGACGATGAGGGCCGGCAGTCGGTCCGCCGACGGGTTCTCCGCATGGTACGCGATCGCCGTCTCGAAGCGGTGATGCCCGTCGGCGATGTAGAGCGACCCTTCAGACGCCGCACGCGCGATCTCGCGCCCCTGGACACCCCCGACCCGCCAGAGGCCGACCGTGACGCCATCGAGATCGGCGACGGCATGCGGCTTGTGCCGCGTCACGCCGTCGAGGCGCCGCCGGAGATGGCCGTGCCCGTCGCGCGCGAGGAGGAAGATGGCCTCGAAGGTGGCATGGAGCGCGCGGGTGAGGGCCAACCGATCGGCCTTGGGCTCCGCGTGGGTGTGCTCGTGCGGCTTCACCCGTCCGCAGGCGTACGGTTCGGCGAGCAGCGCACCGATCACCCCCGTCCGCACGCGCAGCGTCTCGTCCGGAAGCGGGAATTCCTGCTGGACGACGTACACCGCCGGCTCGGGGTCGCGCACCAGAATCTCCTTGCTCCGCCATGTGGCCAGGGTCTTCGCGGCCTTCGCGTAGCGGTCCGTGTTCCCGACCGGGAGAATCAACTGTACGATGTTGTATGGGTCGCGCGCGACGAGCTCCTCACGGGTCGCACCAGCGATCACGTCATAGGGCGGCGCGATCCGCGCGCTCAGTGCGGCGGACGCGGCGAAACGTTCACCGGAAAACGGCTCGACCAGGGGAAGGAGTGGCGGCTCGGCCATGGCGACCTTTCAGGAGTTTCTCGAATTCGACATTCGGATCGGGACGGTGCTCGAGGCGCAGCCGCACCCCACGGCCCGTAAGCCCTCGATGCAGCTCAAGATCGACTTCGGCCCGCTCGGCATCAAGCAGTCGAGCGCCCAGCTCACCAAACGCTATGTGCCGGAGCAGCTCGTGGGGCGTCAGATCGTTGCAGTGGTGAACTTTCCGCCGCGCCGGGTGGCGGACTACACCTCCGAGGTCCTCGTTCTCGGCGGCATGCCCGCGGCGGACGACGTGATACTGCTCCGGCCCGACGAGACGGCACCCAACGGCTGCCGGATCGGCTGACGCGCTAGGCCCAGGGGCGGGCCGCCCGTTCCGCCTCAGCCAGGAGGCGGCGATACGACTCGAGCCGGCTGGCAGCGATCTCTCCAGCCACCGCGGCCTCCACCACCGCGCATCCCGGCTCCGCCACGTGCCGACAGTTGTCAAAACGGCAGTGGCCCCGGACCCGCTGGAACTCCGGGAACGCCTGCCCTACCTCGAGCGGCTCGAGCCCCCAGAGGCCGATGTCGCGAAGTCCCGGCGTGTCAACGACATATCCGTCCTCCCCGAAGGGATGCATTTCGGCTGATACCGTCGTGTGGCGCCCGGCCCGGGCACGCCGGCTCACGGCTCCGGTGCGCAACGTGAGCCCCGGAACAAGCGCGTTCAGCAGGCTCGACTTCCCGACGCCGGTGGGGCCGGTGAAGACCGTCACGTGGCCTTCGAGTTGACGTTGGAGCGCATCGAGCCCCTCGCCGGTCTTCGCGCTGGTGACGAGGACAGGGTAGCCGGCCGCGCGGTACGGGGTCCCCATGCTCCCGGCGTCGGGATCGAGATCGGACTTGTTGATGACGACGGCGACGGGGAGCCCGTTCGCTTCCGCGACGGCCGTGAACCGATCGATCAGTTGGGGGTCCCAGACGGGATCGCGTGCCGCACCGACCACGACGAGTTGATCGATGTTTGCCGCCACGTGGCGTACGCCGCGGCCGCGGCCGCCGGGGTTGCGACGCCGGAGCACCGATCGGCGTGGGAGCACGTCTTCGATCGTGATCGCGCCGTCGTCGTGGAGCTGGAGTGTCACGCGATCGCCCACGAGCACGCGATCGGCGTCTTCCTGTTTCATCCGGCCGCGCAAGGTGGAGTCGCGCACTCCCGCGTCGGTCCGCACGCGGTACGCTCCACCCGCGCGCGCCACGACCACCCCTTCGACCCGCGTCACCAGTCGGGAATCTCCCGCGCCCGCTCGATGGCGTGGTCGAGTGCCGCCTTGACGTCGTGGAGTGACAGCTCACCGAGGGCGGCTTCGGCGGCGGCGGCGGTGGGCGCGAAGGCGAGATAGTCCGTCTCCACGTGACCGTCCGGCGCGTTCCCCGGCGGCGACCAGCGAACAAACAGCAACGCCGCACCGTATCCGCCTTCCTCCGGCACGGCGTCCGAGAACACGGCCACGGAGTAGGCGCGCCCGTCCGAACCTTCGAAGGCAGGCGCTCGATCGTGGCGCTTCAGATACCCGGCGAGGGTCGCGTCGTCCATCAGCGTCGCGAGACGGTCTCCTTCAACAGATTGCCGACGATGAAGGCGACGTTCGCCGGCCGTTCCCCGAGCCGGCGCATCAGATACGGATACCACTGGGTGCCGAACGGCACGTAGACGCGCACGTTGTAGCCCTCGCGGCGGAGCCGGTCCTGCAGATCCCGTCGCACGCCGTAGAGCATCTGGAACTCGAAACGCGAATTGGCGATGCCCTCGTGCGCGACGAACTCGGTCACGTGACGGATCAGCCGTTCGTCGTGCGTCGCGATCGCCGGGTAGTTGCCTTCGGCGAGGAGGCGCTCGGCGAGCGTCGCAAAGCTCCGATCGACGTCGCGCTTATCCGGAAACGCGATGGACGCCGGCTCCGAGTACGCGCCCTTCACCAATCGCACGCGGGCGTGCCGCGCGATGAGGTCGGCGACGTCGTCCGCCGAGCGTCGCAGCATGGACTGAATGACCACGCCCGTCGTATCCCCGAAACGCTCATGGAGTCCATTCCGGAAGAGATCGAGGGTGGGCTCGACGTACGCCGACGCCTCCATGTCGATGCGGGCGAACGACTGCAGCTCGCGGGCCCGGTCCAGGATCCGCGTCATGTTCTCGAGGGCGACCGTGCGATCGATGTCGAGCCCCATCTGCGTGAGCTTCACCGACACGTTGCCGCGAACGCCGGAGGCATGAATGCGATTCAGGATCTCGACGGCCTGATTCGATGCCTCACGCGCCTCTTCCCGACTCGTCACGCTTTCGCCGAGCAGATCGAGCGTGACCGTGATGTCGCGCTGATTGAGATCGCGGGCCGCCGCGATCGCGGTATCCAGGGTTTCGCCGGCCACGAACCGGGAGGCGAAACGCCGGGCCAGCCCGTTGCGCTTCACGAAGTTGAACACGCCGCGGCGTTCGCTCAGCCACAGGAATGCGCTGCGTAGCATGGGATTCGCTTGAGGGTCAGGTGGAAGTGTGGAAGCGACGGTTGTCCTTCGCCATCTGTACGAGGACCGGCGCGGGGGTGAAGCGGGGACCGACGTCGCGGGTCAACTGCTCGAGCGTCGCGACCGCTTCCGCGGCACCGATCGCATCGAGCAGGCGGAGCGGGCCGCCGCGGAAGGGCGGGAACCCGATGCCGAAGACCGCCGCGATATCTCCGTCGCGTGCCGAGCGGACGACGCCTTCGTCGAGCGCGCGTGCCGCCTCGTTGAGCATCGCGAAGATCAGCCGGGTCGTGGCGTCACCGATCGGCTTCGCCGACTCGGCCGGCGCGCC
>DATFMZ010000224.1:0-2025 GCA_035266665.1 Gemmatimonadales bacterium | reverse complement strand
CCGACAGGCGCTGCCGCGCCGCGGGCACAAGATGCCGTTGGCGGAGGTCTCGGAGCGTACCGAAAGTCCGCGTGTAGGGTCAGCGCGTCGCGGTCGAGTTGGTATAGGACGCCGCTCAAGCGGCTACTCGGCCGCGTACTGCCCGTGAACGGGCGGGTGGAGGGTTGCCTGCCTTCCGCGTGGGCTCGATCACCGTGGGAGACCCAACGAACGAAATCCGATCTGCTTCCGCTCTGGATGATCCTCAGGCGACTCCATCAGCTCGCGAATGGCGGCGAACACGACGCGGAATTGCGCGTCGTACTTGCTTTCGAGCACGTCGAGCTTGCGCGCCAGTTCGGCGTGGGCTCTGAGGAGTCGGCGGAGCTTGATGAATGCGCGGACGACCAGAACGCTCGTGTGCACCGCGGTAGGGCTCTTCAAGACGCTCGCCAGCATGACGGCCCCATGCTCGGTGAAGGCGTTCGGCAGTGCACGACGGCCACCCCAGGCGGAACTTGAGGTCGCAATTTGCGACTTCAAGTCGTGGAACTCGTCGCGCGTGAGGCGGAACATGAAGTCCGGCGGGAAACGGTCGCGATTGCGCTTGACCTGTTCATTCAGGCGCCGCGTTGGCACCCCGTACAAGCGCGCAAGGTCGGCGTCCAGCATAACGTGGGTTCCCCGGATGACGTGGATCGTGTGAGCGACGTCGTCCGGGCTGAGAGCGGATGAAGGTCGTGGCATGGGAGACGATAGCGCGCCCCACATGCTCCGCGCGTACCGAGCCGTTGCCACGTGAGCCGAGGTTCCGCCGCGCGAACGGGACCCCTTCCGCTCCGCGCGATGTCGAGGATTTCGTGTCAGAGGCAAAGGGGCAGGGGCAGATGAGGCCCGTCCCGGGATCATTCTCGACTTCGATGCGGCGGGCGATCTGGTGGCGATCGAGATCCTCGATGCCTCACGCCGCGTGACGCGGGCCGACCGGATGGAATTCGAGACGGTGTAGCAGACCTGTCGCGACGCAAACTCGAACGGGCCGAGCGACTGATGTCACTCGGCCCGTTGGCGTGGTGGGGGTGGTGTCGTGCTCACCCCCTCAAGAGGTTCCGCACCTCGGCGCGGATCCGGGCTTCGAGCGGATTGTAGGCGAAGTACCATGAGGCGATCACCGCCGCCCGCGAGTAGTCGTTGTCGGCTTCCTGAAGTCGATCTTGGCTGAAGGCGGCGTGTGCGGCGATGGCCCACGCCGGTGCGGCGTTCGGATCGAGCGATACCGCGTTCTTGGCGTAGCGGTCCGCCGCGTCGAAGGCGCCGGCGTCGAGGGCGATCGAGGCGGCGGCGTCCTGCATCTTCCAGTCTCGGGGTGCGCGGGCAGCGAGCGTGGCCGCGAGCGCGCGCGCCGCGCTGTCGTCCTTCATGGCCACGTCCGCGTACCCGAGGAGGGTGAGCGCGAGATAACTCCCGCTGTCGCGCTGGAGGGCCATCTCCAGAAAGACCTTGGCTGCCCCCGCCTTGTGTTGCAGGTAGAGTGCGAGGCCCTGCGAGAAGTTGGCGTCCGTGATGTTGGTGACGTGGAGGGCCGGGAGGTAGTTGCCGGTCTCGCGCTGCACGCCGGCCGCAAGGCTCGCCCAGTCCGAACCGCTTGGTGGTGGGCCGGGTGGGAGCACCAGTCCGATGGTGCCGGCCGGTTTGGGCACGCCCGCGGGCATGGCGGCGGTTGCGTCTCCCGGATCCACGGCGACCGCCGTGTTCGCCAGCCGTTGCGCGAGGTACCATCCGATGCAGGTCAGGACGGCGATGAGCGCGTACCAGCGCCACTGGGACTTCGGACGGTCGGGATCGGGCGACGTCATGCGGCTACGATGCGTCGTGAGGTGGAGGATGGGAAGAGGGGCGCGCGCGGCGCGGCCGGTGTACCCCATGTCGTCCCCGCGCTGAAGCGCGGGCTCGGCCCGTTCGTCGGCTGAAGCCGAGGGGGATGCAAAACGGGCCGAGTGACTGATGTCACTCGGCCCGTTGGCGTGGCGTGGGCCACGCGGAGAC
>DATFMZ010000223.1:0-7318 GCA_035266665.1 Gemmatimonadales bacterium | reverse complement strand
CCTTCACCTTCCCCGTGAGCCCGCGGGCACGTGCGGCGTGCAGCACCGCCTCCGCACACGCGCTCGGGTTCACGCCGCCGGCGTTGGAGGTCACCCGGATGCCCTTGCCGACGAGATCGGGGAGGAGATCGTCCATGAGCGGCACGAAATCCCTCGCATAACCGAGCGTGGGATCGCGCGAGCGCTGCTTCTGCAGGATGGACATCGTGACTTCGGCCAGATAGTCCATCATCAGGAAGTCGATCGGACCGCCGCGCACCTGGCGCGCGGGGGCATCCAGCCAGTCACCCCAGAACCCCTGGCCCGAGGCGATACGTATCGGTGGCGTCACTGCCGTCCTCCGAGGGCCGCACGCAGGTGGGCGCTCGCGCCCGAGGTGTCGCGGGCCGTGACGTCGACGACGGGCCGGTAGCCGGCGGGGCCGGCGTACACGGATTCGGGCGGTGTCACGGTGAACCGCGTGGTATCGGGCGCCACGATCCGCACGACCGCGCTGTCGGCGCCGTTGACCATTGCCGGACGCGCCGAGTCGGCGAGGAATCGGATCGTGACCTGCCCCGCCCACGCCTCCTCCGAGCCCGGCAGCGCGAACGCGGGGAAGAGCTCCACGGCGACGGCGCGTGTGTGCAGCGAATCGAGCGAGATGTGCGTGCGACCGAAAGCGTAATTCATTGGGGAATCGCCTACCAGCCGTCCGTCGGCATCGAAGATGCTCACGCCGAAGTCGGTGAAATGCGGCCACTGGGTGGGCGAGAGCTGCACGTCGATCTCGGCTTCGTTGGCCCAGGCGGGTGCGTCGGCGGGAATGCGCACGGCATGTGAACCCACCCCGGTAACGTGTACCTCGCGCTCGGCGCCGGTGAGCGTCGCCCGCACCACGGCGCTGAGCGGCGTGCGCGAAGCGGTGGTCGCCACGAAGCCGCCCGGTGTTCCGGCGAGCCGCACGACCGGAATTGAGGCCGAGAGATCATAGGTGGCGGCGTGCAACGGGGGCGCCACGACATCCGCTTCGTAGACGCCCGGAACGATGTCTTCCGAGCCGACGGCGATCTCGCCCGACGCGGGGTCGTTGTCCCCACCCACCGCGATGCTCGTGGTCGTGCGCGCCGGCTGGCCGTTCGGCTCGAAGAGATAGAGGGTTGCGGCGTCGTCGTTCGTGGTGCCGAGCCCGACGGTGAACCCTCCGGCATCGGCGGGCACGGCAAAGAAGTACCGCGCCACCGCGCCGGGTCCGAGACGATGCCTCTCGGCGAACGCTCGGTCGAGCGGCTCGGGGACGATGATCGTGTTCGTGAGGCCGAATTCCGCGCCGGCGAGGGTGTCGGTGGCGGAGCGCGCCCAGACCGTCCCGACGTACACGCCGGGCGTGCGCAGTTTGCCGGCGTCGTAGGTGAGCGTCACGGTATCGGGCACTCCGTGGAAGTCGAGCGTCCTCGGCGTGCCCAGCCACGAGACGTCGGGCCGGAGCAGCACCCGCGCCGCCGATTGCCCTCCAAAGGGCGTGACGGCGAAGCGCTGGAGCGTATCGGCGCGCGACGCGAGTCCGTCGCGGCGATACGCCGCGTCCGCATCGGAGCTGTTGCCACCGTCCGGCAGCGCGCGGATCAGGTAGCGGCCCGCCTGATGATCCGCCAGCAGCCAGGTGTACGCGGCCGGGATGTTCGGCACTCCCGTGCCGACGTCGAGGACCGTCGAACCGGGCACCGGCGCGGCCGTCGCCATCAGGGCACGCTTGATGTCCACGCCGCGCGCCTTCCGGCCGCGCTCCACCAGGGCCGATTCGAGGAGCGCCGCCGCACCGGCGAGCTGCGGGGCGGCCATGGACGTCCCGCCCTCGACCTCTTCTCCCGTATCCCACGGAGGCACGTTCGAGAACGCCACCCCCGGCGTGCAGAGATCCGGCTTCTGGACTTCCCCGCCGCGGCTGCTCCACCATCCCACGACATCCGGGGCGGGTGGCTCACCTGGTTGAGGCGGCCGGGCGAACGCGCCCGGAAAGAGCGCGCAGGCGGTGAGCGCGAAATCCGCCGAGCCGGGAAATCCGACGGTCGAGAGCCCCGGGCCGTCGTTGCCGGCGCTGATCACGAAGACGACGTCCGGGTGGGCGGTCTCGAACGCGTCGACGGCGGAATCGATGGTCGCCGTGCCTTCACGCTCGTTCCCGACCCCGAAGCTCATGTTGAGGACGAGCGGCATCCCCCGCCGCGCGGCGAACTCGGCGGCGTAGTTCATGGCGCGGATCATCGAGCCGCCGACGGAGATCCCACCCCGCACGTCGTTGGCGATCTTGAGACCCATGACCTGGGCGCCGGGCGCGACGCCGTCGAATCCCTGGACGCCGAACATGTTGTGGCCGGCGGCGATGCCGCTCACGTGCGTGCCATGCCCCGAGTTGTCGAAGACCAGGTCGAGAAGCGGACGCCCGGCCGAGTCGGAGAGATTCGCCGCGATCGTGAGCGGACCGGTGCCGTAGTGGAAGGTCTCGCGTGCGACCCCGTAGTCGTGAATCGGGACGGAATTCGCGAGCGAGCTATCGCCGTCGGTATCGGTCACGAGAAACCAGCCGTCGCTCGCCTTGCCCACGATGATCGGGAAGACGTCATCGGCGTCACCGTCCCCGTTCACGTCTCCGGCGGGCGGGTTCCCGAGCGGACGCTCGCGCAACACGCCGCCGTAATAGGGCGGCGACGCGAGCCGCGCGATCCTCCCGAATCCGGAGAGGGTGATGCCCTGCACCGTGATGTGACCGTCCGCCGTCGGCTCCACCTGCGAGAGCGGGATCGCGCCCTCGCCTGAGAAATCGCGGAGCTCGATCAACTTCGGCTCGCCCGTGGTGGTGGTTTTGAGGCCGGGAACGCCCGGATCGATACCGCTATCGAGGATGCCGATCAGCACGCCACGGCCGTCGTGCGTCGGATCGCTGGCGCGGAACGCGTCGGCGCCGGTTGCGTGGAGCGGCATCAGCCCGACGAGCATGGCGAGCTGCGGCGGGAGATACGGCTCCCGCTTGGCCCCCGTCGATCCCGCGGCGGTGGCATCGGCGGGCACCGTCGTGCTCACGCTCGCGGACGAGGTATCGGACGGCGCGGGAACGGACGCGGATCCGCCCGGATGGGCGCAGGCGCCCAGCGTGACGAGGCCGCCCACGACGGCGGGGGCTGCGAAGTGTCGGAATCGACTCATGCGGTATGGGGATCGAGTGGAGGAAGCACGAAGGCGCCAAGGTGGGGACCGGGGTACCGTGTGCTGATGCCGAGCGCGAACCCGAGCAGGCGGCGCGTGTCTTCCGGCGCCACGATCGCGTCCACGTACCCGCGCGCGCCGGCGTACCTCGCGTCGAGCTGCACCTCGTAGTCGGCCCGAATGCGCTCGACGTCGCCGGCGAGCTCTGCATCACCGGCTTTCGCGCCGTAGATCGCCTGCACGGCGGAGTCCCCTTCCATCACCGCCATCCGGCCGGTGGGCCAGGTGAGGATCAGATCGGGGTCGAATCCCTGGCCGGCCATCGCATAGTAGCCGGCGCCGGATGCGTGATTGACGGTGAGCACGATCTTCGGCACCGTGGCGGTTGCCATCGCTTCGACGAACCGGGCGCCGGCCCGGATGATGCCGCTGTGCTCGGCATCGGGCCCGACCATGAATCCGCTCACGTCCTGCACGAACAGCAGCGGGAAGCCTTCGCGATCGGCGTTCTCGATGAAGTACGCCACCTTCTCCGCGCTCTCCGTATACACGATGCCGCCGAAGTGCGGCCGCTCGTTGGGACGCCCTTTCACGATGCCGCGCTGATTGGCGATGAGCGCGACGCGGTGTCCCTCGATTGCCGCATGCCCGCAGATCATCTCGCGGCCCACATCGGGCTGGAACTCCTCCAGCGCGCCGCCGTCGAGCAGGCAGGCGAGCACGTCGCGCATGTCGTACGCCATGCGGTGATCGTGCGGCAGGATCTCGTAGAGGCGCGCGGGCGCCTGGCCGGCAGGCGAACCCCCGGGAGCGGGCAAGGGGCCGGCGCCGGGGAGCGCCTTCACGTACTCGCGTATGCGCTCGAGGCAGGCGGCGTCGTCCGCCGCACGATAGTGCGCGACGGCGCTCACCGACGTGTGCGTGACCGCTCCGCCAAGGGTTTCGGCGTCCACGGTCTGTCCGGTTGCGCCTTTCACGAGATTCGGACCGCCGAGCCCCATGAACGACGTGCCTTCCACCATGAAGATCACGTCGGACAGCGCGGGGAGATATGCGCCGCCGGCGACGCACGGGCCCATGACCGCGCTGATCTGCGGCACGCGGAGGTAGCGCCGCATGATCGAGTTGTAGTAGAAGATGCGGGAGGCCCCGTACTGGCCCGGGAAGACGCCGCCCTGATAGGGGAGGTTCACGCCGGCGGAATCCACGAGGTAGATGATCGGGATGCGTTGCCGCATCGCGACCTCCTGGGCGCGGAGGATCTTCTTGATCGTCTCCGGCCACCACGAGCCCGCCTTGACGGTCGCGTCGTTCGCGACCACCACGACCGGGCGTCCCTCCACGACGCCGAGCCCGGTGACGACGCCCGCCGCCGGCGCCTGGCCGTCGTACTGGTCGTATGCCACGAGGAGCCCGATCTCGAGCCACGGTGCCTCGGGATCGAGCAGCCGCCCCAACCGCTCGCGCGCGGTGAGCTTGCCCTGGTCGTGCTGTTTCTGCGCTTTCGCGGGGCCGCCGCCCTGCTCGAGCTTGAGCGCGAGCTCCCGGTATGCCGCGGTCAGCTCGCGGAGCCGGCTCCGGATGGGGGGCGCTTCACCGCCCGCGGTCACGAGGGACGGTCGGCGGACCAGGCGTTGATGTAGTCGACGATCTCGGCGGTGGGCGTGCCCGGTCCGAAGAGCTTGGCGATGCCCTGCGCCTCGAGGGACGCGACGTCTTCCTGCGGGATGATGCCGCCGCCGATGAGGAGAATGTCCTCCCGGCCGGCGTCGGTGAGGAGCCGTTTCACGCGCGGGAAGAGCGTCATGTGCGCGCCCGACAGGATGGACAGGCCGACGACGTCCACGTCTTCCTGGACGGCGGCCTGGGCGATCATCTCGGGGGTCTGGTGGAGGCCGGTGTAGATGACCTCCATGCCGGCATCGCGCAGGGTCGCGGCCACGACCTTGGCCCCGCGGTCGTGTCCATCGAGCCCCGGCTTCGCGACCAGGACGCGCACCGGGCGGGTGCGCCCCTTCGCGGGCTTACCCGCGGTCATGTTCGCTTGAGGCATGGTGCGCGCAAGCTACCGTCCCGCCCGAGGGGAAACAAGCCG
This sequence comes from Gemmatimonadales bacterium, assembly GCA_035266665.1. Taxonomy (GTDB): domain Bacteria; phylum Gemmatimonadota; class Gemmatimonadetes; order Gemmatimonadales; family GWC2-71-9; genus DATFMZ01. The sequence continues at coordinate 2,040 of DATFMZ010000223.1, read as the reverse complement.
TCTCAGCCCCGTGTGAAGCGCAGCAACGCGGCCAAACCATCGACTGCCGTCCGCGCGTCGGCGTCTTCCACGACGTCCACGTGGCAGCCCTGATGGAGCGCCTCCTCGATGGCGTCGTCGATAACGTCGGGGACGGGTTCGGCCGTGGTTCCGGCGCAGCCCTCCTCCGTCACGGCGAGTCGGCCGTCCCCATCGCATCGGAATCCCGCACTCGTCGCGTCGGGCCGCACGAGCAGGGTGCGGACCTGGCCGTGCGCCAGCGCGTCGAGTGCCGCCGCGATCCCGTTCACGGCCCATCCCGTTCCCACCGTGTCGGCGAGCCGTCGTACGTGCTCCGCCTCCCACTCGCGCTCGCGGGCACGCCGGACCTCGAGCACCGCGTCCATCACGGCCGACGCCGAGGCGCTCTTGGGATTGAGGCGCGCCGTCCCGAGGACGCGGTCGGCGAGATACGGATGGATGTGGGGAATCACCGCCCCCGCGTCGGCGCCGACGCCCGCGACGACGACACCCTGTACGGGCTCGCCGCGCGCGAGCTCGAAGAGGCGCTCCGCGACGGCCGCGAAATGCCGCTGCTTCTCCTCGCGAATCCGCTGATGGTAATTGTGCTCGCCGGGTGCGGTGAGCCCGCGTCCCTGCGAACCGAAGGACCGCGTCCCGTGAAACTTCCCCGCTCGCGACGCCGGGGTATCGACGAGATCCTCGATTTCCCGTGCCTCGAACGCCGTCACCGCGAAGATCCGCGCACTCGTGCGATCGCACACCGCACAGAGCACCAGCCCGTACTCGTCGTCGAGCGCCGCCAGCTCGCGGACGAGCGGCGTGCGGGCGATGGCGAGGCGCGAGCGGAAGACGCGCGGGAGGGGAATGGCCTCGAAGAGATCCTGCGCCTCGGAGGCGAAGATCGCGATTCCCTGTCCCGGCGGGAGATTGCTCGGCTGTGCCAGGAACTCCCGGGTGCGCTCGAGATCACGCTCGATGCGCATCCGCTCCTCGCGCGTCACGTCCTCGGGGAGCGCGTTCAGCCGCTCGCGCATGCGGTTCTTGAGCTTGATCAGATACTTGCCGCGGGTTCGGTCGCGCGGCTCGAGCTTGAGATAGCACGAGACGACCCACGCGTCCTGCGGCTCCATCCCGCCGAGTCGTTCGACGAGCGAGTGGACCCCGCGCATCGCGCCGCGGCCGTCGGTGCGTTCCGCCGCCGTCGGGCGGGTCCTGCTAGAAGAAGATCGGCTCGCGGTAGGCACCGTAGACCTCCTCGAGGGCGTGCCGGATTTCATAGAGTGTGCAGTACGCGCGCGCACAGTCGAGCATCGCGGGAATCACGTTCTCGTCGCGCTCGGCCGCGCCGTGGAGCTCCCCGAGCGCCCGGTCGACGGCGTCGTCGTCGCGGCGGGCGCGCAACTCCGCGAGCCGGCGGCGTTGCGTCGCGTCGGCCTCCTCGGTGACGCGCAGGATCTCGACCTCGTGATCGTCCTCGTCGACGAATTCGTTCACGCCGACGATGAGCCGGCGGCGCTGCTCGACCTCGTGCTGGAACCGCATCGCGCTCTGGGCGATCTGGCGCTGGAACCAGCCGAGCTCGATCCCCCGCACCACGCCGCCGATCTTCTCAATCTCCCGGAAGAGATCCTCGGCCTCGCACTCCATGCGGTCGGTCAACGCTTCGACGAAGTACGAACCGCCGAGCGGATCAATTACGTTCGGCACACCCGTTTCGTACGCCAGGATCTGCTGCGTCCGGAGCGCGATCTCGACCGATTGCTCGGTGGGGAGCGCGAGCGTCTCGTCGAGGGAATTGGTGTGCAGCGATTGCGTCCCGCCCAGCACCGCCGCCATCGCCTGATAGGCGACGCGGACGATGTTGTTCATCGGCTGCTGCGCCGTAAGCGAGACGCCGGCCGTCTGCGAGTGGAACCGCATGACGAGCGACCGGGGGTCCTTGGCCCCGTAGCGTTCCCGCATGTGGCGCGCCCAGATGCGCCGCGCGGCCCGGAGCTTGGCGATCTCCTCGAAGAAATCGTTGTGGATGTCCCAGAA
>DATFMZ010000222.1:0-6406 GCA_035266665.1 Gemmatimonadales bacterium | reverse complement strand
GGGCGTCGAGGCCGACATTCTCCAGGACGGTTCACTCGATTACACGCCGGAGATCCGCGCGTCGTTCGATTTCGTGATCGCGTCCATTCACTCGCGCTTCGGGCTCGACGAGAAGACGATGACCGCGCGTGTGCTCAAGGCGATGGACGATCCGACGATGACGATTCTCGGCCATCCGACGGGTCGGCTGCTGTTGTCGCGCGACCCTTATCCACTCGATCTGGAGCTGGTCTTCCGGGCTGCGGCCGAACGCGGCATCGCGATCGAGATCAACGCGGACCCGCAGCGACTCGATCTCGATTGGCGGATGGTGCGGGAGGCGACGGCGATGGGCGTGACGATCTCACTCGGCGCCGACGCGCACAACGTCGGCGGGATGACCAACATGGAAATTGGCATCGGCATCGCGCGGAAGGGTTGGCTCACGCGGGATCAGCTGTTGAACGCCCGCGGACTCGAGGGATTTCTCGATTTCGTGAAGCGGAGGCGCGGCACACGGTGAAACCGGCGGCGGAACGCATCGTGCCCATCATCCGGGCCCTGAAGAAGCAATATCCCGAAGCCAAATGCTCGCTCGATCACCAGGATCCCCTGCAACTGCTCGTCGCGACGATCCTCTCGGCACAGTGCACGGACGAGCGCGTGAACTTGGTGACCAAGGACCTCTTCACGCGCTACCGCACCGCGGAGGACTATGCGAACGCGAAGCCGGAGGAGCTGGAAGACGCGATCAGGTCCACCGGCTTCTTCCGGAACAAGGCCAAGTCGATTCTCGGCATGGCGCACGCGCTCGTCGAAAAGCATGGCGGGAAGGTGCCGAACACCATGGACGAGCTGGTGGCACTCCCCGGTGTCGGCCGGAAGACCGCGAACGTCGTGCTCGGGAACGCCTTCGGGATCGATGAGGGAATCGTGGTGGACACGCATGTGTCGCGCATCGCGGGGCGCCTCGGCCTCACCAAACAGAAGGATCCGGTCAAGATCGAGCGTGACCTCATGCAGATCGTCCCGCGCGAGGACTGGACGATATTCTCGCACCTCCTCATCCATCACGGACGCGCCATCTGTCAGGCGCGCCAGCCCAAGTGCGAGATCTGTCCGGTGAACGATCTCTGCCCGTTCCCCACCCAGGCAACACCCGCCGCCGGGAGGCCGGTGAAGCGCGCGGCCAAGCGCGTTGCGAGTGGGAGGGCGAAGCGGCGCTAGCCGCTACCGCACCGTGAAGCTGGTGGTCGCGTACCCCAGCGAACGCCCACCGATCACATCACGAACGTGAACGCGCAGGAGATAGCGGCCGGGCTTCACCAGGCGCGGGTCGATGTCCAAGGTCTCGCGGACGATGCCGTCCGCGGGAACCGTGACGCTGCGCGTGAACCCGAGCTCGGTGGCACCGTCCCATTCCGCTTTGGCGGCATCGACGGTCGGTGTGTTGGACCGCAGCACGTCGTACGTGACCGCGTACTGCGCGGCGCCATGTTCCACGTCGAGTCCGTAGAGCTCGGTGTACGCACGGACCGTGTCGCCGACCCCGAAGCCGAGGTCGCGCGGCACGTGCGCGAGGATGGCCGCGCGCGAGGGCGCCGTATCCTCCCAGGCACGCGCGAGCACCACGCCACTCACCGACGGCTCGCTGAAATCCCGCACCTGGATCGTTTGCTCTTGCCGCCCGAGGATCCGCTCCCCGTGGATGCCCGCCGCCGCTTCCGCATTCGCGACGAGCTGATACTCGCCCGGCTGGTCCCGCAGCGTCACCTGCCCGGATCTGGACTGCATCACGCCGCGTGCACCGCCGAGCGCTCCCACCAGGGTCGCGGCGAGGCTGCCGCGCGTCGACACCACGATCACGTCCGTCGCGCTGGACGATGCCGTATCCCGGAACTGTGTCGTCCAGAGGCCGAACTGCAGACGCTCGTGAACGGAGGACATGTCCTTGTCCAGCAAGTACTTCACCGCACCGAACTGCCGGCCATTCATCGGCCGGAGCGCGAGATCGTTCGTCAGGAGATCACCGTATAGCGCACGGGACGCAAACCGCAGCTCCCCCCAGGGATAAATCCAGCGAACCAAATCGCCGAGAATCTTGGTGCAGGCCGTATCCGCTGTGTTGGTTGCGCCGACCAGGATGCGGCTCGGCCTGCCAAACCGGAGGTAGGCCACGCCCTGCGCCGTGATATTGGCGCGGCGCTCGTAATCCTGCACCACGACGTTCGAGTCGGCGTCATTCGGGTCGAGTCCCGGCGGCGCGATGTACATCGTGTCGCCCGGACTCAGAACGTCGACCGTCGCATCGGCCTCTGCGGAGCGGACGCCGGCGGCGTCCGTCGCTTCGCACCGGATATATCGTTTCAGCGCCGCGGCATCCGGGACGCCATCGTGTACTCGCCGGTATGTGGCACTGCGCACCTCGCGGGAGAGCGGATGATCGAGGGGAAACTGCTGCTGCACGTGGCGGAGCCGAACGAAGTGCTCCGCGATCCGGACATTCACATTCTGAAAGAGATCCGGATTGCGCCGCGCCCAGAAGCTCTCCAGCCATCCCGGCTTCTCCGACGGGGGCACGCCGGCCTTCCATGAGGCGATTTCGGCCGGTGTTGCGGTGGGCATCACCTGGCGCCAGAGAAAGTCCGTCGAGTCCCGGTCGGCGTGCATGAGCGCCCGCCGGTAGTCGTAGGCCCCCTGCACTGAGTCGTGCTGCTCGAACGCGCTCTGCGCCCGGACGGCCCAGAGCACCGGGCTCGTCGAATCCTGGGCCAGGCCCAGCGCAAGCACCGAATCGGCCGCGGGGTAGTCACGCAGCTCGATCTCCATCTGGGCGACCCACCCGCGTACCACCGGATCGAAGGCGTGCGGCGACAGCACCCCAATGATCTCCCGCCGCCCATCGTCATCCCGGAAGAGCTGACGCCACCGCGCCCAGGCATCGCGATAGCGCGGCGCGATCGCCAGGACCCGCTCGAATCCTTCCCGGGCCAGGCGCTCACCGTCAGGCGGGCCCAGGATCCAGCCCGCCATGGCCTGCCCGTAGGGTGCCGCGGGATCGTGCGGCGCGAGATCCGCGGCGCGGTGATAGGCACGCCACGCCGGATAGCGGCCGGTGACGGAACGCTGGAGATAGGCGTCGCCGAGCACGAGAAATCCGCGCTCGTCGTCGGAATGGCGCTGGGTGTAGTCTTTGGCGAGTGCGATGGCCTGGTCGACCTTGCCGGCCGCCAGGGCATCGCGCGCCTCCGCGAGACGCGGCGGCAAGGTGTCCGCGCGCCCCGCTCCCGGAAAGAGCGTGAGCGATACGAGCAGAGCGTGGAAAATGAGCACGGCGGTAGTGGCTACCGGACCGTGAACTGCGACGTGGTCTGACCGAGCTCCCGCCCGGTCACGAGATCCGTGATCCGTAGCCGCAACAAGAACGTCCCCCGCCCCACCATGCTCGGCCCGAGGTCGAGCACCTCGCGGACGATCCCGTCGGCCGTGGGCGTTGCGTTCCGCACGAACGTGAACGCGACACCATGCGACCAGTCCGCCTTCGCCGCATCGACATTGGGGTGCGCCGTCTTCAGCACGTCGTACGTGGCTTGATAGCGCGTCCGGGCCCCCTCCGTCGCGAGCCCATACAGCTCGCTGTAGGCGCGGATCGTGTCCCGACTCGTGAAGGTGAGATCCACGATCACGTGCTGGAGCGCGCTCGCCCGCGTCGTCGCGCTGTCGGGCCACGCCGGTCCGAGGAGCAAGTCGCTCATCGCGGGGCCCCGCATGTCGCGCACGGTCACGGCCAGCCGCTGTCGGCCGCGAACGAGTTCGTCGCGGGCATCCATGTCCGCGGCGTTCACGAGGAGCGCATAGCGCCCCGGCCGGTCGCGCAACTGGACGTGGCTCGATCGTGACCGCACGGTGCCGTGTGACCCGCCGACGGCGCCGACGAGCGCCGCCGCGACCCGGTCCGCGGTTGCGTAGACCTGGAGATCCGTCTGCCCCGCCACGGCCGTGTCGCGGAACTGCGCGGTCCACACCCCGAACTCCAGGGTGTTTGGCACCGAGGAGGCGTCGTGACGCAACATGTGCCGGGCAGCGGCCACCTGGCCCACGCTGAGCGGCCGCAGCGCCATTTGGTTTCCGCCCATCGGATCGCCAACGAACCGCAGCTCGCCCCACGGATACACCCAGCGGATGAGACCCCGCAGCCCGAAGCATCCCGGGGCGCCCATCAGGATATGCTTCGGCGCACCAAACCGCAGATAGGCGACGCCCTCTGGCCCCCGGCCGGAGATGCGCTCGTACTCCTGGATGGTGATCGTCGAATCGACATCGTCCATGGTGAATCCCGGTGGAACAACGTACCGCGAGGCCCGGCCGTCCGCTTCCTCCGTCGATTCGCAGCTGAAGTAGCGCCTGAGCTCGCTAACCCTTACGTACAGATGGACGTCCCGGTACACCTTGCTCCGCATCGCGCGAGCGAGTGGATGCGTGTTCGCATCGAACTTGTGCAGGGCGTAGCGCAGGCGCTGGAATTGTTCACCAACACGGTGGTTGATCGGGCTTGAGAGGTCGGGATTGCGGCGCGCCCAGAAGCTCTCCAACCATCCCGGCTTCTGGTCGGCCGGGATCCCCGCCTTCCACTCCTGGATCTCGTTGGGGGACGCGATCGGCATCGCCTGGTACCAGAGGAAGTCCGTCGAGTCGTGATCCGCATGGGCGAGCGCCGCCTGGTAGTCCCTCCACCCCGTGAGGGAGTCGTTTCGGTCGAATGCGCGCTGCGCCGCCAGGGCGAGCAGCATGGGATTGGTGGAATCCTTCGCGAGGGCTCGTGTGAGCACCGAGTCCGCGGCGGAGTCATCGCCGAGCTCGAGCTCCATTTGCGCGATCCGGCCGGCGGCTTCGGGCATGGCCCGATGCTTCTCGAGAATGGCGATGATGTTGCGACGGCCGTTGTCGTCCCGGTACAGCTGCGTCCAGCGCTCCCACGCGTCGCGGTACACGGGGTCGATCGCGAGGACGCGCTCGAATCCTTCCCGAGCCAATCGCTCGCCGTCGGGCGGACCGAGGAACCACCCCGCCCTCGCCTGCCCATAGGGGGCCGCGGGATCGTCCGGCGCGAGGTGCTCCGCACGCCAATACGCGCGCCAGGCGGGATAGCGCCCCGTCACCTCGCGCTTCATGTACGCGTCGCCAAGGACGAGAAAGCCGCGCTCGTCTTCAGAATGGTGCTGCGTGTAGTCCTTGGCGAGGGAGATGGCCTGCTCGACCTTGCCGGCCACCAGGGCATCGCGCGCCTCCGCGAGACGCGGCGGCAAGGTGTCCGCGCGCCCCGCTCCCTGAAGGAGCGTGAGAGCAACCAGGACGTTCGTAACAATCATGGTGGTCGATCACCGGCGCGGAGACGCCTTCCCAGGCCCGCCGCGCCGCGCCATGATTGAACGATGGCCTCCCGCCTCGCAGACGTCCAGTCCGCCTACCTCAAGTCCGCCGCGCATCAGCCCGTGGATTGGTACGCGTGGGGGACGGCCGCATTCGAGCGCGCCCGGGTGGAGGAGAAGCCGATTCTCCTCGACATCGGCGCCGTCTGGTGCCACTGGTGCCACGTGATGGATCGGGAATCGTACGAAAATCCAGATGTCGCCGCGCTCCTCAGCCAAGACTGGATCTGCATCAAGGTGGACCGCGATGAGCGCCCGGACGTAGACGCGCGCTACCAGCAGGCGGTCCAGGCGCTCACCGGCCAGGGCGGGTGGCCGCTCACCGCCTTCCTGACGCCAGACGGCGACGTGTTCTACGGCGGCACGTATTTCCCCCCGGACCAGCGCTATGGACGCCCCGGCTTCACGACGCTCCTCACCGAGCTCGCGCGCGTCTACCGCGAGAAGCGGGAGAAGGTGGCGGCCCAGGCGGAGGCGATCCGCGCCCATCTCGCCGAGCACACGATCGAAGCCGTGCCAGGAGCCGTGACGGAGGCGACGCTCCAGGCCGCCGCGGACGGCCTCACCCGCATCTTCGATTTCACCTCTGGCGGCTTCGGCACGCAACCGAAGTTCCCGCACCCCGCGGCACTCGAGTTTCTCCTGGCCCGCGCGCACGACACCGATCTCTCCTGGCCCCGAGACCTGGTCGAGCGCACGCTCACCGCGATGGCGGCGGGCGGCATGCACGACCAGCTCGGCGGCGGATTCCACCGCTACGCCGTCGATGCGCGGTGGCGGGTCCCGCACTTCGAGAAGATGCTCTACGACAACGCGGGCCTCTTGCGGGCGTACGCGCTCGCCACCGCAGCGTTCCCGGACGATGCAGACGCCCCCTGGCACGGCGTGGCGGAAGACGTCAGCCGCTGGACGCTCACCACGATGGCCGATCCGGCGGGCGGATACTTCGCCTCCCAGGACGCGGACGTCGGGCTCGAGGACGACGGCGACTACTTCAC
>DATFMZ010000221.1:0-2150 GCA_035266665.1 Gemmatimonadales bacterium | reverse complement strand
CGCCGAGCAGGGAAGCGGGCTCCGGCAGATCTTCGGCGATGTGTGGGAGTGGACGCAGAGCGCCTACGGGCCGTATCCCGGATACCGCCCGCCGGAGGGGGCGCTTGGCGAATACAATGCCAAGTTCATGTGCAGCCAGCTCGTGCTGCGCGGCGGCTCGTGCGCCACGCCGGTAACCCACATCCGGCCGACCTACCGGAACTTCTTCCCGCCGGACGCGCGGTGGCAGTTCAGCGGCGTCCGGTTGGCGAAAGACGGGCGGTAACCTCCCCCTTCCCAATCTTCCTGCTGCAACTATATTCAGGCGTCCGTATTATTATTCATCCCCAACTCCTGGACGCTTGGGCCCGTGAATACCGCCATCGATTATCTGAGCGAAGTCGAGCGCTATAGCGCGCACAACTACCACCCGCTCCCCATCGTGCTGACGAAGGGCGAGGGGGCGTGGGTCTGGGACATCGAGGGCAACAAGTACCTCGACTGTCTCGCCGCCTACTCGGCGGTCAATCAGGGGCATCGCCATCCCGCGATCATCCAGGCGGCCAAGGAGCAGCTCGACCGCCTGACGCTGACCTCGCGGGCGTTCCACAACGATCAGATGGGGCCGTTCCTGCGCGAGCTCTGCGAGCTGGCCGGCTACGAGCGCGCGCTGCCCATGAATACCGGCGCCGAGGCGGTGGAGACCGCGATCAAGGCGATCCGACGTTGGGGCTATCGCGTGAAGGGGATCCCCGCCGACAAGGCGCGGATCGTCGTCTGCGCGAACAACTTCCACGGCCGGACCACGACGATCGTGTCGTTCTCCACGGAGCCGTCCTACAAGGCCGACTTCGGGCCGCTCACGCCCGGGTTCACGATCGTCCCCTTCGGTGATCTCGACGCGCTCGAGGAAGCGATCACGCCGAACACGGCGGCGTTCCTCGTGGAGCCGATCCAGGGGGAGGGGGGCGTCGTCGTGCCGCCGGACGGATATCTCGCCGAGGCGGCGGCGATCTGTGCGGATCGCGACGTGCTGCTCGTGGCCGACGAGATCCAGACCGGTCTCGGCCGGACGGGCAAGATGTTCTGCTCGGAGTGGGACGACGTGAAGCCGGATGTCCTGATCGTGGGCAAGGCGCTCGGCGGCGGGGTGTATCCCGTCTCCGCGGTGCTCGCGAGCAGCGAGGTGATGGACGTCTTCGCCCCGGGGGACCACGGGTCGACGTTCGGCGGCAACCCGCTCGGTGCCGCGGTCGGCCGTGCCGCGCTCAAGGTGCTCCTGGACGAGCAGCTTCCCCAGCGCGCCCAGCGGCTCGGCGAGTGGTTCATGGGCGAGCTCCGGGCCATGCAGTCGCCGCACGTGAAGGAAGTGCGCGGCAAGGGGCTCATGATCGGGGTCGTGATCAAGGACTCGAGCGGCAAGGCGCGGCCCTTCTGTGAGGCGCTCATGGAGCGCGGGATTCTCGCCAAGGAGACGCACGAGCAGGTCATCCGATTCGCCCCGCCGCTCGTGGTCGAGGAAGAAGCGCTCACGTGGGCGTTGGGAGAGGTGAAGGACGTCCTCAAGTAGGCTGGCGAAGGCGGGCACAGGCGGGCATGGCGTCGAACGCGCCCGCCCGTGCCCGCCTGTGCCCGCCCGTGCCCGCCCACGTCCGCCCCTTCCGCCCTCCCGTCCCTCGCACTAACCTCTCCACCCGAATTCCCACCCGCAGCCACGAGGTTGGCCATGCGACGTACGAGTCGGTGGTTGGGTCTGTTGCTCCTTCCACTCGTCACGACCGTCGTGCGCCCCGCGCCCGCAGAGGCGCAGCAGGCGACGGTGTTCGACACCACGCTCTACAACGCGCTCCAATGGCGCATGATCGGTCCGTATCGCGGCGGCCGTGTCACGGCGGTCTCCGGCGTCGTGCAGCAGCCGCTGGTGTTCTACTTCGGCGCGACCGGCGGCGGCGTCTGGAAGACCGTGGACGGCGGCCACACCTGGCAGCCGATCACCGACTCGACGCGCATGGCGGGGTCGATCGGCGCCGTGGCCGTGGCACCGTCCGATCCGAACGTCATCTACGTGGGCACCGGCGAGGGCCCGCCGCGCGGCGACGTTTCCCCGGGGAATGGCGCGTTTCGCTCCACCGACGCCGGCAAGACGTGGAGCGCGATCGGCCTCACCGACG
>DATFMZ010000220.1:0-4259 GCA_035266665.1 Gemmatimonadales bacterium | reverse complement strand
CGACGTTCTTTCCGTCGACCGCGTAGGTGGGCTTTCCCCACTTACACTCCTCCGTCATCCCCAAACCGGCGAGCACGCGCCGCATTGCCGCGATCTCCGTCTTCCACCGCTCTCGGTACGCCATTTCCATGTGGGCACGTCCCTCCACAATTCGTTCCGTCCTACTGCCTCGACCGCGTGGCCTTCGCGCTGCGCCGATCGCCGTCGGTGTCTCACCCCACGAACGACGCGATCTGCGCAGCGAGCTGGTTCTCGATCTCCGTGGTCCACAGCATCTCGGGCACGTCGATGAAGAGAAACAGACCCGAGAGCAACATGGTCTCCAGCGCCATGACGCCCAGGTGCTCCGCCCACTTCCCGATGCCGAGCCGCACCGTGAAGTCATCCGGCCGACCGTCGATGAGAATGTTGAGCGCGCGGTCGGCCGTGATCACCTTGGCCATGAAGCCGCCTTTGCGCGCCTGGAGCAGCGTACCGTGTGGGCTGGGGGACGATGACTGGACGTCGAAGCCTTCGCTCTTGAGATAGCTCTCGATCCGCCCTCGCAGGGCGTCGAGGTCCGTATGCTTGTTCTGGAAGTGCTGCACCTTCTCGCCGATCATGTCGAGTCTCCTGGGTCGTGAATACGCAGGACCGGGCAAATGCGACCCGGGCCGATGCCGTCGGAGATTACCTGCCTGAACGTCGGCGTGTTCCGCTTCGGCCTGGTGAAATCCAGCTGCCTCCACCGCTCAGGCGTGTCGTCGAAGATGATGGGGTGGGCGTGCGAGCGTGGCGGCGCCCTGGCTAGTTCTCCGTGTCGGACGCCCCGGTCGCGCCCGTCCCGTCGAGCACGTTGCGGACTTCGCGGGTGAGGTCGTCCGCATTGAACGGCTTCGGGAGATACGCCGTGTCGGGCTCCAGGCCGACCTGCCGCACCATGGCGTCGTTGATGTAGCCGGACATGAAGAGCACGCGCATCTCGGGCCGCTCGGCCCGAAGCACGGACGCCAGCTCGCTCCCCGGCATGCCGGGCATCACGAGATCGGTGAGCAGGAGATCGATCGGCCCGTCGTGCGAGCGGGCCAGCTCGAGCGCGGCGTGGCCGTCCGAGGCGCGGAGCAGGGTGTAGCCCCGCGCGGCGAGCACGCGCGTGGCCACGGCCCGCACCCCCGCATCGTCCTCGACGAGCAGCAGCGTCTCGCCGTGGCCCGCCGCCGGCTGTGCGGCGGCTGCGGTGCCCGCGGCCGGTGCCGCCATCTCGGGCGCGGGCGGAAGATAGATCTTGAACGTGGTCCCGCGGCCCAGCTCACTGTACGGCCAGATCGAGCCGCCGCTCTGCTTCACGATCCCGTACACCGTGGCGAGGCCGAGTCCCGTTCCCTTGCCCGCTTCCTTGGTGGTGAAGAACGGCTCGAAGAGATGCGCCATGACGTCGGCGTCCATGCCCGTGCCCGTGTCGCGCACGGCGAGCATGACGTACCGGCCGGGCGTGACGACGTGCCGGTACTCGCGCGCGTGCGTTTCGTCGAGCTCGACCATCGCGGTCTCGATGGTGACGCGGCCGCCGTCCGGCATGGCGTCGCGCGCGTTCACCACGAGATTCACGATCACTTGCTCCAGCTGCCCCGCATCGGCCCGGACGATCACCGGGCGCTCGTGCAGCACGACGTCGAGGCGAATGTGCTCGCCGATCAGCCGCCGCAACATCTTCTCGATCCCGCGAACGATGTCGTTGAGATCGAGCACGACCGATTGGAGCACCTGGCGGCGGCTGAACGCGAGGAGCTGACGGGTGAGGCCGGCGGCTCGCTGCGCGGCCGCGCGGATCTCGCTCACTTCGCCGCGCTTGGGATCCTCCGTGGCCAACTCGAGCAGCAGCAGGTCGCTGTAGCCGGTGATCGCCGTGAGGAGGTTGTTGAAGTCGTGCGCCACCCCGCCCGCGAGCCGGCCGACCGCTTCCATCTTCTGTGCCTGGCGGAACTGCTGCTCGAGACGCCGCTGCTCGGTGACGTCCTCGACCACCGCCTCGAAGTAGTCGACGTCGCCGCCGGCCGTACGGTACGCGCCCTTCCGCACGCGGACCCTGATGGGGCGACCGTCGCGACGCTTCCAGTCCGTCTCCGCGACCGTCGAGCCGGCGGCCGTCGCTTCCGCCGTCAGGCTCCTCCACACCTCCGGATCGGCGTACACGTCCCGCGACAAGCTCAGTGCGAGCACTTCCTGCGAGGTGGAATAGCCGAGCATCGCGACGAGCGCGGGGTTCACGGCGAGGAAGCGTGCGTCGGGCGTGGAGCGATAGATGCCGAGCGGCGCCTGGTCGACCAGGCCGCGATACTCGGCTTCGGAACGGCGCAGGCGTTCCTCGGTGCGCTTGCGCTCGGTGATGTTGTCCGACACCATGACGACTTCGCCGGACGCGGGGCAGTAGGCCGAGATGGCGAACCACCGCTCGATTCCCGGGAAATAGTGCTCGAACCTCGCGGGCTTGCCCGTGGTCGCGACGCGATGGCAGATGTCGAAGACCTCGGGATTGGCCTCCCATATGCCGGGAATGACCTCGCTGGCCCGCTTGCCGACCACGTCTCTGAGTCCCGTGACTCGCGCGAACGCGCGATTGACGTTGAGGTAGATCCAGTCGCGCGGCCGGTCGTGGTCATACAGCATGCGGCAATGGGCCACGCCCTCGACCATGTGCTCGAACAGCGAGCGGTACCGGCCCTCCGCCTCGACCCGCGGCGTGATGTCGCGGGAGCTGACGAGGACGCCGCGCACGGCGGGATCGTTCAGGAGATTGACCCCCACCGCCTCGAGATGCCGCCACGAGCCGTCCTTGTGCTTCGCGCGGAACACGGACTGCGCGCTGGCTCCGGGCTTGCGAAAGATGTCGCTGTAAAACCGCTCGACGCGCTCGGCATCCGCCGGATGGATCGGCTCGGTCGGTTGCCGCCCAATCCGCTCGTCGGGGCCATACCCGAGCACTGCCTCCACCGACGGGCTGACATAGCGGATCGTCCGGTCGGCCTCGATGATCGATACGATATCCGTGACGTTCTCGACGATCGTGCGGAACCGTGCTTCCGACTGCTCCAGCTCCCTGTTGACGCGCCGCAGCTCCTCCTGCGCTTCGTGTAGCTTGGCGGCCGATGCGTCTTCGGGATCACGGCCGGAGCCCCCCGAGCGTCGCAGCAGCCCGCCCACGGCACGGCGCACCTGCGCGAGGCGCCGCCGGAGCGCCTGAAGGCCGCTGGACGAGGCAGGCCGCCTCGTATCTCGCGGGGCCGCCGATCGCTGCACCGTGTCTCCGTAGGAGGATGTTAGGAGTACCGTTCGGAAGACCGAACCTTTGTTGCGCTATGATCCCACATATAGAATGTGGTCCTTTAATCGGGCCGTGCGGTGATGCCTGACCCGGACTTCGCCCGATGCCGCGGCACGGCCGATCGGCGGGAGATCTACCGCGGTGCCGGCGTGCGTCGATCGGGCTTGGTGCAATCCAGCCGCATCCACCGCTCAGGCGTGGCGTCCGCTGAAAGGCGGGGACACTAACCGCCGATTTCTGCTCCCGCGCCTTTGTACACCACGCCGCCTTTCATCACGAACTGCACGTGCTGCACCGCCGTGATGTCCGTGAGCGGATTCCCCGGCACGGCGACGACGTCCGCGTAGAACCCGGGCTTCAACTGCCCCACCTCGTTCTGCCACGTGAGAATGCGCGGATCGTTCAAGTAGTCCGCCTGTAGCACGGCCAACGGCGTCATGCCGTACTGCACCATGAGCACGAATTCCTCCGCCTGCGTTCCGTGCGGGAACGGACCCACGTCCGATCCCACGGCCATCGGAATGCCCGCCGCTACCTGTCGCTTGAACTCGTGGATCTTGTACTTGAGCATCGCGCCGATGCGTGCCGCCGCCGCCGGACTCCCCGCATGGTCCGCGAAATACTTGAAGACGGTGAACGTCGGCACGGCGGGGATGTCCTTCTGCTTCATCAGCGCCATGGTCGAGTCGCTGAGCTGGGTCGCGTGATCGATGGACGCGACCCCGGCTTCCACGGCAAACCGCGCCGCCGGCTCACCCTGACAATGTACGCCCACGTTGGTGTTCAGCCGAGCGGCCTCGGCCACGGCGGCCTCGAGTTGGGACTCGGTGTACTGGTACGGCGTGTGGAAGTCCCAGAACTCGGGATCGCCCTCTTGTGCGCCTAGTCCGAGCCGTGCGCAGATCGGATTGCCGAGGCACGGTGCCGAGCCGTCGGGCACCATCCGGTCCGTCCCCGT
>DATFMZ010000219.1:0-4441 GCA_035266665.1 Gemmatimonadales bacterium | reverse complement strand
CCATCAGTACCGCGATACCGGGATAGCCGAGCGCGAAGATGGTGTGGGTGAGCCAGTTGATGATCGATTGGAGCACGGAGTATGGGGGTCAGGGGTCGGATTCGAAGCCGTGGCGCCCGATCAGGGGGACGAACTGTGCGTCGCCAAGGGTCTCCTCGGTGGTCTGGTCACCGCTGCGCGTGACCCGCAGCAGGAGCTGCCGGCCCTCCCGGACCACCGGAATGACGAGGCGGCCGCCGTCGGCGAGCTGATCCACCAGGGGGGCCGGGACGCCGGGGCTGGCCGCCGCGACGAGCATCGCGTCGTACGGGGCCGACGGCCGCCAGCCCAGGGAGCCATCCGCCGTGACCACGTTGACGTCGCGGATGCCGCAGGCCAGAAGCGCCTTCCGCGCACGCTGGGCGAGCTCCGGGATGCGCTCGATCGTGACGACGTGCTCGGCCAGCATGGACAGGAGCGCGGTCTGATAGCCCGAGCCCGTTCCGATCTCGAGCACCTGCTCGGAGCCGGTGAGCGCCAGTGCCTCCAGATAGTGCGCCTGGGTCGAGGGCTGCGAGATCGTCTGGCGGTTCCCGATCGGGAGTGACGTGTCCTCGTAGGCCTGACGCCAGAGCGCCTGCGGGACGAAAAGATGCCGCGGGACCTCGCCGAAGGCGCGGAGCACGGCGAGGTCTCGAATACCCTTCGCGCGGAGATCCTCGACGAGGCGCGCCCGGTACCCACCGTAGCCGTCGTTCACTCCCCGAAATCCCACCGCCCGACCTCCTCGAGGAGATCGTAATTGGTCAGGTCCACGTGCAGCGGGGTCACGGAAATGTACCCGTCGCGCACCGCCTGGAAGTCGGAGCGCTCGTCCCCCGACCAGGAAATATGGCCGCCGCCGATCCAGTACATCCGTCGGCCCCAGGGGTCCTTCGTTTCCGTGAGCGATTCCGAGAAGACGCGACTGCCCAGGGCGGTGACGCGAATGCCCTTGATGGCGTCGCCGGGAATCGGCGGGAGATTGACGTTGAGCAGCGTGGTGGCCGGGAACTTGGGGACCCGCACGATCCCGCCGACGAGCCGCTCGAGCCAGGGCCGCTGGCTTTCCAGATGCGATTCCCGATCGAGCCGGCCCCCCGCGAACGACACCGCAACCCCGGGAATGCCGAGCGAGAGTCCCTCCATTGCCGCCGCCACGGTCCCCGAGTAGAGGACGTCCTCCCCCATGTTCGGGCCGTGATTGATGCCGGAGAACACGAAATCCGGCCGGCCGGCCACGAGGCCGCCGAGGGCGAGGAGCACGCAATCGGTCGGGGTGCCGTCCACCTGATAGGATCCGTCGGGATGCCGCTCGAGGCGGAGCGGCCGCGTGAGCGTGAGCGAGTGGCTCGCGCCGCTCTGCTCGCGATCGGGCGCGACGACGGTGACCTCTCCGAGGCCGCGACAGACATCCGCCAGCACCGCGATCCCGCGGGCGAGGATGCCGTCGTCGTTACTGACGAGGATCTTCAACGGGTTTGCCGTCGAGGAGATCGAGAATCCGCTGCAGCTCGCCGGTGAGCTCCTGGATCGTCTCGTGCTGCAGGGCGAACCGTGCCTCCGACTTGAGCGCTCCCGTGCGCCGGTAATGATCGATCCGCTGGCGCGCCCCCTCGATGGTGTACTTCTCCGTGTAGAGCAGATGCTTCACGAGCATGATCAGCTCGATCTCGCGGCGCTGGTAGACCCGGTTGCCCGAGCGGTTCTTGGCGGGGTTCAGGAATCGGAACTGACTCTCCCAGTACCGCAGGACGTGCGGCTTGAGATCGGTGAGCTGACAGACGTCGCCGATCGAGAAGAACTCCTGGACGGGCTTGGAGACGGTCACCGCCATTGCTCCGCTTTCAGCTCGCGCTCCATCAGATCCTGAATGGCCTGGCGCGGATCCTTCTGTTCGAACAATACGCGCGAGACCTCCTGCGCGATGGGCAGCTCGACGCCATGGGCTTCGCCGAGCTCGACGGCCGTGCGCGCGGTGCGCACCCCCTCAGCCACGGAGACGCGGCCCGCGAGAATCTCCTCGAGCGAGCGTCCCTTCCCGAGCTCGACCCCCAGGCTCCGATTCCGGCTCAGCGCGCCGGTGGCCGTGAGGATCAGGTCGCCCATTCCGGCGAGCCCCGCAAAGGTGAGCGGATCCGCGCCCAGGGCGTGACCGAGGCGCGAGATCTCCGCGAGCCCCCGCGTGATCAGGGCGGCGCGAGGGTTGTACCCCAGGCCGAGCCCATCGAGGATCCCGGCCGCGATCGCGATGACGTTCTTGAGGGCGCCACCGAGCTCGACCCCGACGACGTCGCCACTGCTGTAGACGCGGAAATAGGCGTTGGAGAACGCGTGCTGGACCGCGTGCGCGGCTGGGATGTCGTCGGAGGCGGCTACGACGGCGGTGGGCTGATGCTCGGCCACTTCCTTGGCGAAGCTCGGCCCCGAGAGCGCCACCACCGGGCACCCGGACAGGACCTCCTCGAGCAGCGTGCTCATGCGGTCGTGCGTCCCGGCCTCGAGCCCCTTGGAGATGCTCACCACGATGGGGCGATGTCCGTGGAGGGACGCGGCGATCTCCCCGGCCACCGTCCGGACCGCGTGCGACGGCGCGGCGCTCACCACCAGCTCCGCGTCCGCGACGGCGGTCCCGATCGTCGCCTCCGCGTGGAGCGCCGGCGCGAGTGCCACGCCCGGCAGGAAGACCGTGTTCTCGTGGGCGGTGCGAATGGACTCGACGACGTCAGCCTCGCGCGCCCAGATGGTCACGTCGTGACCGTTGCGCACGAGGAGATCGGCCACCGTGGTGCCCCAGCTCCCCGCTCCGATCACGCCGATCCGCATCACGAGGCGCCGTGCCGGCCGAAGCGCGACTCGGTCCCCGCGCGCAGGCGCGCGATGTTGCTCCGGTGGTTGAACAGAATGAACGCCGCCACGGCGACGCCGAACCACCCGACCCAGCGGTCATTGGGCTGGATCAGCCAGGCCGCGATCGGGAAGGTGACGGCACCCGTCATCGAGGCGAGTGAGACGAACCCCGTGAGGCGGAGCACGACGAGCCAGACCACCGCGCTCGCGAGCAGCGCCACCGGCGCGAGCGCCAGCACGACCCCGGCCGCGGTGGCGACGCCCTTTCCCCCGCGGAATTTCACGAACACGGAGAAGACGTGTCCCACGATCGCGCCGAGTCCGATCACGAGCGGAATCCACCCGGCCGTACCGACGCGCGGCGACAGCACGGCCACCGGGGCCGCCCCCTTCGCCACGTCGAACAGCCCCGCGGGAACGGCGTACTTCCAGCCCAGCGTGCGGAAGAGGTTCGTGGCGCCCAAGTTCTTGCTGCCCACTTCGCGCAGATCGACCCCCGCCCCGAGCTTCGCCACGATCCAGCTCGAGGGAACCGCCCCGACCAGATAGGCGATGAGGAGCGCGACGGCGAGGTTCATTTCCGATCCCGCTTCTTGCGCCGGAGCTTCAGGCGCATGGGGGTGCCGGGGAATCCCCAGGCCGCACGGAAGCCGTTGATCAGATACCGCTGATATGCCTCCCCGATGGCTTCGGGGCGGTTGGCCACGAGGGCGAAGGTCGGCGGCGCCGTCTTGATCTGCGAACCGTACAAGAGCTTGACCTCCTGTCCCGCCTTCTGCGGGGGCTGCTGCCGCTCGACGAGCGCTGCGAGGACGCGGTTCACGTCGGCCGTGGCCACGCGCCGCTGGCGCGCGTCCGCGACGTCGACGATCCGGTCCAGGATCTTTCGGACCCGCTGGCCCGTCAGTGCCGAGACGTAGACGAACGGCACCGCGTCGAGGAACGGCACCCGCTCGACGATTTCCTTTTCTCCCCGGACCGCCGTCTGCGTGTCCTTCTCGACCAGGTCCCACTTGTTGACCGCGACGACCACCCCGGTGCCGCGATCCCACGCCTTTGCGGCGATGCGGAGATCCTGTCCGTGCATGCCGTCCTGCGCGTCGACCACCAGCACGCACACATCCGCCCGCTCCAACGCCTGCTCCGTCCGCAACGTCGAGTAGAACTCGACCTCATCCTCTACTTTCGTTCGCTTTCGTAAACCCGCGGTATCAATGAAGTTGAGCGTCCTGCCTTGATACCGCAAGGGGGAGTCCACCGCATCGCGCGTCGTGCCGGCTTCCGGGGCCACGACGCTCCGGTCTTCCCCCAGCAGCCGATTGACGATGCTGGACTTTCCCACATTGGGCCGCCCGACGACCGCCACCTGCACGACGTCGCCGTCATCCTCTTCCGTCGTCGCCGGCAGGAGGGCGGTGACGCGGTCGAGCAGGTCGCCACTCCCCCGCCCCGTCGCGGCCGACACCGGGCATGGCTCGCCGAATCCGAGCTCGTGGAACTGGTGGTGGGAGATGTCGTTCGCGAGATCGTCGGCCTTGTTCGCGACCACGAGCACGCGATCCTGATGGCGTCG
>DATFMZ010000218.1:0-17660 GCA_035266665.1 Gemmatimonadales bacterium | reverse complement strand
CTTGAACATCACCGGCCCGCGCCGGCTATAGACCACGTCGCTCTTCCCGTGCTTCCACCACATGAGCTGGAGCGCGCGGACGCTGTCGAACCCCGTGGTGATCTCGCCGTTGAAGACCATGACGAGCGTCGAATCGTGGAGATAGCTCGCGAGGAAGCGGTCGGTGTCGTGCGCGTTCGCCGCCGCCATCTGCTGATCGAGAATGTGTTGGATCTGCTGCTGCGGCATCGGCGTCGATTGGGCGGCGGAGACTCGCGCCCCGAGAACGCACGCGAGCGTGCCCACACAGGCGACGACGCGGGAGTACATGAGCGACCTCCTTGAGTGGCGATTCGGGATCGGTACGCTGAGAACAGTATGGCCCAGGCGTGTCCACTCCGGCAATCTCCGCGACGGGCAACCCTCATTCGGATTTCACCCCGCGCGAAAGACCGCTTCGCGAGGCTCTGTCGTTGGACGCAGTACGTTCGCGAACGAAGGATCGCCTTGTGATGGCCACGGTCCATCGCGTGCCCAATGCCGTCGGGTACGACTTCTTGGGCAGTGGACCGCCTTCCGCTGGCCGCGCCCGACCGGACGGATCCTGCTCCTGAGCGACGCTCGTGCACGCCTAACGTGCACGAGCGGGGTGAGGACCAAGGTCTCGCAAGCCCCAGAGGGTGGCAGGCCAGACGCCTGCCACCCTCCCCCGCACCCCACCAGGAGGTTGCCCGCTAGCTCGCGGGACCGCCCACCACGTAGCCCAGACCTTCGACCCACAGCGTGCTCGCCGCCACATCGCTGCCGTTGGGCGTCGTGACGATATGGGCCCGGACACGGCTCCCGTCGCTCAGGGTCCCCGTGACCGTGAAGACCTCGCCGCCACCCTCGTTCGTGAGGACGCGCCACGTGACGTGTGAGCCATCGGACGAATACGTCGGGCCCCCCATGATGACGAGGAAGAACGCGCCCGTGCCTTGCATGTGGGTGTCCACGCTGCCGTCCGGGTGCGTGATCGTGAAGTTGCTGAGCGGGCAGATGCCCTGGGGCCCTTCCGTCGGGAACAACCCGCCAAACGCGACGAACGCGCCGTTGTTGAAGAACCCGGTCAGCAGCCCGCAACCGACGTTCCGGTCGATGATTGCGCCGGGATCCTCACCGGACTTGAGTGCGTCCAGCAGTCCCTGCTCCTGAGCGTTGAGCCCGCTGGGTGCCGCGCTCAACGCCGGTTGGGTCGTCGCCAGCTCGGTCGGGGACTTGGTCTGACAGGCGGCCAGAAGGCCCAGCGCAATGGCGAGGGGTACGAGGGGCTTCATGAGATCCTCCAAGGGATGCGGTGGCTTGCGCCCACCGGAAACGCGGGCGCATCCGCGGGTCGGGTCTGTCCGACCCTGACGGCGCCAGCCAATGTGCGGCGCGTTGGCTCACCGGTCTTGGAGATTCGGCGCGTGCCTTTGCCTGTCTCGCGCAATGGGGAGGATCCAAAGCAAAGCGGCCAACTCTCGACGAGTTGGCCGCACAGGCCCGGCAGGACTTGAACCTGCAACCCCCGGTTTTGGAGACCGGTGCTCTACCAATTGAGCTACGGACCTAGATGAGGTTGGACCGACTGGAAATTTACCGAGTGGCCGGGGGGCGTGGAAGGCTTGCCTTCCACGCCCCTCGCTCGCTCACCTCTTCAGTGATGCGTCACGCCATGGGCGGCGCTCACGTCGGCCTCCAATCGGGAGACGCCGGCCCCCGCATCCTGGATGTAGCCGTTCGCCACCTGCACCATCGCAGGCGTCGGCGGCACGAGCGCCAGCTCGACCTGGCTCGCGATGGACGTCAGCCAGGAGCGCAGCCGGCCGGGATACACCAGCGCGCCTTCACCGGACTGGATCTTGAGGTCCACCAGATCGTCGATGTCGCGGTTGAGGTTGTCCAACGCCGCCTGTGCCTGACCGCTCTTGGCCCCCGCCTTCTGGAGCGCGTCGCGCGCGTCGATGGCCTTGTTCAACTCGGTGTCGAGCCGATTCAGCGCGTCGTGAATCCGCATCAGGAGATCGAAGCGCTGCTGGAGCTCCGCCGGCGTGGTCTGCAGGCGCGGGTCCAATTTGACCGTGAACGACCGCGTCGCCGAGCCCTGACCGTAGGTCAGCGTCACGGAATAGGTACCGGGCACCACTTCCGGACCGACCGGTTCGGCGGCCGAGAAGAACGAATTGTAGATGCCCTTCACATCCACCGCATCCGGGTAGCGCAGGTTCCACTGGAAGCGGTTCATGCCGGGCTGGAGGATCGCCGTTAGCCGCTCTTCCCGCTGCTTCCGCGCCTCGGTGGGGTTCTCCGAGAGCGGCTTCGGCTTGCCCTTCGGCTTCGGGTGCAACGTGAAGCTCCGAATCGAGTCACCGCTCGCGGTGCTGAAGGAGAGCTTGACCGGCGTCTTGCCGTCATAGTCGGCCGGCACGTGGAAGAAGACGGTGACACCGGGCGCCAGATTCGCCCCGCCAGTTCCTCCGCCGCCAAACCCGCCGCCCCGGCGCGTGGTGAGCCAGCTCTGCTGCGGTCTGAACAGGTAGGCCGACTGACTCTCAACCGGGGCAGTCCCCAGCTGCTCGAGGAATTGGAGGTCGTCCAGCACCCAGAACCCGCGGCCGAACGTGGCGAGCACGACCGCGTGCTGGTCGGGCTGAATCTCCACGTCGCTCACCCGTACCGCCGGCAGATTGAGACCCAGCGGCTGCCACTGCCGGCCGCCATCCACGCTGAAGTACACCGTCCTGCTGGTCCCGGCGAACAGCAACGTGGATTGGTGTGGATCCTCCCGCACGCTCTCCAAGTACTGGTCGTCCGGCAGCCCGGTGGTGATCGCCGTCCAGTGCGCCCCGTAATCGGTAGTCTTGTACAGGTACGGATGGAAGTCGTCCCAGTCGTACCGGCTCGCCGACACGTAGGCGGTGCCCCGGTCGGTGTGCGAAGGCTCGATGCAGGTGATCGTGGACCACTCCGGCAGCGCCGGCGGGCGCACCTCACTCCAGTGCCCGCCGCCGTCGGTCGTCACGTGCACCAGGCCGTCATCGGAGCCCGTCCAGATCACGCTGTCCGAAAGCGGCGAAACGGCGATCGAAGAGATCGTGCCGAACATTTCCTCGCCGGTCACATCCGCGCTGATCGGGCCGCCGGGCCGCCCCATCTTGGTCGTGTCATGTCGCGTGAGGTCAGGGCTGATCACCTTCCAATGGATGCCCTCGTCGAGCGTCTCGAAGAGGACGTTCGCTCCCATCAGCAGTGCGTTCGGGTTGCCGGGGGCGAACACCACGGGATGGTGGATCCAGCCGTAGCGGTACGGTTGCTTGGCACCCGCGAGCCCGAACTTGTAGGAAGGCCACGGGCTCACGTTGGTGACCAGCCCCGCCCGGCGATCCTCTCTCCACTCCTTGCTGTCATACCCGCTGCCGTAGGTGACCCAGGGGCGTCCGGGTGTCGGCACCACCCAGCTCATCTCCCCACCTTGGACGTTTGCCCAGACGGGCGGAATGCGCCCGGCGGGTACGGCGCTCGGCGCCTCATCCGAACCCCGATCCTGCTGCGCGCCGTAAATGTGGAAGGGGAACTGATCGTCGAGGTTGGCGTGATAGAACTGTCCGGTCGGCTGGTTGTCTTCAGAGCTCCACGCCTTGCCGCCGTTCTGGGTGACGGTGGCCCCGCCGTCGTTGCCTTCAATGAAGGTTTGCGGGTCGTTCGGATTGATCCACAGGACGTGGTTGTCGCCATGCGGCGGATGCAACGCTTTCAGCGAATCGCCCCCGTTGTGCGATACGTACAGCCCCGCGTTGGGCAGGTAGATCGTGTTCGGGTCCTTGGGGTCCACGTACACATAGTTGTAGTAGAAGGCGCGTTGCGTGATGTTCATGCTGTTGTTCACGAACTTCCAGCTCTGCCCGGCATCGTCGGATCGGAACAAGGCGCCCGCCTGCCCCTTGTAGTCCGCCTGAACGAGCGCGTACACGATCTTCGGCTGGCTCGGCGCCACCGCGATGCCGACCTTGCCGAAGATGCCGGTCGGCAGCCCGGGGCGGTGTGAGATGTTGGTCCACGTCGCGCCCCCGTCGGTGGTCTTGTAGATGCCGCTGCCCGGTCCGCCGCTGGAGAACGTCCAGTGGCTCCGGGACATCTGCCACATCGCGGCGTAGACCACGTCCGGATTGGACGGATCCATCGCCAGGCTGATGGCGCCGGTCTGGTCGTCCACGTAGAGGATCTTCTTCCAGGTCTTCCCGCCGTCGGTGGTCTTGAACACCCCGCGGTCGGGATTGGGCGCGAAGAGATGGCCGAGCGCCGCGGCGTACACGACGTCGGGGTTGTGGGGATCCACCAGGATCCAACTGATGATGTGCGTCGCGTCCAGCCCGACGAGATGCCACGTCTTTCCGCCATCCGTGGACTTGTACATCCCCCCTTCGTCGATCAAGACCGTATTCCGGGGTCCGGAGTCCCCCGTGCCGACATAGATCACATTCGAGTCGGAGGGCGCGATCGCCATGGCGCCGATGTTGGAGGTCTTGAAGTCCTTGTCGGAAATATTCTTCCAGCTGTGGCCGTAATCGTCGGTCTTCCACACGCCCCCGCCCGCCGTGCCCATGTAATAGACGTTGGGCTCGGACGGGATACCCGCCACCGCGGTGACGCGCCCGCCGGTGTAGGGACCGACGCTGCGCCAGTGCAGGGCTTTGGTGAGATGGCTCGGCGGCACGGGCGTCGAAGGCGCCGGCACGACCAGGGGCAGACAGGACAGCAGCAGCAGGGAGCGTGTGCTGAACATGGAAGGTGCCTCTCCGTGAGCGGGTCACCATCTGGCAGGAAGCACAACTGGACGACGTAAGGAGGGTGGCTGACGGGAATTGAACCCGCAACCTCCGGAGCCACAGTCCGGCGCTCTAACCGATTGAGCTACAGCCACCACGATCCCATCGCGGGACCCGGAACGTAGCGGGGCCCGGGAGGGGGGTCAAGCCGATCTCTGGACCCTTTCCTACCGCTTGGCCGCCGCCTGATTCGCCACGGCTTTGGCCGCCGCTTCCGCGGCCGCCGCGTCGCCCAAGTAGTAGTGCTTGAGCGGCTTGAGATCGTCGTCCAGCTCGTAGACGAGCGGGATCCCGGTCGGGATGTTGAGCCCCACGATCTCGTCGTCCGGCACGTCGTCGAGATACTTCACCAGGGCCCGCAGGCTGTTGCCGTGCGCCGCCACGAGCACGCGCGTGCCCGCCTTGACCATCGGCGCGATCGTCTCATGCCAGTACGGGAGCATGCGCGCCACCGTGTCCTTGAGACATTCGGTGAGCGGGACCTCGTCGGGCGTGAGGTCGGCATACCGCGGATCCTTGGCCGGGTTCCGGGAGTCGTCCGAATCGAGCGCGGGCGGCCGCACGTCGTAGCTCCGGCGCCAGAGGTGCACCTGTTCCGCCCCGTGCTTCTCCGCGGTCTCCGCCTTGTTCAGCCCCTGCAACGCGCCATAGTGCCGCTCGTTCAGCCGCCAGCTGCGATACACCGGAATCCACATCAGATCCATGTCCTCGAGCGCGATCCACAGGGTCTTGATCGCGCGTTTGAGCACGGACGTATACGCGATGTCGAACGTGTAGCCCTCTTCGGCGAGCAACCGCGCCGCGTCGTGCGCCTCGGCCACTCCCTTGTCGCTCAAGCCGACGTCGGTCCACCCCGTGAAGCGGTTCTCCTTGTTCCAGACACTCTCGCCGTGCCGCACCAATACCAGTCGTTTCATTTATGTCTGTCCATTTCTCCGTGTGACCTGCAGAACCCCTTCGCATCCCATCGAAACATACGCGAAGGCCCGCGGCGTCGGTACAACCCTTTCGACGCTTGAAGCGTCTAACTCCCTGGAGTCGAAACATCGATGCCCTTGGTCCCGTACGGGTCAGACACCGGAGCCTTCGTGATATCGACGCATCGTCCATTCCCCCTCGCCGCCGTGCTGGGGGCCGCCGCGCTCATCGCCTCCCCGCTCTCAGCACAGGAGCGGGCGAAGGACGTGCGCACCCCGGCCCCCACGGTCGCGGTAGCGGTGCGCGCCGCACCGGAGGCCCCCACGCTGGATGGGCATTTGGACGACCCCGCGTGGCAGACGGCGCCGCCGATCACGCACTTCACCCAACGCGATCCCCACGAGGGGCAACCCGCCTCCGAGCATACCGTGGCGCGGGTCCTGTACACCGACAAGGCGCTGTATGTCGGCGTACGCGCCTACGACCGCGATCCGGCCGGCATTCGCGCCCAGCTCACCCGCCGGGATCAGGACTCGCAATCCGACTGGATCGGCGTCGCCATCGACTCCTATCACGACCGCCGCACCGCGTTCTTCTTTCTCGTGAACCCCGCCGGCGTCCAGCGCGACGTCTATCTGTACGACGACACCAATGAAGACGACTCGTGGGACGCCGTGTGGGAGGTCGCCGTTTCCCAGGACGACAGCGGGTGGACGGCGGAGTTCCGGATTCCCTTTTCCCAACTCCGCTTCGCCGACCAACCCACGCTCGATTTCGGCTTCAACATCCTGCGGGCGATCAATCGCCGGCACGAGGAAGACCACTGGCGGCTCCTGCCGAAGGCGCAGTCTGGGGTGGTCTCCAAGTTCGGCGATCTGGTCGGCATCAAGGGCGTGCATCCGCCGCGCCGGCTCGAGGTGCTGCCCTACGTGGTGGCGGATCAGTTCCTCACCCCCGCCGTGGCGGGGAACCCCTTCGCGACCGGTCAACGGCGCTCGGGCACGATGGGCGCCGACGTGACCTACGGCCTCACGAGCAACATTACGCTGACCGCGACCATCAACCCCGACTTCGGTCAGGTGGACGCCGATCCGGCGGTCGTGAATCTCACCGCGTACGAGACCTTCTACCCGGAGCGTCGCCCCTTCTTCACCGAGGGACTCGACATCTTCCGGTTCAATCTCGGGGTCGGCGACGGCGATGGTGCGAACGAGACGCTCTTCTATACGCGGCGCATCGGCCGCGCCCCGCAGGGCGCCGCCGACCCGCGCGGCGGCTACGTGGCGCCCGTCGGCGAGACGCCGATTCTCGGCGCCGCCAAGCTCTCGGGAAAGACTCCCGGCGGCTGGACCGTCGGGCTCCTCGGCGCCGAGACCGGCACGGTGGGCGCCGACGTGGTGGATTCGCTCGGTATGCCCCATCGCGACGTCGTGGAGCCCCGGACGAGCTACTTCGTCGGGCGGCTCGCCCGCGAATGGCGCGGCGGCCAGACACGGCTCGGGCTCTTCGGCACGGGCGTCGTGCGGAGTCTGCCCGCGAATCTCACCGACCTCCGGAGCTCGGCCTACACGCTCGGGGCCGACTGGCAGTACCGCTTCCGGCACGACACGTACGCCTTTACCGGGTGGATCGCGGCGAGCAGCGTGTACGGCTCTCGGCAGGCGATCACCGCCACGCAAATGTCGTCCGCCCGCTACCTCCAGCGCCCCGACCGCACGTACGCGCGCCTCGACAGTACGCGCACGTCGCTCGCCGGACTCGCCGGGCTCGCGTACCTCGAAAAGCGCGGCGGCGGGAACTGGCTCTTCAGCGTGGGACTCGACAGCCGCTCGCCCGGCTTCGAGGTGAACGACCTCGGCTACGAGCAACAGACGGATACGCGGAGCCAGTGGCTCTGGGTGCAGCGCCGCTGGCTGACACCGGGCAAGGTGTTCCGGAGCGTCAGGATCAACTTCAACCAGTGGACGCAGTGGGATTACGGATGGAATCGCCAGAACATCGGCGGCAACGTGAACCTGCACTTCCAACTGCTCAACTACTGGGGCGCCGACTTCGGCTACAACCACAACGCGGGCGGGCTCCAGCCCGACGTGCTCCGCGGCGGCCCGCTCTTCCGGCGTCCGGCGAACAACAATGTGTGGGGCGGCGTCTACACCGACGGACGCCGCGCCCTCCAGGGAAGTGTGATGGGCTATTACTACCGCCAGACCGCGGGGCCGACGTACGGAGGCGGCTTCAACGTGGAGCTCGCCTGGCGCCCCGCGGCGAACGTGGACGTCAACGTCTCACCCGGGATGGACTGGAATCGCGACGACTGGCAGTATCTCACGACCGCCGACGCCCTCGGCGCCACCCACTACGTCTTCGGCGGGCTCAAACAGACGACGGCCTCGGCCACGATGCGCGGCAACGTCACCTTTACACCGAAGCTGTCCCTCCAGCTGTACGCACAGCCGTACGTCACGGCCGGCCACTACGTGGACTTCAAGCAGGTCGCCGACCCCCGCGCCGCGGACTACGCACAACGATTCGACACCTTCGGCACCGACCGCTTGATCGTGGACGGTGGCACCGTCGCCGTCGACCTCAACCGCGACGGCACACCCGACATCCCGCTCGGGACACCGGACTTCCGCTACCTGTCGTTCCGGTCGAACGTGGTGTTGCGCTGGGAGTATCGGTCAGGCTCGACGCTCTTCGTGGTCTGGCAGCACGGGCAGAGCACGTCCGGCACCGACGGCCGGTTTGCGCTCGGCAACGAGCTCGGCGACCTCTTCCGCGCGCCCGCCGACAATACCTTCGTGGTGAAGCTGAACTACTGGCTGAGTCTCTAGCCGCCGGACGCCGTGTGGGGCGAGGTACCGCCGAGCGCCGCCTGCATGTCGGCGGCCGTGCCCCAACGCGCGTCGCGCTCCTTCTCCATCGCCCGGGCGATCGCGTGCTCGACGGACGCCGGCACGTCGGAGCGAAGCGTTCGAAGCTCGGCGGCCGATTGCGTCTGGTGCAAGTGGAGCACGTGCTCCTCGCGCGGCGAAACGAAGGGCGGACGCCCGGCGAGGCATTCGTACAAGACGCACCCGACCGCGTACAGATCACTCCGATTGTCGATGTCGAGGGCGCCCTGGATCTGCTCGGGGCTCATGTAGGTGGAGGTGCCGACGGTGAAGCCCGAGCGGGTGAGCCGGGTCATCCCCGCGTCGGCGATCGCTTTGGCGATCCCGAAGTCGAGCAGCGTCGCGCCTTGGCCGCTCAGCACGATGTTCTCCGGCTTCACGTCGCGGTGCACGATGCCGTGCGCGTGCGCGTAGCCGAGCGCGTCGAGCAGCTCGACCCCGACCTGAATCGTTTCATCGAGCGGCATCCGGCCGGCGTTATCCATGTGTGCGCGCAGCGTCTGCCCTTCCACGAAATCCATCACGTAGTAGACGAGCCAGTCGCTTTGCCCGGAATCGCGGATGCGGGAAATGCGTGGATGGTCCAGCCGGGAGAGCAGCTCGACTTCGCGGAGAAAGCGATCGGCCGTGACGCTGAGTGCGAGCTGGGGGTGGAGCACCTTGACGGCCACGGTCCGGCCTTCGGCGTCACGCGCCCGGAACACGCGGGCCGCGCCTCCATGCCCGATCGGTCCCTCCATGTCGTACCGGCCCTCGAGGGCATCGCGGACGAGCTCGAGGAGACTGGGACGCGGCATGAGTGTCGTTCCCCCCTACAACAGAAGATCGTTGCGCACGCGGATGCGCACGGCCCACCAGAGCGCTCCCCAGATCGTCGAGGTGCGAAGCCGCACCCGCGCCTCCCCCGCTTCGCCAAGGCGGAACCCCGCAGTGCGGGCCACCAGCACCCGAGCCTCCGGCGCGGTACCCGCATCCATCGCCGATACGTCGAGCACGTGGGCCGTCACCCGGTGATCCGGAACGGCGTCGGAGATACACCGGACCACGGCACCGGCCCGCACCCCGCTCGCTCCCGCCGCCTGGAGCGCGATGCGAAGCTCCAGGGAATCTAGCACTGCGACACGCGCAACCGGCACGCCCGCCGCGTACGGGTGCCCGAGCCGCTCGTCCAGCCGCGGCGCGAGGACCACCCCGTCGATCGGCGCACGCAGCGTCAAATTGGCGATCCGCCGCTCGAGCCCGTCCCGCACCACGCCCGCCGCCACCGCCGCATCCTCGAGACGCGCGATCTCCGCCGGCCGGCCGGCGGCGCGCGCGGCGGCGAGGCGCCCGGTGAGCGAGTCGGCGACCCGCGTGGCCACGAGCGCAGCCGAGTCGAGCCCCAGATTCCGGAGGCGGAGGATGGGATCGCCGGCGTGAACGCGGCTCCCGTCGGCCGCGTAGATCGCCACGACGATACCCGAGTCCGCGGGCGCGAGTGCCGCCTCGGCCTCGGGAGCCGCGACCCACCGGCCGGGCACGTCGATCGGCCACGGCACGACGAAGCCGAGTACCAGCACGGCCCCACCACCGAGGAGCAGCCAGCGCCGCACGCCGCGCCGGCGCCAGAACGCCCGATGCTCGCGCACCGCGCTCAAGACGGCGTGCCAAACGCGCCCGATGCCGTCACGCAGCATGGCCCACAGCAGAAGCAGCACCGCCGCGACGCCGATCGCACCGAAGGTGCGGCCGACCTTGCCCAGCACGAGCGCCGCGAGGACACCGAGGAGCACCGCGATGTACACCGCCGAGAGCGCGCCATAGAGCAGCAGGATCTTTCGCTCGCGCGCGTCGGCCTTGGGCTCGGGCACCGCGAGTCGCAACACGTGGCGCTTCAGGAACCACGCGACGTGCGCGAAGGCGCGCTGCCTGAGGTTCGTGATCTCGAGGACGTCGCTCAGCGCGTAGTACCCGTCGAGCGGGATCAACGGATTGGCGTTCGCGAGCACCGTGGTCGCGCCCCCGATGATGATCGCGAAGAAAGCCATCCGCCCCACGACGGTGTCGTGCTGCACCACGAGCCATACGAGCGCCGCGAGCGCTGCCACCACGAGCTGGATCCAGGAACCTGCTGCGGTCACCCACAGCCGCGCGCTCCGCTCCGGGAAGGTCCAGGCGTCGTTCACGTTGCAGAAGAAGGCCGGCTCGAAGTAGATGAGCATCGCGCCCATCTCATGCACCTGCCCCCCGAAGTGCTTGCACGTGACGCCGTGCCCCAACTCGTGAATCGCGATGACCACCATCGCCGTGCCCCAGAAGAGCACGATGTTCGCGGGGGTGTAGAAGCTCAGCGTGTACAGCTCGGCCACGCCATGCAGGATCGCGCCGGCGTGCGTCGCGAAGACCAGGAGGTACGTCGCGAACAGGAAGAGGGAGAGGATCACGAAGGGACGGCGGAAGAAGAACTCGAGGTACGGCTTCCACCGATCGAAGAGGGCGTCCGGATCACCCGCGGACCACCGCATCCGCAGCACACTGCCGGTATAGTGCGTCCCCTTCCGGCGTCGGTGTCGTTCGGCGCGCAGCCGCTCGAGCTGCAGGACCGACATCTCCTGCAGTGAGCGCTCGATGAGCCCCATCTGCTTGAGCTTCCGTGCGAAGCCGGCCGCCGCACTCGGACTGAGCGGGACGCCCTCGGCACGGAGCGCCGCCGACACCTCGTCGACCGTGGCGTCCCCCGTGAAGTGCTGCATCACGAACAGCTCGATCGGGCTGAAGCGGAAGTACTTGTGGGTGGTTGGGTCCTTGACGATGTACGTGTCCTCGCCGCGGTACGTTTGCGCGACCATGACGAGGTCGTCCCGCAGGCGGGGCCGCTCGCTCACCGCCTCGCGTCCCGGCGGCCGTCGGTCCGCACGATCGTCTCGCCCGCCCCCAGACCACTGCGCACCACGATCCGCCCGTCGGGAAGGGTGTCGCCCAGCACGACGGACCGGAGCGTCGCGCGCCCGCGGTCCCACACCAACACGTAGCCATCCTCATTGAGCGCGTCGGGCGGAATGGCAATCACCCGGTGCGGCTCCGCCCCCACGCGGACGTGCACCGTCATACCCGGGCTCAAACCACCTGCATCGGTCACCCGCAGCACGACTTCGCGCGTGCCGCTCGACGGATCGACGGTGGGAGATTCGCGGACGACGAGGGCCTGCCCCGTCACGCCGTCGAGGGAGACGACCGTGGCGTGGGTGCCGATCTTGACGGGCGGTACGCGCTCGGGGAGTTGCACGGATGCGAGGAGCGGCTTGAGTGCGGTCACGCGCGCGAGCGAGTCGTTGGGCTGCACGAGCCGGCCGGCGCGCGCGATCCGCGCCGTCACGACCCCGGCGAACGGCGCCACGATCCGCGTGAGGTCGTAGTCGCGCTGCGCCTGCCGGAGGGCGAGCTCCGCGCGTCGCGCGTCGAGCTCCGCGCGCTCGGAATCCTCCACGGTCAGCGCGCCGGCGCTGCCGAGCGCCCGCGCGCGCTCGACCTGCTGGTCCGCGTTCGTCGCCGCCGCCCGCGCCTGGTCGAGCGCGATGCGCTGGTCCACGTGCTCGAGCGAGACGATCAACTGGCCCTTGGCGACGCGATCGCCGAGATCCACCGCGACCGACTCGACCACGCCGGTGGTGCGGGCCAGCACGTAGGCGTCGTGCTCGACGTAGAGCTGGGCGGGGAGATCGAGCGGCACGTGGGCGAGGGTGCTGTCCACCACCATGCGCGAGACGTCGGCGGGTTGCGCGGGGGGCGTATCCGGCTGCGCCTGCCCACGCCCGCACGCCGTGGCCCCGGTCGCCGCCCACAGCACGATCCATGACACACGTCTCATGAGACGATCCGCCACCAGAGGATGCGGAGCCACCGCATCGGCGCGCGGAAGACCCGGTACACGCTCGACGCGGAGGCCGTCAGCACCTTGGCGTGCGCCTGCATCCCGGCACGCAGCACGCCGTCGGGATTCGCGACCATCGCCCGGACGGGAAAGGCACCGCTCCCGCCGGAGTCGGCGGGTTCGGGCGCCAGAAAGATCACGCGCCCCTCGAAGGTTCGTTGCGGGAGCGCGTCCACGCGCAGGCGCACCGTCTGGCCCACGTGGACGCGATCGACGTCGGTGCCCGATACGTCAAAGTCGAGCTCGAGGGAATCCACGCGGCCCACGACCAGCGCCCGATCGCCCGCCTGCAGCTGCACGCCGAGCAGGTTCTCCGGCCGGGGGGAGAGCACGATCCCGTCCACCGGCGAGCGCACCGTCGCGGCGGCGAGCTCGCCGTCCAGAACCCGGAGCGAGCCGCGACGGGCGTCCGCGATCGCCCGCTGGATGTGCGCCGTGCCCGCGTCGCCGCGTGCATCCGCCGCCGCCGCCGCCCGTTCGGCGGCGACCAGATCGGCTTGGGCAAGATCGCGCTGCGCCTGCAGATCGGTCGCCCGAAGCTGGAGCACCGGCTCGCCGCGCTGCACCGATGCCCCCTCGGTCACCATCACGCGCTCGACGAGTCCGCTCACGAGCGGGCGCACGTCGGCGTACGACGCCGCCCGAAACGTCGGAAGCTCGCCCGACACACGGTACGGCCATCGGATGAGCGTGGCCGCCGCGATCACGATCGCCGCGACGCCGACGATCACCTGCCGGCGGCGCTTGGGTAACGCCATCCAGCGCTTCTTCTTCGACGCGAGCGCTCCGAGCATGTCGGCCAGCGGTACCTGGTTGTAGAGCTCGGCGTTGCGGAGCGCCACCGTCGTCTGGTTGGCGAGGATCGCCGCGAGCTCCTGCTGCGTCTCGCCCGCGAAGTCGGGCGTGGTGGATTCGAACGCGAGGATGCCGAGCGTACCCTCTTCGTCCATCAGCGGGAGATAGAGTCCGGAGCGCAGCTCGTCGGCCGCCATCGTCTCGGCAAAGGCGCCGGCGAAGGCACGCGCGTCGTCGGTCGCCGGCGCCGTGACGTCGGCGACGTAGGACGTCGCGCCGCGGCCGAGCGCCCACTCGCAGCGCTCCGCGAGGCGCCGCACCGCGGGATCGTCGGCCGGCACCGCTTCCTTCCCGGTCATCGCGCGAAGGTCCACACGGCCCTTCGCGACCATCCCGACCGCGCCCTGCTCGAAGGGGAAGGCCCGCACGGCCAGATTGACCACGGAGCGAAGAATGCGATCGAGATCGAGGGTGGAGGTGATCTCGCGGCTGATTTCGAGGAGGGTCGCGAGATCGCGCGCGCGCTTCTCGGCGGCGTGGAGCCGTGCGTTGCGGAGGGCGATCGCCGCCGCGGCGGCGAGCCCCTCGAGCAGCTCGCGATCGTTGTCGTCGAAGATGTCGTCGCCGTACTTGTTCAGCACCTGGATCGCGCCGATCGACTCGCCCTCCGCAAGCATCGGCGCGGCGAGGACGGTCGTCGTGATCATCGTGCTCGAGCGGTCGACCCGCTCCTGGAAGCGCGGATCCTGCATGGCGTCGGCGACGATGGTGCTCCGCTGTTTCCGCGCGACGTCGCCGACGAATCCTTCCCCGACGGGGACTTCCTTGCCGACGAGCTTCTGGCTCGAGGCGCCGAGCGCGAGGCGGCAGCGCAGAACCTCCCCCTCGGTGATCCACAGCGAGCCGCCTTGCGCGTGGACCGCGTTCAGGACCCGGTTGAACACCGTCGGGAGCAATTCGTCGAAGTCGAGGGATGAAGCGAACTCCCGCCCGATCGCCTGGATCAGGCGTAACCGTTCGCACTCCGCACGCAGGAGGTCGAGCTCGAAATCCGGTACGGTCAAGAGAGTCTCCCGCCCAAGAATAGCGCGCGGCGCGGGGTCCGCGTCAAGCGAACCCGGCGCCGCGTTGCCGCGCCTGTGGTACGGTGGGCGTGCTAGACGAGGCGGGTCGGGCTCTTCATGGGCGCGACACGCTCCTCGAGCTCCTCGACCGACAGCTCGATGGCCTCGGCGTTCTTGCCGGTGGCCTGCTTGATGGCCTCACGCTGCTCGGCGGTGAGGGTCAGACGGACGTTGGGGCTCTTGCCGGACATGGGATCCTCCTACGGTGAAACGGTGGTGCTGCACTGCGTCAACGGGGGCCCGGAGGCCCCCGCTGGCCGGGTACGCATGGGTTACATCATCTTCATCGGGGCGATGCGCTCTTCGAGCTCCGACACCGACAGCTCGATCGCTTCCGCGTCCTTGCCGGTCGTCTTCTTCAGCTGCTCGCGCTGCTCGTCGGTCAACTGAATGCGAACGGGCTTGTTGGCATCTGCCATGGGGTGCCTCCGCGCAGGATTGGGGATGCGGCCGCGGGCTCTCCGCGACATCGACGGGAGACAAGCTCGCGTTGGTCCGTGAACGAAGCGTGAATGTCCGCTTGCGGCCGCGTGAACACGGCGTACCTTTGGGTCCGGCATCCTCCTGGACCGAAGGTCCTATGTCGCTGCACCTCAAGCTGTTCGGTGCATCGGCGGCGTGCACGCGCGACGGTGAGCCCGTCCATCTGCCGCCGAAACCTCTCGCCTTGCTCACCTACCTCGCGCTCGAGGCCGGCCGCCACCGGCGCGACGCGCTCACCGCCCTCCTCTGGACCGATGCCCCCGACGCCGCCGCGCGTACGTCTCTGCGGCAGGCCGTGCACCGGCTGCGGGAAGTCCTTGGCGACGCGGTGGATGCCGACCGTGACACGGTCGCGCTCACGGACGCCGTTGCGAGTGACGTGGATGCCTTCAGTCGCGCGACGACAGCGGACGTTGACGGCGCCGCCGCCTGCGATCCGTCCACCTTTCTCGAGGGCCTGTCCATCCCGCACGCGGAGGGCTTCGAGGAATGGGTCGACGAGACCCGCCGGCGTCTCTGCCGCCTCCAGGTGGACGCGTTGCGTACGGCGACCCAGCGGGCCGCGCGGCGCTCGCACTGGACGGACGCGGCGCGATGGGCCGGCGCGTGGCTCGCGCGGGATCCCCTCGACGAGGCCGCCGCCCGGGCCCTCATCGAAGCGCGGTTCATGGGCGGCGACCGCACGACGGCGCTCCGGGAATTCCGGACGTTTCGGGAAAACCTGCGGCACGAGCTCGGACAGGCCCCCAGCTCCGCGCTCGAGCAGTACGTGCAGCGGATCGAGCGCGACGAGATGCGCGCCGCGAACGGCCCACCATCCGGCGATCCCGCGCATGCGGCGACCGTCGTCCTGGACGGACCCATCTGTGGACGGGAGCGCGAGTGGGAGCGGCTGACCGGTCTCTGGACGGCGGCCGCCGCCGGCCGCGGTGGCATCGCCCTCATCGAGGGCGAGACCGGCGCCGGCAAGACGCGGCTGCTGCACGACTTCCTCGCCTGGACGACGGCGCAGGGCGCGACGGTCCTTCGCGGTCGCGGGTACGGCCTGGACGCGGGCGTCCCGTATGCCGCGGTCGCGGATGCCTTGCGGGGCGCGCTCACCGCGCCCGGACTCTCGGGCGCAGCGCCCGAATGGCTCGGCGAAGCGTCACGCCTCCTTCCGGATGCGCGCCAGCGTTTTCCGCACCTGCCTCCGGTCACCAACGAGGCCGAGAGCGATCGGCGCTGGCGGCTCTTCGAGGGCGTCGCGCAGGTCATCCTCGCCCTCGCCGCGGAGCGTCCCACGGTGATCGCGCTCGACGACATTCAGGCCAGTGACGCGGACAGCTGTGCGCTCCTCCACTTTCTGTCACGCCGGCTCGAGACCCAAAACGTCCTCATCCTGCTCACGCTGACCCTGGGGGAGCTGGACCGCGCGAGCGCCGCGGGGCGGCTCTGTCGCGCCGTCCGCGCCGACCGCCGTACGACGGTGATCTCGCTCGCCCCGTTGACCGAGGACGCGATCCACGAGCTGATCCACGATCGGGGTCGATTGGAGACGGCGGATGGGGGACGCCGGCTCGCCGCGCGCATCCGCCACGTGACCGACGGCAACCCCTTCCACGTCGTGGAGCTCCTCAAGGCCATGTTCGACCAAGGCCTGCTCACCGTCGATGCGGCGAGCGGCGAGTGGATGACCACGCCCGCCCTCGACGCGGCGTCGTACGAGGCCGTGGAGCTGCCGCGCACCGTGCGGGCGGCCATCGAGGACCGGTGCGCCCGGCTGGCGTACGAGCTTCGTGATCTGCTCGCCACGGTGGCCGTGTCCCGCCGGGGCGCGCGCGCCGATCTGCTTTCCCACGTGCACGGCATCTCCCGTCTCCGTGCCGCCGCCCTCGCCGATGCGCTCGTCGACCGGCGCCTCCTCGATCAAGAGGAGGGAGTGTACCGCTGCGCGCACCCGGTGGTCGAACAGGTGGTGCGCGCTGGGCTCACGCCCGCGCGGCGCGCGGAGCTGGACCGCGCGATCGCGCTCGCCCTCGATCACCTCCCGCACGCCGACGACGGGGTTCCGGGCGACATCGCCAGTCACGCCGCGCGGGGCGGGGAGCGCGATCTCGCGTTTCGGGCGGCGGTCGCGGCGAGCGACGCGGCGCTCGGACGGTTCGCGTTCGACGAGGCGCTCGCTTGGCTCGATCTCGCGTCCGACGCGGCAGTGAACGCCGAGGCGTCGCGGGAAGCGAATGCGCGAACTGCCCGGGTGCTCGAGCTGGCTGGTGGGGTGACGCCGACGCCCCGCTCCCTCCGGCGGAGCACGCCACGCCTCGGCGTACGACCGCGCGACGTCGACCTGGAGCGGTCCGATCGCTCGACACGCACCGACGCCGGCGCCTGACGACGCGCGCTACGACGTGGAGGAGGTCCGCACGTTCGATCCGAGGTAGATCGCCGCGAGCGCCACCGCCACCCCGGCGACATCGAGCCCGTCGGTCGGACGATGGAAGAAAACGACGTCCCAAATGAAAGTGAGCGCAGGTTGGAAGAGGAGGAGGAGCCCCACACGCGACGCGGGGACGTGCGGGACGCCGCGGGCGATCAAGAGCCAGCCCAGCACCTGGGCCACCACCGCGTAGCCGACGAGATCCACCCCGTTTTGCCAATCGGGCACCCCGAACGACTCGCGCTGCAGCCATCCGGCGACGGCGAGCAGCACCGCCGAGACGAGACAGAT
>DATFMZ010000217.1:0-9260 GCA_035266665.1 Gemmatimonadales bacterium | reverse complement strand
GCGTCGCGGCGAGCGCCGCGAAGAAGATCTCCGTGGTGCCGATGCTCGCCGCCTCGGGCGACGGTCGGCCCCGTTCGATGTAGTGGAAGATGTTCTCCAGCACGACGATCGCGTCGTCCACCACGATGCCCACCGAGAGCGAGAGCGCGAGCATCGAGACGTTGTTGATCGTGAACCCCAGGGCGCGCATCATCCCGAACGTCGCGATGAGCGAGGTCGGGATCGTCGCCGCGATCACGAGCGTGGACCGCCAGCTCCGCAAGAAGAAGAACACGACGATTACGGCGAAAAGCGCACCGAGAATCAGCTCGTCGCGCGCGCCGTCGATGGACTTCCGGATGGTATTCGAGGCGTCGGACGCGATCGTGATGTGCATCCCGGGCGGGAGATCCGCCTGGATGGTGGCGAGCTGCGCCTTCACGAGGTCCGCCACCGCCACGGTGTTGGCCCCCGGGCGTGGTGCCACGCCGAGCCCGACGGCCGGCACGCCGTTGAAGCGCGCGAGTCCCCGCCGGGGCTCGAGGCCGTCCTGCGCGTACCCGACGTCGCGCAGGCGCACCGCGCCGCCGTCGCGATAGGCGATCACGATATCGTCGAACTGCTGCGGCGTGTCGAGCTGGCCGCGCACGTTCACGCGGAACTCGTTGCCGGGCGCCTCGAGAATGCCGGCCGGCAGCTCGACGTTCTTGGCTTGGATCGCGCGGATCACGTCCGTCGGCGTGAGGGAGCGCGCGCGGAGCTTGCCGCGATCGAGCCAGATGCGCATCTCGCGCGCCCGGTAGCCGGCGAGCCGCACGTCGCCGACGCCTTCCAGCGTCTGGAGTCTCGGCTTCAACACCTCGTCGGCGAAGACACTCATCGCCTTGACGTCGAGGCCCGTGAGCGCCACCCAGACGACCGGCTGCGCGTTGATGTCGAGCTTTTGGACCAGCGGTTCCTCGGCATCGGCCGGGAGGTTGGCCTTGGCGAGCGCGACCTTGTCCCGGACGTCCTGCGCCGCGATGTCCACGTCGCGGTCGAGCTGGAACTGGACGAGGATTTGCGAGACGCCGAGCGCACTGACCGAGCTGATCTGCTTCACGCCCTCGATCGTGTTCAACTGCTCTTCGATCGGCTGGGTGAGATCGGACTCCGTGATCTCCGGGCTCGCGCCCGGGAGGATCGTCGTGACGGTCACGTAGGGGAAGTCGACCTTGGGGAACTGGTCGATCCCCATCCCGCGGATGCCGAGATAGCCGAAGAGCAGGAGCGACACCACGAGCATCGTGGTGAAGACGGGACGCTTGATCGCGGTATCGGAGAGGATCATGCTCGGCCTTCTGGTCGGGCGCGCTTGACGCGCGCGCCGAGCGCGGCTAGCGTACGACAAGACTGCTAAGTAAACGCTCAGTTTGGGCAAGCTAACCGGGCGTCTCGGCGGTGACAAGACCGCGCCCGTGGATCATTGAGGAGTGGGGCATGCGACGCAGTGTGGCTGGTGTGGTGGCGCTCGCCGGAGTGCTGTTGGGATGCCGGCATGGCGCCGAGGAAGTGGCGGCGGGTCCCCCCGACGTGGAGATCGCGGTCGCGCGCGCCGAAGACGTCCCCGTCGAGGTGACGACGGTGGCGAGCCTCGAATCACCGCACAGCGCCGAGCTCCGGGCGCAGGTCGCGGGCCAGGTCACGAAGCTCTACGTCGCCGAAGGCGCGCGCGTCGCCGAGGGCGCGCCGATTCTCGCCATCGATCCCGAGCGGTACCACCTGGCCCTGCAGAGTGCCGCCGCGCGGCTCGAGCAGGCCCAGGCCCAATACGCCAACGATTCCCTGACGCT
This sequence comes from Gemmatimonadales bacterium, assembly GCA_035266665.1. Taxonomy (GTDB): domain Bacteria; phylum Gemmatimonadota; class Gemmatimonadetes; order Gemmatimonadales; family GWC2-71-9; genus DATFMZ01. Next base: position 7,449 of record DATFMZ010000217.1, on the reverse strand, counting down.
CGTCCGAAGCGAGCCGCTCGTCGCGACCGGCGGCATCGGCCCACAGGCATTCGACGACCTCAAGACCCGGGTCAATCTCTCGAAGGCGAATCGCGACCAGGCACGTGCCGCGCGCGATCTCGCGGTGCGTGACGCGCAACACGCGTCGGTCCTGGCCCCGTTCCGCGGGCGGTTCGCCGAACGCAGGGTGAACGTCGGTGACTACGTCCGCGTGGGCGACGAGCTCGGCGCGATCGCCGACGCGTCGGTGCTGGAGCTCACCTTCCAGCTTCCCGAAACGGAGGGTGTCCACGTCCACACGGGCGATCCGGTGGCCTTCGACGCCACGGCGGTCCCGGGACGGGAGTTCCAGGGCACCGTGTTCTACGCGAGCCCCATCGTGGACCCCGCCACGCGGACGCTTACCGTGAAGGCGCGGGTTCGAAACGACGACGGCGCACTTCGGCCCGGGATGTCGGCCACGGTGCACGTGGCGACGCGCCTCCTCCAGCATGCCGCGGTGGTTCCCGAAGTGTCGATCCGGCGGGAGGCGGGAGACCAGTATGTCTTCCGCGTGGCGCGTGATACCGTCACGCGGCTCGCCGTGACGCTCGGCCCCCGGCCGCGTCCGGGCGATATCGTGATCACCGACGGCGTCGCGGTCGGTGATTCAGTGCTGGTCGCGGGATTCCAGAAGGTCACGACCGGCAGCCATGTGGCGCCCCGTCTCGTCGCCGCGCCGGGAGACACGGCGCGGAGCTGACCACGGTCGGCCCAACGCAGTCCGTGGAGCCCGGCCCGCTCGGACTCCTCCTTCCGGGGATGTCGCTCAACGCGACGATCTTCCCCGCATTCCCCTTCCCCACCCTCGCGCTCGACTTCGCGCGCCGCCCACCGGTCCCGGTACCGGACATGGACGATTACGTGCGCGCGCTCGCGACCTTCGTGCGCACGGAGCGACCGTGGCGGGACGCGGGGCGGCGCATCGTGATCGCACACAGCTTCGGGGGGATGTTGACCCTGAAGTGGCTGGCGGATCGCGCCCCCGGATCGGAGGCGGTGGATGGGATCGTGCTGGTCGCGACGACGGCCGGACCGATGTACGACGTGGTCCGCGTCACGGTCGGCCGCTGGGGCGGCCGGCCGGTGAGTGTCCCGCTCGCTCCGGTGCTCGGCTTTTGGAATCGCCCGGTCGTCACACGTGGGGTGAAGCTGATGCTCGCGGGCGGACGCACCCGCCGCGTGGACTTTCAGCGCCTCCGCGTGAAGCGCGACGCAGCGCTCGACCTGGCGGGCTGGCGTAACACCACGTGGGAGGCGATGCGGGGCTTTCGACTGGCGATGCAGGGGTTCGACGTGCGGGACGCGCTCGCGCGGATCACGGTCCCCGCCGTCGTGGTCCACGGCTCACGGGATCCGCTCTTTCCGCCGGAGGTCGGCCGCGCGCTCGCGGACGGGCTCCCTCACGCGCGGTTCGTGCTCGTCGAGGGTGCAGGCCACGTGTTGCCGCTGACGCACGGGGAGGTGGTGGTGGAGGCGGCGCGGACGCTGCTCTAACCGGAGTCTCCGGCGTCCGGCCGATCCTCCGTCACGATCTTCTTCTCTTCCCGATCGATGGCCGCGTAAACGCTCCCGACGTATTCCCTGAGTCCGCGGAATTTGGTCGTGGTGGCCCCGCCCCGCCGTGCGAGCATGCCGATCTGGTTGGCGCCGTCGGCCATCACGCCCCACCCGTTGTTCATGAACACGCGACCCACGTCCCGGGCCGCCCGCGTGATCATCGAGGCGTATTGTTCCTGCCCGTTCCGCGCGGTGGCGTACTGCTCGACCAGCATGCGCACGCGATCCCACTTGCGGCGCGCGCCGATGAGCGCGTCGAGCTTGATCTGCGCACCCGCACTGAGCTTCCCGGCCATCCGCGCCTCCCCGTGCTCACTTCCAGCGGAAGATCTTGAGTGCCACGCCGAAGCTCACGACGCCCCACGCGGCGACGATCGCCAGCAACCCGACCGTGGAGGCCAGGCTCGCGCCGTCGAGGAGGTTCGCGCGCAACGCATCGTTGAGCGCGGTGAGCGGCAGCGCCCGGATGAGCGGCTGAATCGCGTCCGGGAAATGCGACCACGAGAAGAACACCCCGGAGAGGATCCACATGGGCACCATGACGACGTTCATGAGGCCTGAGACGCCCTCGATGGTCTTCGCGCGACTCGCCGTGAGCAGGCCGAGCCCGGCGAAGCTCATCGCGCCGAGGAGTGCGATGATGGCGAGACTGATCAGCGAGCCCCGCACCGGAATCCCGAAGACGATCACGCCGAAGAGGAGGACGGCACCCACCTCGAGCGGCAGGAACACGAGCCGCGCGAAGATCTGCGCGGCGAGAAAGTGGCTCTTCCGCATCGGCGAGGAGAGCAGCCGCTTGAGCAGGTTCTTGGTGCGCATGCGCACCGTGCCGAAGCCGAGCCCCCACATCCCGGTGCCCATGATGTTGAGGCCGATGAGGCCCGGGATCAGGAAGTCGATGTAGCGCGACCCCTTCTCCGTCACCTTCACGTCGGTGATCGCCACGACGTCCCGGCGTCCGGACGCCGCCTCGATGGCGTTCATGGCGCGGAGCCGGGCGAGGTGGCTCTCATCACGCGTCGAATCGAACCGGAACACGATCGGCGTTCCGGGGATCACGACGAGCGCCACGCGCCCCGTGCGGAGCTGCTCGTGCGCCTGCACGCTGTCGAGCGCCTCCGCCCGGAGTCCCTGGGCCGAGTCGAGCGCGGCCACCAAGGCGGCGGCGCCGGGCCCGTCCTGGACCGCGACCTGGAGCGCCTGCGGCGCGCGCGAGCGGAACGCGATACCGAGCGCAATCGAGAGCAGGACAGGGAACGCGAAAACCCAGAAGAGGGCCTCCGGCTCCCGGAAGATCTCGCGCACCCGCCAGAGGGTGAGCTGGGCGAGGGGGCCGCCGTGCCGGTCACGCATCGCGCAGGCTCCTTCCGGTGAGGTGGAGAAAGACGTCCTCGAGGGTGGCGTGATGGGTGGCGAGTTGATTGAGCGACGCGCCCTGATCGTTCAGGAGCCCCAGGAGCGCGGGCACGGCTTCGTGCACCCGACGGACGGTGATGCGGGTCGTGCCGTTTTCGATGCGTACTTCTTCCACGCCCGGGAGTTCCCGTAGCGCGTCTTCCGTGAGGTGGACGCCGTCCTCCACGCCGAACTCGACGACGTGCTCGGCCCCGAGCGAGGCGATCAGCTCACGCGGCGTGCCGAGGGCGATCACCTTGCCGTGATCCACCACGGCGACGCGATCGCAGAGCCGCTCGGCTTCGTCCATGTAGTGTGTGGTGAGCAGCACCGTCTTCCCGCGCTCGCGGAGCGAGGCGATGATGTCCCAGAGCTGGTGCCGGGACTGCGGATCGAGTCCCGCCGTGGGCTCGTCGAGGAAGAGCAGCTCGGGATCGGAGACGAGTGCCGCCGCGATCGCGAGCCGCTGGCGCTGACCGCCCGAAAGCTTCTTGACCCAGGTGTTCTGCTTCTCCCGCAGGGCCACGGCGTCGATCGCCTCGTCCACCGTGGTCCCGTGCTCGTAGAGACTCCGGAAGAGCGTGACCACCTCGCGCACGGTCAGCTTGTCGGGAAAGATCGTCTCCTGGAGCTGGGTGCCGAGGCGCTCGCGCAGGGCGCGCTCGTCCGTCTTCCAGCGCATCCCGAGGATCTGCACGTCGCCGGCATCGGGCGTGAGGAGCCCCTGCAGGACTTCGACGGTGGTGGTCTTGCCCGCCCCGTTCGGGCCCAGGAGCCCGAAGCACTCTCCGAGGCGAACCTCGAGATCGAGGCCATCCACCGCCACAACGTCCTCGTACCGTTTGACGAGGCCGTGACACGAAATGGCGAGATCTGGCATGGTGCGCAATCAATGTCGGCCCCCCCGGCGAGGCAACCCGGACCGATTACCTTTCGGCAGTTACTCGCCGACAGGCCGTTCATGACCGACCCCGATCTCTCCGCCGACGATTTCGCCGCTGCGCTCGCCCGCGCGGCGCGGATGGCCGAGCGCTACCTCCGCGAGCTGCCGACCCGGGAAGCGTTTCGCCGCCCGCCCGACAATGTGGTCGAGCGTTTCCGCGACGCGCCGCTCCCGCAGACCGGTATCCCGTCCGACGAGATCCTGGCCGACATCGAGTGCGACGTGCTCCCGTACTCGCTCGGGATCGGCCACCCGCGGTGGTGGGGATTCATCCGGCCGAGTCCCGTTCCGCTCGGGATGGCCGCCGATCTCCTGAGCGCCACGATGAACAACAACTGCTCGGGGAGCGCCCAGATCGCGACGTACGTCGAGATGACGGTGGTGCGCTGGCTCGCCGAGCTGCTCGGTTACGATCCACACGCGGGCGGGCTCCTCATGAGCGGCGGATCGGCCGCGAACTTCGTGGCGCTGTCGGCGATGCGCGAGACGCTGCTGCCGGGCACGCGAACCGGCGGCCTCCGCGGGCTCGAGCGAGAACCGGCCATCTACGTGACCCGCGAGACGCACTCCTGCATCCGGCGCGCGGTGGAGATGCTGGGGCTCGGCAGCGACGCGCTGCGGTTCGTGCCGGTGGATGCGGCGCTTCGCATGGACGCCGACGCGCTCGCCGAGATGGTCGCGGCCGACCGGGCGCGCGGCGCCGTGCCGCTCGCGGTGGTGGCAACGGCCGGGACGGTCAATACCGGGGCCATCGACCCGCTCGAGCGGATCGCCGAGATCGCCCGCGACGAGTCGCTCTGGTACCACGTGGACGGAGCCTATGGTGGCGTGGGCGCGGCGCTCCCCGAGCTCGCGGAGCTCTACCGCGGACTCGCGCTCGCCGACAGCATCGCGATCGATCCGCACAAGTGGCTCTACGTCCCGTACGAGGCGGGCGCCGTGCTGGTCCGGGAGCGCGACGCGCTCCAACGCGCGTTCGCCACCAAGGCGAGCTATCTCGAGGTCGGCGAAGACGACTACTTCAACGGCCCGCTCTGGTTCCACCAGCAGGGGCCGCAGCTCTCGCGCGGATTTCGCGCGCTCAAGGTGTGGGCCGTGATGCGGCAGATCGGCGTCGCGGGGTATCGCGCGCTCTGGCGAAAGGACATCGCCGCGGCTACGGAGCTGCGCCGGCTCGTCACCGCGCACCCCCAGCTCGAGGCGCTCGGCACGAGCCCCCTGAGCATCTGCTGCTTCCGCTACGTGCCGGAGAGAGGAGACGCCGATCTGTTCAACCGGCGCCTGCTCAATCGCATTCAGGTGGATGGCAGGGTGTTCGTCTCCGGTACAACGGTCCACGATCAGTTCTGCCTGCGAGCCTGCATCGTGAACTTCCATACGACGCCCGGCGATGTCCGACTGGCGGTGGAGGCGATCGTGGAGCTGGGGGAGAAGCTGGAAGGAAAAGACTAGCTACCACTCTGCGCTCAACCCGCTCCTTCCGCGGCGGCTTCCGGCGACGGACGCGCCGTGATGTTGAACGCGAGAAGCGCCACACCGACCACGAACGCCGACGAGATCCAGAACGGCACGGCGCGCCCCGCCTGCCCGTAGAGCGCGCCGAGCGCACCGAAGACCGCGGTCGACCAGAGCGGCGCCACCACCCGCGACACCCCACCGAACGCCTGGGCCACCCCGAGCATCTGCCCGCGCTCGACATCCGGCGTGCGATGGGTGATCAGCGCCGTGACCGAGGGGAAGAGGCACGCCGTCCCCATCGGGACGAGCGCGATGAGCACCGCGAGGATCACCACCGATTGCGTGAGCGGAATGGTTGCGAGCCCGAGGGCCAGGAGCAACGCGCCGATCCGCATCACCTTCGTCTCGCCGAAATTGTCCACGAGCTTGCCCAGAATGAGCGCGCGCATCACCACGGAGAGCGCCCCCACGTAGACGAAGAAGATGCCGATGGTCTTCTCCGTGATGCCGAAATCGGCCGCGAGGTAGAGCGCGAAGATGCCGTTCATGGACATGAAGCCGAGCATCCCCAGCGCGTAGATCCAGACGAGACGCGAGACCTCGGCGGTCGGCGCCTTGATGAGATCCCAGATCGCCGTGCGGATGGAGCGCCGCGGTCCCAGTGCTTCGCGCTCGGCGGTGGTGCGCTGCGGCGCCGTCTCGGGAAGCCAGCGCCACGCGAACGCGATGTTCAACAGGCAGAGCCCCGCCGCGATGAGCCCCGGCGCGGCGGGCCCGAGCCCGACCGCGAGGGAGCCGATGCCCGGCCCCATCATCACGCCCGCTCCGGTGGATGCCGAGAGCCAGCCGAGTGCCTTGGCGCGATCCCTCGGCGCCGTGACGTCGCCGACGTAAGCCTGGAGCACGCCGGTCGTCCCGCCGCCGAATCCCTGGACGAGACGGGAGATGAAGAGCAATACGAGTGTATTCGCGAGGCCGAAGAGGACGAACGCCACCGCCTCCGTGCTGAGCCCCACGAGGATCGCGCGGCGCCGGCCGTAGCGGTCGGACATCCGGCCCCACAGCGGCGCCGAGGCGAGCTGCATGATGGAGAACGCCGCGATGAGCCACCCCACCATCCAGTCGGCCGCGTGGAGGCGCAACGCATAGAAGGGGAGGAGTGGGAAGACGATCGCGGACCCCATCATGTCCACGAACGCCGCCGCCATCAGGACCGAGAGCCGTTTGACGGCCGGATTCATCGGCGCGTCCCCAACACCATCGCCCCCGCGGAGATCAGCATCAACACCACGCCGTAGCTGGCGGCCGTTCCGATATCGAAGTCGCGGAGCGACGAAAGGATCTCGATCGAGATCGGCCGGGTCGAATACGTGTAGAGCACGATGGACGTCACGAAGTCGCCCAGCGCCGTCGCGAAGGCGAGCGCCGCCCCGGCGAGCATCGCGGGACGGAGCATCGGGATCGTCACCCGCACCAGCGTCCGCGCCCGTCCCGCACCGAGCGAAGCCGCCGCGTCATCGAGCGTGGGATCGAGCTGCCGGAAGCCCGCGAGCACCGAGCCCGAGGCAATCGGGATGTTCCGCACCAGATAGGCGAGCGGAAGGATCACCACGGTGCCCACCAGCACCCAGCGGCCGATCCAGGGCTCGCGCGCACTGAAGAGGGTCGCGAGCGCGATCGCGAGCACCGTGCCGGGCACGGCCCAGGGCACGTTCGTGAGCGCTTCGATGGCCCGGCCGAGGCGCGCCTTGAGCTGCACGATCAACCGTCCCGCCCAGAGCGAGAGCGCCACGGCGCCGAGGGTGGCGACGGCGGCCATCCACAAGGAATTGACGAGCGGGCGCAGGCGCTCGGGCTCGGCGATGAGGGCACGGTAGTTCCCCAGCGTGTACGCCGGTGGGAAGAGTTGTGTGGTCCAAGACCCCAACGGCACGAGCGAGACCAGGAGCAGGGTCATGTGGGGCAACAAGAGTATCACCGCAAAGGCCCATCCGGCTACCGCCGCGCCCCAGCGCACCGCCGGGCTCCGGATGGCCCGCGCCGCCGGCGGAGCG
>DATFMZ010000216.1:0-9812 GCA_035266665.1 Gemmatimonadales bacterium | reverse complement strand
TGCCAGCCGTGCGGCTTCTCGGGACGCCCGAAGTAGAAGGTCGCGTGCGCGGCCGGGCTCGTGGTCGAATCGAGAAAGGCCTGGAGGTCATAAACGGCGAGATTGAGATAGAACGAGTCCATGTCGCCGACGTCCACGTGGATCTTGTCCACCAGATCGGGACCGATCGCATCCCAGTGCGCGGCGAGGTACGCCCGCAGATCGTAGCCGTGGTCCCGCATGTAGTCGGCGACGGTCGAGTCGATGTGGCCCGTGTGCATGTCCCAGAGCGCCTTCGGGTAGCCGTCGGGACCCACCGGACCGTACACCGCGTTCCACGCCTCGAATTGCTGGCCGGAGCGCCCGTGACTTCCGAGGACGTCCTCGAGCTGGCACATCTGGCGCATGGTCTGGAGCGGCTGGCCAGTGGTCGCCCGCATCATCGGACGCTCGGGGAACTGATACGGCCGGCCGGGATCGGTCACGAAGAACGCGTTCGTGTCGGCGTAGGCATTGAACATCTGGTAATCCCGGAAATCCACCGGATCGGGATAGAGCGTCCACGTCCCGCCGAAGAACTTGGGATGGTGCACCTGGAGGGCGATGGACTCCCACCCGCCCGTCGAGCCGCCCGTGAGCACACGGGCGTAGGACTTATCGATCATCCGGAAATGCGACTCGAGATACGGGATCAGCTCGTGCAGCAGCGCGTCACCGTACGGCCCGTCGTTCGCCGAGTTGATGGCATACGAGTCATCGAAGTACGGCGTCGGATGCTGGAAGGTGACGACGATCATCCGCGGGAAATCGGCCGAGGTCCAGCTCTTGTAGAACTCGAAGCCGGTCTCGCGGTTGACGTCGTCGAGCCGCGCCCGCATGCCCGGCGGGACCGGGGTACTGTCGGGCGTGAAGCCGTAGGGCGCGCGCAGATTGAAGTGTCCCTGCAGATACACCACCGGATAGTGCACGTCGGGATGGTCGTCGTAGCCCTTGGGCAGGAGCACGGTGGCACCGAGGTAGAACGGATGCCCCCAGAAATCGCTCAACAGCTTGCTCTGAATCTTGATGTGCTTCACCCAGCGCGTATCCGCGGGCATTGCGATGGGCGGAATCACGCTGTCGGTCGAGAGGGCGATGCGATAGCCGCGCTTGGGATCGAGGTGCACGCGGCGCACGACGCTGTAGAGATTGCCGGGCGAGCGATTGAACTGCTGCCCCTCCCAGTGATCCATGTGCGCCCAGATCGTATGCCCGTCCGCGCGGTGGAACTCGGTGTAGACGTTGATCAGCGCCTGCACGTAATAGTCGCCGGCCGGCAGGTCCGCGAGCCGCGAGACGGGAAACCCGAGCGTCGACCCGTCGATCACGGCACTCTTTCCGGGTTGGAGCCCGCTCACGTCGGCCCCGAAGAACGGCACGGAGGCGAAGAACGAGCCCGCCCGTAGGCGCGGTTCCGGAGTCGAGTCGCGGGAGACCATCACGAAGACGCGCCCCGTGACGGGACCCGCGTGCGCCGATGTCGGGAAGCGAATCAGGAACTGCGTAGTCGGCGCCGGAACGCGCGCACCGGCGGTGACGACCAGGAGGCCGAGCGCCATGATCATGCGCGCCGGCCGTTGGATGAGCCGTGTCATGTGATCCCCCGTGAACGGAAAGCCCTCGCAAGATAGCGCGCGAGACCTGCAGGCTGCATCTTGTGAACGTGACCGACGTCCCGGCCGCACCCACCACACCGTCAGCTTCCGGTCTGCTCCGCGTCCTCGGCGTGGCGTTCGGGCTCGCCATCGCCGTCGGTGCCACGATCGGCGGTGGCATCCTCGGCACGCCGGGCGACGTCGCGGCGCGCCTCCCCACCCCGGTGCTGTTCATGGGTGTCTGGGTCTTCGGCGCGGTGAACGCCCTGCTCGGTGCCACGGTCTACTCCGAACTCGGGGCGATGATCCCGCAGGCCGGAGGGATCTACGTGTTCGCGCATCGTGCGATGGGCGAAGGCGTGGGGTTCTTTGTCGGCTATGGCGATTGGATCAACTGGTCGGTTTCGACATCGGCCCTGATCCTGCTCGTCGGTGAGTATCTGGGAAACCTCGTCCCGCCGCTCGCCGGCCACGCGACGATCGCCGGCTTCGCGATTCTCGGCGTCCTGGTGCTGCTGCAGTGGCAAGGCGTGGTCTGGGGTGGGCGCGTTCAGGAGCTCACGAGCGTGCTCAAGGCGCTCGCGTTGGTGGGCCTCGTCGTCGCGGCGTTCGTGCTGCCGCACCCTACCGTCGCTCCCGCTCCTGCCGCATCCGCTCCCCACGGCCTGGCCCTCCTCCTCGCCCTCGGTCTCGCGATGCAGGGCGTGATCTTCACGTACGACAGCTACTACGCCGTCGTGTACTGCGGCGAAGAAATTCGCGATCCCGGCCGCGAGATTCCGCGTTCGATCTTCCGCGGCCTGCTCCTCATCATCGTGATCTATCTGCTGGTGAACGCGGCCTTTCTCGCGGTGCTGCCGATGGCCAAGATGGCGCACGACCCGTTCGTCGGCGGGAGCGTGGCGCGCGCAATCTTCGGTGCGCGGGGCGACGCGGTGATCCGGAGCATCATGATCGTCTCGGTGCTCGGCACGGTGAACGCGCAAATCATGGTGGCGCCGCGGATCCTGCTCGCGATGGGACGGGACCGGATCTTTCCGCATCAGGCCACCCGCGTGAACGCCGGGGGCACGCCCGTCGCGGCGCTCGTGGTGACGCTCGTCGTCATCGCGGCATTTCTCTTCACGGGATCGTTCAACGCGGTGCTGGCGGTGGATTCGGTGCTGATCGTGGTGCTCTACGCCATCACCTTCACGTCGCTCTTCGTGCTCCGGCGCACGGAGCCGGACACACCCCGGCCCTACCGCGCCTGGGGATACCCGTGGGTGCAGGGGGCGGCACTTGCCATCGCGATCGGCTTCCTCGTGGTCGTCGCGATCGGCGATCTCCGCGACACGCTCATCGCGTTGGCGCTGTTCGCGTTGAGCTGGCCGGCAGCGAGGGTCGTGAAGCGCTACCGCCGGGACGCGCCGGCCGTAAGCGGTGTGCGGTAACCTCGAGGGGGTGCACGGCGCAGGGTGCAACGTGCACGGTGCCCGGGGGCTCGCCACGCACACCCCCTTGCACCTTGCACCGTGTACCTTGCGCCGTGCACCCCCTTGCTCCTTGCTCCCTGCTCCCTGCTCCCTGCGCCTATCGTTCCGCGTCGTACCCCGGCCCATAGAGCACCTTCCCCGGTAGCGCCCCCGTCATCTTCCCCTCGGCGATGACCGGTACCCCGTTCACGAGCACGTAGCGCATGCCCACCGAGAACTGACTGGGGTTCGCGTACGTCGCCTTGTCGGTGATCGAGTCGGGGTTGAAGATCACGAGATCCGCCCACATCCCGCGCTTGATCACGCCACGATCGGTCAGATGCTCGCGCTGTGCCGGAAGCGCCGAGAATTTGCGGATGGCGTCCGGCAGCGTGAGCAGGTGCTCCTCGCGCACGAACTTCCGCAGGATCCGCGGGAAGGTGCCGTAGGCGCGCGGATGCGGGTGTTCCTTGCCGAGGATCCCTTCGGGTGACGTGCCCGACGCGTCGTTGTCGATCGAGACCCACGGCTGTTTGAGCGCCAGCTCCACGTCAGGCTCGGACATCCCGAAGACCGCGACGTACGTCTGCGCGTTGTCCTTGATCAGAATGTCGAAGAGCGCATCGATCGGGTCTTCCTTCCACATCTTTGCGATCTCGTCGAGGCGCTTCCCTTCGATCGGCAGGAGGTCGGGATTGTTGACCGACGTGATCAGCACGTCGTGCGGGCCGGAGATCTCCTGCCACTCGTTGTCCCATGACGTGGACGGCGTGCGCATGTCCTTCCGAATGCGGGCACGCGTCGCCGGGTCCTTGAGGCGCGCGATGAGCTTGGTGGTGCCGCCGTCGTGCGCCCAGGGCGGGACGAACGCCGAGAAGGTGTTCTCCCACGCGGTATAGGCGTACGTATCGGCGGTGATGTCGAGTCCCGCCTGCCGTGCCGAGTCGATGCGCCCCACCAACTGCGGCATCTTGCCCCAGTTCGCCTTGCCCGCGGTCTTGATGTGGAAGATCTCGACCGGAACGTCGGCCTCGTGGGCAATACGGAACGCCTCGTCGAGCGCCGGCATCTCGGCATCGCCCTCGCTCCGCATGTGCGTGGCGTAGATCCCACCGTACTCCCCCGCCACCTTCGCGAGCGCGATCAGCTCGGGCGTCTTCGCGTACGGCGCGGGCGGGTACTGGAGTGCCGTCGAGACGCCGAGCGCGCCTTCGCGCATCGCCGTGGCCACGAGCGCCTGCATGCTGTCGAGCTGCTGGGTGGTGGGCGTCACGTCGCCGTAGCCGAGCACCATCTCGCGGACCGAGGCGGCGCCGACGTACGTCCCCAAGTTGATCCCCATCCCCTGCTGCTGGAGCCTGGCGAAATACCCGGCGAGCGTGTGCCAGGTCGGGGTGAGTCCGTAGTGCTGGTAGCCCGGCATGTTCTCCGCGATCATCGCGCTGTCGAGCGGCGCGATGGATTCGCCTTCGCCGGTGATCTCGGTCGTGATGCCCTGAAAGATCTTGGACGGCACGCGCGGGTCGACGAGCATGGTGAGCTCGGACTGGCCGAGCATGTCGATGAAGCCCGGGGCCACGACGTCGCCGTGCGCGTCGATCACCGTCTTGGCGGCCGCGTGCGCGAGATCGCCGATCGCCGCAATATGCCCGCCGCGCACGCCGACGTCCGCCGAGTACCATGGCGAGCCGGTGCCGTCGATGACGTGCGCGTTTCGGATGATGATGTCGTAGGCGGTGGTGGCCTGCTGGGCCACGACCGTGACTGGCGCGACGAGCAGGGCGAGGGCGAGGACCGAGAGACGGCGCATCGGGGCTCCTTGGGGATGGGCTTCAGAATTGTAAGGGTGCGGCCCGCGCGAGGCACGTCTCCGCTCGGCTGATTCACGGTTCGCTGGCCGCGCATCCCCAGGACCCGTAAATTGGCCCAGACTCACGCTGCACATTCTCGACATCGCGCCATCCTGGAGGCCGATGAGCGACACCACCGAACGGCTCTCCGCCGCACTGGCGGACCGTTACCGCCTCGAGCGCGAGCTCGGCCAAGGCGGCATGGCCACCGTCTATCTGGCCGAGGACCTGAAGCATCACCGCCAGGTGGCGATCAAGGTGCTGCGGCCCGAGCTCGCCGCTGTCTTAGGGGCGGATCGGTTCGTCCAGGAGATCCAGACCACGGCGGCCCTGCAACATCCGCACATCCTCCCGCTGTTCGATTCGGGGGAGGCGGACGGTTTCCTCTTCTACGTCATGCCGTACGTGGAAGGCGAAACGCTGCGCGACAAGCTCAATCGCGAGACCCAGTTTTCGATTGACGAAGCGGTCCGCATCACGACCGACGTCGCCGATGCGCTGGATTACGCCCATCGCCACGGCGTGATCCATCGGGATATCAAGCCCGAGAACATCCTACTGCACGACGGCCGCCCGATGGTGGCGGATTTCGGGATCGCGTTGGCGCTGAGTGCCGCCGCGGGTGGCCGCATGACCGAGACGGGGATGAGTCTCGGCACGCCGCACTACATGAGTCCCGAGCAGGCGACGGCCGACAAGGACATCACGGGTCGGAGCGACATCTACTCGCTCGCGAGCGTGCTATACGAGATGCTCACCGGCAACCCGCCACACGTGGGCAGCTCCGCGCAGCAGATCATCATGAAGATCGTGACCGAAGAGGCGCAGCCGGTCACGAAGCTCCGCAAGTCGGTGCCGCCCAACGTCGCGGCCGCCATGTCGATGGCGCTCGAGAAGCTACCGGCCGATCGGTTCGATACGGCCAAGGCGTTCGCCGACGCACTGGCGAATTCGGCGTTCCGGCACGGGACGCTCACCGAACCGTCATCGGTGGAAGACCGGACCCGGTGGACGCGCCCGATGACATGGATCGGTCCGGCGATTCTCGCCGCCGCCGCGCTCATCCTCGGCCTCGCCCTCGGCCACGCGTTCACCGGCCGGACGAAGCCCTACGACGTGGGCCTGCCCGTCACGGCGCCGATGGACCTCGGCGCTTCCCCGGTCCCGACGTTCGCGATTTCGGCCGACGGTTCGTTCATGGTCTACCTCGCCACGAACGCTGATGGAACGCGACAGCTCTGGTACCGGAGCCTCGTGGATTCCTCGGCGCGCCCCATCCCCGGTACCGAAGGCGCGTGGTTCACCCCGCTGATCTCCCCGGATGGAACGCACGTCGCCTTCCTGAGCCTCACCCGCGGTGGGATGGAGGTGACGTCGATCGACGGCGGACCGGTGACCAAGGTGTCGGACGACATCGACGACTGGGGAGCGCGCTGGCTCAGCGACGGCACGATCTTCTACGCCTACAACGACAACGGCGGCCTGCGCTGGGTCGATCCCCAGACCGGCCCCGTCCGGGACGTCACCGTGGGCTACTGTCCCATGCCCGAGCCCCTCTCGAAGAGCGAAGTAATCTGCGGGGGCGGAGCGACCAAGTTCGCCGAGGTCGGCAACGTGGACGAAACGCCGTTCACGCTCCGGCCCGTCATGCAGACGACCGGGGGCGACCGGATCCCGCTCAGAGGCTCCGCCTTCCATCTCGTCGATGGGAGGTACCTCGTCTACACGTCGGTCGACGCGTCGATCATGGCGACGAAGTTCGTGAACCGCGACTCGCTTCTGGTGGGACGCTCCGTCGCACTGGTCCAGGGCGTGGCGCGGCCGTTCTACATCGGCGCGGGCTATTACGACCTCACGCGCGACGGCGCTCTGGTGTACGCGCCGGGCGCGAACATGGAGGTCACCGTCCTGGTGCGTCGGACCCCGAGCGGCGCGGAGGATACGCTGCGCGGAGCCCCGGCGCGGTACCTGCGATTCAACATCAGCCCCGATGGGCGTAAGCTGGCGAGCGTCGTCGAGGGAATCCGCGACCAGGAGCTGCGCCTCTACGACCTCCAGACCGGCGACTTCGAGGTGCTCGACCAGGCACGCTTCCTGTCGACGCCGTTCTGGGCCTCCGGTGGCGCGGAGCTGATCTACCAGCGCCAGGAGCGCGACACGGCCGAGGTGCTGGCCCGGCGTCTGAACTCGTCCGAGCGCCCCCGCGTCCTGCTCGACCTTCCGGGGGCTACCCTCGTCCAGTACGTGGACTCCTCGCTGATGCTGCTCACGGTCGGCCAGGGCGAGGATGTCCTCGCGGTCGACGCGTCGGTGCATCCGGCCCGCGTCGACACCCTGATTACCGACCCGACGTATTTTGCGCGCGTCTCGCCCGACCGACGCTGGCTGGTATGGAGGGATCAGGCGGACCGGGGGTACCTGGCGCGGTGGCCCAGCCTGAATCCGCGCTGGACGATTTCGACCGGTCAGCCGTTTGAACCCTATTGGCTCCCGGACGGCTCGCTGCTCTTGCACGACCCCCCAAATCCGGACGTCGGGCACACGTACACGATGGCCATTCATCCGGGCGCTGACCCGCCGAACGGTCCCCTCGAGCTGCGGTTCGGGGACCCCCGCATGGGCGAGACCCCCGGCTGGTCCAATGCCATCACGAGCGCCGGCGCGGTCGTGTATCCGCTGATGCCGGCTCAGCTCTACGTGCACTACGTCCGTGTCGTGCCGCATTGGGTCGAACGGATGGAGCGGGCCGTCGACGAGGCGAACCGATGAGCAGCGCGCAGGACCGCCTCGCCGCCGCCCTCGGCATGACGGGCACGAGCTCCCCCACCGGTGCCTGATCAACCCCGCGCCCGCGGCGCGGCCGAGGTCGCCGCCACCGCCGCGCGCGGTGCCGGCCTCAAGCGCGAGCTGCGGCTCGGGGACCTCGTCCTCACCCAGGTGATGTTCATCGTGGGTGCGCAGTGGGTGGGGACGGCGGCCATGCTGGGCCACGAGCAGATCGTGTACTGGCTGCTCGCCATGGCGCTGTTCTACCTGCCGCAGGCCGCGGTGGTCATCTTCCTCAACCGGCAGATGCCGCTCGAGGGCGGCCTCTATCAGTGGACCAGGATCGGGTTCAACGACGGCATGGGCTTCCTGGTCGCGTGGAACCTGTGGGTCTTCGCGCTGATCCTGCTCGCGTCGTACGGCGTCGTCATCGCCGATACGTTCGGCTACGTGCTGGGGCCGAGCGCCCACTGGCTCACGGGCACCAAGTGGTACGACGGCGCCGTCACCGGCTTCATGGTGGCGATGATCATCCTCGTCTCGCTCTACGGACTGCGCATCGGGAAGTGGCTGCACGACGCCGGAGGTACGGCGCACCTGCTGACCTTCGCCGCGCTCCTGATCATGCCGATCTTTGCCTTCGCCCACCACACGGTCGTCGACCATCGCCCGTTCGCGGTCGCCTTGCCGAGGGCGAACCTGCTCTCGGTGAACATCTTCAGCAAGCTCGCGCTCGGCGCGCTCACCGGGTTCGAGTACGTGGCGATCCTGGCCGGCGAGACCCGCAATCCCGGCAAGGCTATCGGCCGCTCGGTGCTCATCGCCACGCCGGTGATCGCACTCATGTTTATCCTCGGTACGAGCGCCGTGCTGGCGGCGACACCGGCCGGGAAGATCGATCTCATCGCGCCCATTCCGCAGGCGCTGACCTATGGGCTCCGGTCGTTCGGGTGGGCGATCTACATCGTCCCCGTCCTGACCATGCTGCTCCTCATGCGGCACATCGGAAACGTGAACCTGCTGTTCGCGGCCAATACGCGCCTGCCGATGGTGGCCGGGTGGGACGGGCTCCTGCCCGGCTGGTTCACGCGGCTCCACCCGCGCTACCGGACGCCGCTCAACTCGATCCTGTTCGTCGGCGCGGTGACGCTGGTGTTCGCCGTGCTGAGTCTGGTGGGCGTGGGATTGCAGGAAGCCTTTCAGCTGCTCGACAACGCGGCCGGCGTGCTCTACGCGTTTTGCTATCTGGCGATGTTCGCCCTGCCGGTGGTGGGCATGCGCGCGTTCGAGCGGGCGCCGTTGTGGTTGCGCCTGGCCGCCATCTCCGGGTTCGCGGTGACGCTGCTCTACATCGTGCTGTCGGTCTTCCCGATCATCGAGGTAAAGAGCTGGGGAAGCTTCGCCGCCAAGATCATCGTCGTGGTCGTGGGCGCGAACCTCCTCGGCGCAGCGCTCTATCGCGCCGAGAAACGGCGGCAGGCCGAGCGCGAGGCCGGGATGGCGGGCCTGCCTCAGCCTCCTTCGACGAAGAGCTGAACCAGGTTCAAGATCGTACACGCCGACTGAGCCAGCACGCGGGTCGAGATCCACTCCGAGGGCCCGTGGAAGTTGACGCCGCCCGCGAAGATGTTCGGCGTGGGCATCCCGAGCTCGGTGAGCCGTGAGCCGTCCGTTCCTCCGCGAATCGGTTCGAGCCTCGGCGTGATGCCGGCGGCACGCACCGCCTGATCCAGCTTCTCCGCCACGTCGGGGTAACGGCTCAGCACGTCATACATGTTCCGGTACTGCTTCGTGATCTCGACCTTCACGTCGAGGTGCGGCGCCTCGGCCATGAGTCCGGCGCACATCCGCTCGAGCCTGCGGCCACGCTCCTCCAGCGCCCTCGTATCGAAATCCCGGAGAATCATCTGCAGCGTGCAGGAGGCGGCGTCGCCTGACGCAATGACGGGATGGTAGAAGCCTTCCCGTCCGTCCGTACACTCGGGTGACTCGCCCATCGGCAGCCGGTCCAGCAACTTCCCCATCCAGGTGAGGGCGTTCACCATCTTCCCCCGGGCGTAACCGGGATGGACCGAGACACCGGTGAAGGTGACCACGGCCTTGTCGGCGGAGAACGTCTCCACGTTGAC
>DATFMZ010000215.1:0-43366 GCA_035266665.1 Gemmatimonadales bacterium | reverse complement strand
ACCTCTTCGATCCCATGGGGCCGGCCGAGGAGCGTGTCCGGTCGCTTGCCGGGGTCGAGAGTGTCCAGATTGATCGACGCCTGCCCGGGACGCTGCGGGTCACGGTGGTCGAGCTCGCGCCGGCGGCCCTGGTCTCGGGGCCGCACGGCATGATCGCGCTCGACTGCGACGCACGGCCGTTGCCGTACGAGCCGGCCAACGCGGCGCTCGATCTGCCGATCGTCCAGCGTGCCGACTCGGTGCTCGCGCGGACGCTCTGCATCGTGCGCGCGAGCGACTCGAGCTTCTACCGGCGCGTGGACGTGGCACAGCACGTTCAAGGGGGCGTGCTGTTGGACGTCGGCAGGCAGCGCGTGCTGCTGCCCGACGTGCCGACGAGTGAGGACATCCGGGCCGTGATGGCCGTCCGGCGGCAGCTCGCCGCTACGGGGCGCGCATTCCGTGAGTTGGACGCGCGCTTCGAGGGCTGGGTCGTGGCGCGGGGGAGACAGTCGTGAAACGCGAAAATCTCGTGGTCGGGCTCGATCTCGGCACGACGAAGACGTGTGCAGTGGTGGGCGAGGCCACCGGCGATCTCCGGGTTCCCGGCGTCAAGGTGCTCGGCGTGGGGATCGCGCGCGCGGGCGGCGTCCGGCGCGGGATGGTGCGCGACATCGAAGAGACGACGCGCGGCATCACGCAGGCGATGCGCGACGCGGAGCGCATGGCGGGTGTGCAGGTCGGCACCGTCTACTGCGGGATCGCGGGCGAGCACGTCCAGGCGCGTTCCACGCAGGGACTGGCCTCGGTCACCGGCGACGAGATCACCCGCGCCGACGTGGCGCGCGTGAACGAGGTCGCGTGTGCCGTGAGCCTGGGCGCCGACCGCGAGCTCCTGCACTACATCCCGCAGGAGTACAAGGTCGACAGCCAGGGCGGGATCAGCGATCCGGTGGGGATGACGGGACTCCGCCTCGAGGTGGAGATGTATCTCGTCTCGGTCCAGAGCACCGCCGTGCAGAACCTGCGCCGCGCGGTCGAGCGCGCCGGCTACAAGGTGGCCGGCGTGGTGCTCGAGCCGCTCGCCGTGTCGCTCGCGGTGCTGACCGAGGAAGAGAAGGAGCTCGGGTGCATGCTCCTCGAGCTGGGGGGCGGATCCACCAATCTGGCCGTCTTCCAGGACGGCAAGATCCGGCACTTCACCTCGCTCCGCTTTGCGGGATCGCACGTGACTAACGACATTGTGCAGGGGCTCAGTGTGACCCAGGCGGATGCCGAGCGGCTGAAAGAGCGTTCCGGGGTGGCCTATACGCCGCTCGTCGACCCGGACGAGGTGATCGAGCTGCCGAGCACGCCGGGGCAGGGCCCACGCGAGGCGAAGCGCGAGCTGCTGGCGCACATCATCCACCAGCGGATGGACGAGATCCTGGGGCTGGTGCAGCAGGAGCTCGAGCGTGCCGGCCTCGCATCGCGGTTGCCGGCGGGCGCGATCCTCACCGGGGGTGGGGCACACATCCAGGGGATGGTCGAGCTCGCGCGCGACGCGTTGGCGATGCCGGTGCGGCCGGGCATTCCCGATCGCGGGATCACCGGCCTGGTGGACAGCGTGCAGGCCCCGCGCTATGCGGTACCGGTCGGACTCGCGCTCTGGGCGGCGCGGCAGCAGCGTCCCGCCGGGTCGTTCGAAGCACATCTGTCGGTCGATCGGTGGTTCGCGCCGGTCAAGCGCTGGTTACAGGACTTCTTCTAAGAGGGCACAAGGGACCCATGGTCTTCGAACTCGAGGAATCGGTCTCGCAGAACGCCCGCATGAAAGTGGTGGGCGTGGGCGGCGGCGGCGGCAACGCGGTCAACCGCATGATCGATGAGCGTCTCGCGGGGGTCGAGTTCATCTCGGTGAACACCGACGCCCAGGCGCTCATGACCAACAAGGCCGACGGCAAGGTGCAGATCGGCAAGAAGCTCACGCGCGGGCTCGGCGCGGGCGCGCGGCCGGAGATCGGGCGCCAGGCCATCGAAGAGAACCGCGACGACGTCCTCCGCATTCTGGACGGCGCGGATCTCGTGTTCGTGACCTGCGGCATGGGCGGCGGCACCGGAACCGGGGCGGCGCCGATCATCGCGCAGCTCGCGCGTGACGTGGGGTCGCTCACCGTCGGGATCATCACCAAGCCGTTCCTGTTCGAGGGCCGGAAGCGGATGCGCCAGGCGGAGATCGGCATCGCCGAGATGCGGAAGCACGTCGACACGATGATCGTCGTGCCGAACGAGCGGCTGCTCGCGGTGGTCGGCAAGAACGTGCCCTTCCAGGAAGCGCTCAAGAAGGCCGACGAGGTCCTGCTGCACGCCACGCAGGGCATCTCGACGCTCGTGAGCGTCACCGGACTCGTGAACGTGGACTTCGCCGACGTCCGCACCGTCATGCAGAACGGCGGCTCCGCCCTCATGGGCACGGGCATCGGCCGCGGCGACGACCGCGCGCTCGAGGCGGCGCAACAGGCGATCTCGAGTCCGCTGCTCGACGACGTCTCGATCAACGGCTCGACCGGCGTGCTGGTCAATATCACGGGCGGCGAGGATCTCACGCTCGGCGAGGTGAACCAGATCAGCGAGATCGTCCACGAGGCCTCGGGCGATCAGGCCGAGATCATCTTCGGCGCGGTGCACGATCCGGCGATGGCGGGTGAGGTGCGTGTCACGGTGATCGCCACCGGCTTCGACAAGCCGGCCGCACAGCAGGAGGGACCGTTCGCGCGGACGCAGCCCGGCGTGCTGCCCTTCCCGCAGCGTGCGTCGCGCCCAGCAGCGCCCCGGCCGCAGGCGCCGGCCAAGCCGGCGGCGCCGCCGCCGGCTGATCAACCGAACGTCTCCGAAATGGAAATTCCCACCTTCATCAGGCGTCAGATGGACTGATGGCCACGCGCCGGTGGCGAGTGGGAGTCGCGGCCGCGCTGGTGATTGCCGCCGGCGGATGGGCCGTTTCGATCGCGTGGTCGTCTGGCCGGTTGCCGATGGCCACGCCCATCGTCGTCAGCCGCGCGTTCGTCGAGCGGCCCGACACCGTCCGGCGGAACGAGACCCTCTCGCAGATCTTCGCCCGCCACAACATCGGCGCGGCGGAGATGCTCCAGATCCTCCACGTGGCCGACGGGTTGAACCCCCGGAACATCCGGCCCGGGCGCGTCCTGACGTTCCGCTACGTGATCGGCGACTCGACGCCCGACAAGATCAGCACGCGACTGAACGACGACCTGATCCTCACGCTCGTGAAACAGCCCGATTCGACGTGGAAAGCGGTGCCGATCACGGTGGACTGGAGCGTCCAGATGGAACGGGCCGAGGGGGTCATTCACTCCTCGCTCGACGTGGCCGTCAAGCGCGCGATCCCGGACTCCGTGCTCTCGGCGGGTGAGAAGACGCAGCTCGTCTGGGATCTCGCCGACGACGTCTTTGCGTGGGAGCTCGACTTCACGCGCGACATCTACGACGGCGATCGGTTCGACGTCCTGTACGAGCGTCTGGTCTCGTCGCTCGGCGAGGTGCGGTACGGCAGGATCCTCGCCGCGAAGATCGAATCGCGCGGCGTGGTGACCGACGCGTACGTCATGACCGGGCCCCGGGGCGGCAACCTCTACTACGATCACGCGGGCCGCTCGCTCCGCCGCGCGTTCAAGCGCTACCCCGTGAAGTACGCGCACATCTCCTCGGGCTTCTCGCATTCCAGGCTCGAGCCGATCCTGGACATCCGGCGTCCGCACCTGGGCGTGGACTATGCCGCGCCGACGGGCACGCCGATCGAGGCCACGGGAGACGGCGTCGTGATCCGCGCCGGACGCTGGGGCGGCTACGGGATCATCGTGGTGCTCCGGCATCCCAAGGGCATCCAAACCCGCTACGCGCACATGAGCCGCATCGCGCGCGGCATTCACCCGGGCGTCCACGTGAAGCAGGGACAGATCATCGGCTACGTCGGTATGACCGGCCTCGCCACCGGCCCGCACGTGCATTACGAGTTCCGGAAGAACGGCGTCGCGCTGAACCCGCGCTCCGTGAACCTGGGTGATGGGACGCCGATTGCCGCCGCCAAGCGCACCGAGTTCGATTCGGTGCGCGACACGTACAACCGGTATCTCGGTTCCTTCCCGCCGGCCGCCGCGGGCGCCGTCGCCACCACCGCCGCCGGAGGCGAGTGACCGCTCCCGGTCGCCGCCGGGTATCATCGTCCGTGCAGATCATTCCCGCCATCGACATCTCGGCCGGGCGCCTCGCGCGCTCCGCCGGCGCCACCGATCCCGTCACCGAAGCCGCCGCCGCCGTCTCGGCCGGCGCCGAGTGGGTGCACGTCGTGGACATGGATCGCGCGTTCGGCCGCGGCCGACCGGGCGACGCCGCGATCCGCCGGATCGCCGCGACGGTGCGCGTCCAACTCGGCGGGGGACTCACCCAACCCGGCGATGTGGCGGAAGCGCTCGGCTGGGGGGTGGCGCGCGTCGTGCTCGGCGCGGGCGCACTCGAGGATGCCGCCGCGCTCGAGGCACTCGTCTCGCGCCACGGCGCCGCACGGATTGTGGTGGCGTTGGACGTGCGTGACGGCCGTGTCGTCGGACGTCCCCTGGGGGGCGTCGCCCCCGCGGTGGATTTCGACATCGCGGACGCGCGTCAGCGGGCGGGCGCCGCCGGTATCACGACGGTCGTCTATCGAGACCTCGCGCGCGACGGCACGCTCGCCGGTGCGGACTGGGACGCCGTGGCGACGCTGGCCGGCGATGGCGTGGACGTGGTCGTCGCGGGCGGTATCGCCTCGCTCGACGAGATCCGTCGCGCGCGCGCGCGCGGCGTCCACGGGGTCATCGTGGGACGCGCGCTGCTCGAAGGCCGGTTCACGCTGGAAGAGGCACTCGCGTGCTCGCGCTGATCGTCGGTGTCGCGCTCGGCGTCGCGATCGCGGTCTTCGTCTACATCGGCCGTGAGCGACTTGGTGGCGCGGGATGGGGGCTCGCGCTCCTGCGGGCGGTGGCGTTTAGCCTGCTCGTCATTCTCCTCGTCAATCCCACCGCCACGCGCGCCGGGTCGGACCTGCCGCCCACGGTGCTGCTCGACGCGTCACTCTCGATGGGCGACGCGGGCGGGCAGTGGACGCGAGCCCGGGATACCGCGCTCGCACTCGCGGGCGCCCGCGGGCTGGTGCTCCGGTTCGGCGATCGCGTGACGTCGTACGACAGCGCGGCGCCGACCGACGGCGGCAGTCTCCTCGCGCCTGCGCTCCGCGCGGCGGTGGGCCGCGGCGGGCCGGTGTTCGTGGTGACCGACGGCGAGCTCGCGGACGGAGGCGCCCTTCCGCCCACCTTGCGTTCGGCTGCCACGGTGATCCGTCTGCCGCGCGATACGGTGCCCGATGCGGCGCTGCTGGACGTCGCGACGGATCCGCGCGCCGGACTCGACGACTCGGTCGCCATCGCGATAGAGATTGGGACGTGGGGGCGCCTCACCGACACGGCCGGAACGCTCGACATCACCGAGGGGAACCGGCGCCTCGCGCGGCGGAGGGTGGCGCTTCCACCGTCGCCCGGGGTGGCACGCACGGTGGTGACGCTGCCGCCGCACACACTCGCGGCGGGCACGCACGTGCTCGCGATCGCGCTCCACGCGCCGGGAGATGCCGAGCCCGGTGACGACACCAGGCTCCGCATCGTCCACATCGCCGCCGCGCCGCCCGTGGTCGTCACCGTGGATCCGGCCGAGTGGGAGGGGAAGTTTCTCGTGCGCGAGCTGGGTGCGCTCACCCAGACGCCCGTTGCGGGTTACGCCAAGATCGGCCTCGGTGGATGGATCGACATGCGAACGGAACACCCCGTGTCGAACACCGAGGTCGCCGACGCCGTGCGGCGCGCGGCCGTCGTGGTGGCGGTCGGCCGCGCGGGCGCCATCGGCCGGCGTCCCGCGTGGCGCTGGCCCGCCACGGCTCCCGGTGCCTCGGTGGACGACGGCGACTGGTACGTGCGTAGCGATCCCAATCCGTCGCCGCTCGCCGGGCGATTGAGCGGCGTCATGTGGGATTCGCTCCCCCCGTTGGCCGGTGCGCTCGCGGTCGTCCCGCCGCGTGCCGCGTGGATCGCGCTCGATGCACGCCGTGGCCGGCAGGGCGCCGCACGGCCGATCGTCTTCGGGCGGGACTCCGCGGGGGTGCGCGAGCTTGTGACCGCGGGGACGGGTCTCTGGCGCTGGGCGCTCCAGGGCGGCGCGCCGCTCGAGGCGTACCGGACGCTCGTCGCGAGCGGGATGGACTGGCTCCTGAGCTCGGAGGCGATCCACGCGCCCGCACGGCTCACGGCCGCGGCGGCGGTGGAGCGCGGCACGCCGGTGATCTTCCGGTGGCATCGGGATAGCGTGCCGGCACCGATCGCCGTGACCCTGGCGGGGGACACGCTCCGGCGCACCGACACCTTGCGCTTCGGCGCCGACCGCGCCGCCGAGATCGCGCTGCCGCCGGGTGTCTATCATTGGTCCGCCGGGTCCGTCCCGGGAGCGGGCGGTATCGTGGCGGTAGAGCCGTACTCCGATGAGTATCATCCGGGAAGTGTCACGCTCTCGGCCTCGTCCGGCGCACGGGAGCACCCCACGCACCTGATCGGCGCGCGGAGCCGGTGGTGGCTCTTCGCGCTCGTGATCGTGGCGCTCGTGGGAGAATGGGCATGGCGCACGCGAAAGGGGTTGCCGTGAGGGGTGGGTTGTGGCGCAAGATCAAGACGATCGCGCTCACCGACGTGGGCGTGCTCGTGCGCGGCCTGGATCACGACGCCATCGAGGGCATCGAACGGGTGCTGGTGGAAGCGGATTTCGGCGCGGCCGCGTTCCCGCTCGTTGAAGCGCTCGAGGACAAACTGCGGCGCGGCGAGCTCAAGTCGGAGGGCGCGGTGCGCGAGTGGCTCACCGACGAGATCGCCGGCGTGTTGGATGGTGTGGGGGGCACGCCGGGTGGGCTCAATCTGCCCACCGCCGGCGGCCCGGCCATCATTGTGATGCTCGGCGTGAACGGGGTGGGGAAGACCACCCAGACGGCGAAGCTCGCGCACCGGTTACTCGGTGACGGGAAGTCGGTGCTCCTCGCCGCCGCCGATACCTATCGCGCGGGTGCGGCCGAGCAGCTTCAGATCTGGGCCGACCGTCTTGACGTCCCGTGTGTTACCGGGGCGCCCAAGTCCGATCCTGCGGCCGTGGCGTTCGACGCGGTGGCGGCGGCCGAGGCGCGGGGGATAGACGTGGTGCTCATCGATACCGCCGGGCGCCTGCACACGCAGGGTGACCTCATGGGGGAGCTCACGAAGATCGTCCGTGTGGTGGGCAGGAAGCGCGCGGGCGCGCCGCACGAGTGCCTTCTGGTGCTGGACGGTACCGTGGGGCAGAACGCGATTCAGCAGGGACGAGCCTTTACGCAGGCGGTGCCGGTGACCGGACTCATCATCACGAAGCTCGATGGCACGGCAAAGGGTGGGGCGGCGGCGCTCATTCCGCGCGAGCTGGGTGTGCCCGTGCGCTTCATCGGCGTGGGCGAGCAGCTCGACGATCTCGAGCCGTTCGAGCCGCGCCGTTTCGCCGAGCGCCTGCTGTCCGACTGATGAAGCTCACCGCGGAGACGCCGGTCCAGTTCCTCAAGGGCGTCGGTCCGCGTCGCGCCGAGCAGTTCGCCCGGATGGGCGTCCGCACGGTGGAAGATCTCCTCTACCACGTCCCGCATCGCTACATCGACGCCACCACGGTGACACCCATCGCGCGCGCCACCGTGGGAAAGGAGGTGACGGTCGTCGGCACCGTCGTCTCCAAGGGCGTGCTCCCCACGCGCCGGCTCCGGATCTTTCGCGCGATTCTCAAGGACGCCTCCGGCGTGATCGAGTGCGCCTGGCCGGGGCAGGCATTCCTGGACCGGACCATTCACGTCGGTCAGCGCCTGCTCGTGACGGGGCAGGTGAAGCACTATCACGGCCGGCAGATCGTGCCGAAGGAGCAGATCGTTCTCGATGAGGCGGCAGAGGTGGCAGAGTGGCAGGGTGGCAGTGGGACCGCGGGAGGCGAGGAGGGGGTCGTGCTACCGGTGTATCCGGCCACTGAGGGGCTGAGCCACCGGATGATCCGGAAGGTGATCCGCGAGCACCTCGACGCGATGCTTGGTACCGTCGAGGACGTGCTGCCGGTCGAGCTGCGGCGCGCCGCGGGCGTGGTGACACTCCGTGAGGCGTTCGAGCGGTTGCACCGTCCACAGGGGATGATCGCCGATCACGAGCGCGGCGCGTGGGAGGCGGGGCGCCGGCGCCTCGCGTTCGACGAGCTGCTCGATCTCCAGCTCGTCGTGGCGCGGGCGCGGCATCTGGCCAAGCACGCGCGCCGCGGGATGCGTTTCGAGAACCGGCGCGAGCTCACGACGGCGCTCAAGGAGGCGCTCCCCTTCACGCTCACTGCCGGCCAGAAGCGGGCGATCCGCGAGGTCACCGACGACATGACCTCGCCCACGCGCATGCACCGGCTCTTGATGGGCGACGTGGGATCGGGGAAGACGGTGGTGGCGCTCTTCGCGATGCTCTTGGCCGCGGAAAACGGTGCGCAGGCGGCGTTGATGGCGCCCACCGAATTGCTGGCCGAGCAGCACGCGGCGACGCTCACCGAGCTGCTGAAGCCGCTCGGCATCACGCCGGAGCTTCTGCTTGGCCGGATGACGCCCGCAGAGAAGGAAGCGGCGCGTGAGCGGATCCGGACCGGTGGCGCACGGCTCGTGGTGGGAACGCACGCGCTGATCCAGGAGACCACCGAGTTTCATCGATTGGGGCTCGTCGTGATCGACGAGCAGCATCGTTTCGGCGTCGAGCAGCGCGCGGCGCTCATGGCCAAGGGTGAGGCACCCGACGTGCTCCTCCTCTCGGCCACACCCATTCCGCGCACGCTGGCGCTCACGCTCTATGGAGATCTCGACATCTCCGTGCTCCGCGACAAGCCGGCGGGGCGGTCGCCGATCAAAACGGGCGTGCGCTCGAGCGCGCACCGGGCACAGATCTACGGCTTCCTGCGCGACCAGTGCGCGGCGGGCCGGCAGGCATACATCGTCTATCCGGTGATCGACGAGTCGGAGCAGACCGACCTCAAGGCCGCGACGCGGATGGCCGCGGAGCTCGCGAAGAGTCTGGCACCAGCCACCGTGGGACTGGTGCATGGCCGCATGAAGGCCGCCGAGCGGGACGCGGTGATGCGCAAGTTCCGCGACGGCGCGCTCGACGTGCTCGTCGCGACGACGGTGATCGAGGTGGGGATCGACATCCCGAACGCCACGGTGATGGTGATCGAGCATCCGGAGCGCTTCGGACTGGCGCAGCTGCACCAGCTGCGGGGTCGCGTGGGCCGTGGTGCCGCCGAGAGCCACTGCATCCTCTTGAGCGATGCGCACGGCGCCCGCGCTCGGCTCCAACGCTTCGCGCGGACGGCGGATGGGTTCAAGATCGCGGAGCTCGACCTCAAGGAGCGCGGGATGGGGGAGCTCACCGGGGCGCGGCAGTCGGGTGGGGTGACGCTCCGCTTCGTGGATTTCGAACGGGACGAAGATCTGATTCGCGTGGCGCGGGCGGACGCGCGCGCGATCCTCGAAGGCGATCCCGCGCTCACCGCATCGGCGCACCGCCCGATTCGCCAGCGGATCGAGCGGCGTTACGAGCGCGGGGTGGAGCTCTTCCGGGTCGGCTAGACGCTCAGGTGTGGGCCGCGTCCGCCTTGGCGGCGAGGATGAAATCGCTCTCGGTGAGACCACCCACGCTGTGGGTCCAGATCGTGAGTCCCACGCGGCCCCAGCTCAGCGCGACGTCGGGGTGGTGGCCCTGCTCCTCGGCGATCGCGCCGACGGCGTTGGTGAACGCCAGCGCCTCGGCGAAGTTCTTGAACTTGTAGTGCTTCTCCAGGTGGTGATCGTCCACCGCTTTCCAGCCGCCACCCAGCTCCTTCAACAATTCCGCGATCCGCGCGTGCTCGAGCGGCGGGGTGCCGCCTTTGCACGGCACGCAGGTGCGCTGTGCGAGTGCCGTGGGCATGAATGCCTCCTCGTTTGCCTTCTCTTTGATCGTAGGATGGGTGGGGGCGGGCGGCAAGGCGGGGGGGGGCATCGTGGGCGCTCGGGCGCGGGGGCAGCGTTCGCCCCCATCTAGAACGTCACCTGCAGCCCCACACGCCCCGGTGCCGCATACGCCTCGAACGGCGTGTACGGAATGTTCTTCGGGCTGTGATCGCGGTCGAGGAGGTCGATCAGAAACATTCCCCCCGCCGCGAAGAGCGTGATCTGTCCCGCCATGATCCACCGGCCGGCCCGCGCATCGAGCTTGAGCGTCTGCTGGAATCGCGCCTCGGGGGTCGGATCGAGGTACTTCCCGTCCGTGCCGAGCACGCAGCGCGCACTGTTCTGGTGGCAGAAGAGCACGAGCGACTGGAATTCCTGCGATGCCTGGTCGTGGCGGTTCACGGCGACCGCGATGAATCCCGCCGACGCCGCGAGCGCTACCCACCGTCCATAGTGCGAGACCGAGACGTACCACGGCGTGGTGCGCGGCTTGGGAGATGGACTTTGCGCACGCGCGAGAGCCGGCAAGGTGACGGCGAGTCCGAGCGCGAGCAGGGTGGCGCGGCGCATCATTGCCAGCTCGACACGTTGCCGTCGCCGTCGGGCACGACGATCGCGCCGTCCGCGACCACGGGCGGATACGCGACCGGCCCGCGAACGGTGAGGAGCGTCCGCACCGGCCCGCCGCAGGACGTGAGCGCCACCGTTCCCGTTACACTCGCCATGAGCACACCCTCGCTCACGGGGGTGGGACCCGCAAGGGCGTCGAGCCCCGTGGCATTCGTATCGGGTGCGTCGGGCCACGCGAGCGGCACGCACCAGAGCGTACCCGTCTGCGTGACCGCGAACGCGGAGTCACGCGCCACGGCCGGGCTTCCCACGACACCCGTTCCCGTCTTCAGGCTCCACAGCGTGCGGAGCGAATCGCCCGTGAGCGCCGCGAGCACGCCGTCGGGCGAGCCGAGGATGATCGTGTCGCCGACCACCGCGGGCGGCGCGAGGAGGGCACCCGGCGCCGTGACCGTCGCCACGGGCGTGCCGTCTACCGTGGCGAGCAGATAGAGCGAGTCGTCGGTCGCGACGAGCACCCTGCCCCCAAGGGCCGCTACCCCGCCGCGCACGGGCCCATGCAGGCGGCGGCGCCAGCGCACGTGACCCGTGGACGCATCCATCGCCGCGACCCCGCCATCGATCGTCGCCGCTACGACTACGCCTCCGGTGAGCGCGATGGCGCCGGTGATGCTTCCGAGACCGCGCTCCCACGCCGAGCCTCCGGTGGCCAGGCGCAGGGCGTAGACCTTGCCGTCCCGGTCCGAGGTCGCGGTGTAGATCCGGTCGGTCGTGATCAGCGGGCCCGTCGTGCTCGCATTGTTGAGGCGCCGCTTCCAGATGATCGCGCCCGTCTCACGGCTGAGGAGCGCGATTTCCTTGTTCACGGTCTGCACGGCGAGGACGCTCGAGCCCAGCGCGATGGGGCCGGCCGCGACCTTTCCGACGCCCGTCCGCCACGCCAGGGTGTCCTGGGCGGGAAGCGTCTGGTCGGCGAAGGGCGCGCGGCTCGGCGCACCGAGGTAGTCGGCCCAGGGTTTCGGCTCCGCGCTCGGGCCCTTCACGGGCGTGCGCACGCACGCAAGCGCGTTGACACTCACCAGGGCAAGCGATACGATTCGCGCGCGATGAGCGATACGACACGTATCAACGAGCTTCCGGAGCGCATCGGCCAAGAAGTGACGGTGCGCGGCTGGGTGATGACGACCCGCTCGAGCGGGAAGATCGCCTTTGCCGTGCTGCGTGACGGCTCGGGCTACGTGCAGGCGGTCTTTCCGAAGGCCGAGGTGCCGGACGCCGTGTGGGAGACGTTCAAGGCGCTGACGCAGGAGACCTCGGTGGCCGTGACGGGCACCGTGCGCGCCGACGAGCGCGCGCCGAGCGGCGTCGAGCTCACCGCGCACGGGCTGGAGATCCTGGGGCCGAGCGTCGATTTCCCGATCACGCCGAAGGAGCACGGGACGGCGTTCCTCTTCGAGCACCGGCATCTCTGGCTCCGGAGCCGGCGGCAGGTCGCGGTCATGCGCATCCGGCACGAGGTGATCCAGGCGATTCGCGACTTCTTCTACGACCGCGATTTCTACTTGGTGGACACGCCGCTGTTGACCGGCGCGATCGGCGAGACCGCCGGCAACCTCTTCGAGACCGAGTACTTCGATCTCGGCAAGGCGTACCTCGCGCAGACGGGCCAGCTCTACCTCGAGGCCGCCGCCGCAGCGCTTGGCCGCGTCTACTGTTTCGGGCCCACCTTCCGCGCGGAAAAATCCAAGACCCGCCGGCATCTGGCCGAGTTCTGGATGGTGGAGCCCGAGGTCGCGTGGAACGATTCCGACGACAACATGCGGCTGCAGGAAGACTTCGTCTCGTATATCGTGGGGCGCTGTCTGGAGCGACGCCGCGCGGAGCTCGAGGAGCTCGAGCGGGACGTCACGCCTCTCGAATCCGTTGCGCCGCCGTTCCATCGCATCTCCTACACCGACGCGGTGACCAAGCTCCAGGGCCTCGGCGCGGAGATCACCTGGGGCCGTGACCTCGGCGGGGACGACGAGACGCTGCTCGCCAAGCAGTACGACCGTCCGGTCTTCGTGTACAACTATCCGCGCGAGGTCAAGGCGTTCTACATGAAACAGAACCCGGACGACCCGCGGACGGTGCTCAACAACGACTGCCTCGCGCCGGAGGGCTACGGCGAGATCATCGGCGGAAGCCAGCGCGAAGACGACTACGATCTGCTTCTCGCGCGCATCCGCGACCAGGGGCTCCCCGAAGAGGCGTACGGCTGGTATCTCGATCTCCGAAAGTACGGGACGTTCGTGCACTCCGGTTTCGGCCTCGGCATCGAGCGGACCGTCGCCTGGATCTGCGGCATCCCGCACATTCGCGAGGCGATCGCGTTCCCGCGGCAGATGCATCGGCTGTATCCGTAGGCGGGCATAGGCGGGCATAGGCGGGCATAGGCGGGCATAGGCGGGCGCAGGCGGGCACGGCGCAGCGACCCGCCCGCCTATGCCCGCCCCCGCCCGCCCTCGCCCGCCTTCACCTCATTCCACAACCCATCCAGCACCTCGAGCCCCGCGCTGCCGACGTCGATGCCGCGCTCGGCGGCGAGGCGTTCGATCGCGCGGAAGCGCTCGGTGAACCGCGCGTTGGCGCCCTCGAGCGCCGCACGCGGATCGCAGCCCGCTTTACGGGCGAGATTCACCACCGCGAAGAGCAGATCCCCGATCTCCTCTGCCACCCTGCCACTCTGCCGCTCCTGGCGCCGTAGTTCTTCCTCCACCTCCTCGGTCTCTTCTCGGACCTTGTCCATCGGCCCATTCACGTCCGGCCAGTCGAACCCCACCCCCGCCGCTTTCTCCTGGAGCCGGTAGGCCATCACGAGTGCCGGCATGCTGGGCGGGAGACCGTCCAGCACGCTCGCCCCTTCGCGCTCCTCGAGCTTTCGGCGTTCCCAGTTGTCATGGGCGGACGTGGGCGGGCTCGGGCGGGCGTGGGCGGGCAGAGGAGCGACCTCGCCCGCCTGTGCCCATCCATGACCGCCTTCGCCCGTCTGGGTTCGGGGAGTGGGGGGGAAGAGATGGGGGTGCCGCCGCCACATCTTCTCCTCGACCGCGCGCGTCAGATCCTCCGCGCCGAAGGCGCCACGCTCCTCGGCGAGCGCGATCTGGAACGCCACGTGGAGCATCACGTCGCCCAGCTCCGTCCGGAGCCCGGGGTCGTCGGGATGCGCCATGGCGTGGTCGAGCTCCATCGCCTCTTCGACGAAGTAGGGACGGAGCGATTGAGAGGTCTGCGCGGCGTCCCAGGGGCACCGCCGACGGAGGTCTCGGACGAGCTCGACGATGCGTCCAAGCGCTGATGGTTCTTGCATTTGGGTCCTCGCGCCGGTACAATACCGGCTCGCCCGTGACCGTGTCAACGCAACCGCCGCACCGAAGGGCGTGGATCGAGGTCGATCTCGCCAACCTGCTCGCGAATGCGCGGACCGTCCGGGCCGCTTCGCGTTCGGGCACGTTGTTACCGATGGTGAAGGCGAACGCGTACGGGCTGGGCGCGGTGCCGGTGGTACGCGCGCTCGAGTCGCTCGATCCGTGGGGCTATGGTGTCGCGACGGTCGAAGAAGGCATCGAGCTCCGGGACGCGGGCGTCACCCGGCCGATCCTCGTCTTCACGCCGGCCGCTTCCGACCAGCTCGCACGTTACCGACGACACGACCTGCGGGCCGTGCTCGATGCTCCCGCCGAGGTGGCGCGCTGGGACCTCCCGTTTCATCTCGAGATCGACACGGGGATGGGGCGCTGCGGTGTGCGCTGGGACGACGCCGCGGCGCTCACGCAGTTCGCGACCCCGCACCTGGAAGGGGTGTTCACCCACTTCTATGCGGCGGACAGCGACCGCGCAACGGTGGCGCTGCAGTGGGGGCGTTTCGAGGAGGCCCTCGGACGCCTGCCGGCCCGGCCACGGCTCGTGCACGCGGCGAACAGCGCCGCGGCGTGGCGGCTCGATCGGGCGCTCGATCTGGCGCGGCCCGGCATCTTTCTCTACGGCGGCGCGGCCGCGGGCGATCTCCCGGACCCCGCGCCGGTCGCGACGATACGGGCGCCGGTCGTGAGCGTTCGACGGATTGGTGCGGGCGATGCGGTAAGTTACGGCGCCGAGTGGCGCGCCGAGCGGCCGACCGCGATCGCGACGCTCGGTATCGGCTACGCCGACGGCATCCCGCGCGCGGTGAAGGGCAAGGCGTTCGCGCTCTTGGGCGGGCGTCGGCGTCCCATCGTGGGACGCGTGACCATGGACTTCGTGATGGTGGATATGGAGACCGACGACCTCGACGGCGTGCGGGTTGGTGAGGTCGCGACGCTCGTGGGGACCTCCCCCGAGGGTGGCGAGGCCATCGGTATCGACGAATTCGCCGGGTGGGCGGGGACCATTTCGTACGAGATCCTCGCGCGTCTCGGGAACCGCGTGACGCGGGTGTACACGGGCGCATGACGCCACGCGGCCGGTTTGCGTTGATCGTCCTGGACGGCGTCGGGATCGGCGCCTGTCCCGATCAGGCCGCCTATGGTGACCGGGGGAGCGACACGCTCGGCAACGTGGCCCGCGCGGTGGGTGGGCTCGATCTCCCGTATCTCGCGGGGCTCGGCCTCGGCTGCTGCCGGCCCCTTCCCGGGTTGGCGTGTAGCGCGCCGTCGGCGGCTCACGGCGTCGCGCTGCCGCGTTCCAAGGGCAAGGACAGCACCACGGGCCACTGGGAGCTCTGCGAGCTGCTCCTCGATCAACCGTTTCCGACCTATCCAAACGGGTTCCCGGACGACGTGATCGCGGCGTTCAGCCGCGCCACGGGCCGCGGCGTGCTGGCCAACAAGCCGGCATCGGGAACGGCGGTGATCGAGGAGTACGGCGCCGAGCATCTCGCCACCGGGAAATGGATCGTCTACACGTCGGCGGACAGCGTCTTTCAGGTGGCGGCGCACGAGGAGAACGTCCCGCTCGCGGAGCTCTACGCGGCGTGCGAGACGGCGCGCGCGCAGCTCACGGGTGAGCATGCGGTGTCGCGCGTGATCGCGCGGCCGTTCGTGGGCGAGCCCGGGCAGTTCACCCGCACGGCGCACCGACGGGATTTTTCGGTGGAGCCCGTGGGGCCCACGCTGCTCGACCGCCTGGCCGAGGCGGGGATTCCACGCGTCGGGCTCGGCAAGGTGGACGATCTGTTCGCCGGGCGGAACATCTCGAGCCACCACACGCCCACCAACGAAGAGGCGTACGCGCGAATCGCCGAGGCGCTCAGGACCATGGAGAGTGGGTTTCTATTCGTGAACGTCCTCGAATTCGACCAGACCTGGGGGCACCGGAACGACGTTCCGGGGTTCTACAAGGGCTTGCGGGCGTTGGACGAGGCGTTGCCCGCGCTGGTGGATCTCCTCCGGCCCGGGGACGTGATGCTCTTGACTGCCGATCACGGGAACGACCCGACCACGCCCTCCACCGATCACTCGCGGGAGGCCGTGCCCGTGCTCGCGGTGGGGCCGGACGTGCGGCCGGCGGCACTGGGCACGCGCGCGACGTTCGCTGACCTCGGCGCGACGGCGGCCGAGTATTTTGATATGGCGCCCGCGGTGGGTACGTCGTTCCTGTCGGAGATTCTCGCGTGAGCGACGCGCTCGAGCAGGAAGCGCGCGCGGCACAGGAGCGGGCGTACGCGCCGTACAGCGGGTTCCGGGTCGGTGCGGCGCTCGAGGCGGCCGATGGCCGCATCTTCGCGGGCGCGAACGTCGAAAATGCATCGTATGGATTGACCAACTGCGCCGAGCGCGTGGCCGTGGGCGCGGCGGTGACGGCGGGGGCCACGAAGCTCGTGCGCGCGGTGATCGTCACCGACGCCGACCCGCCCGCCGCACCTTGTGGGGCGTGCCGTCAGGTGCTCGCGGAATTCGCCGACGGCCTCATCATCGAATCGATCGGTCCGAACGGCCGGCGGCGCTGGACGCTCGAAGAGCTCCTGCCGGCGCGATTCGGACCCGGAGACCTTGAACGGTGAACGGATCAATCGGGTGCGGGGAACCGTCGTGCGCGGACTGACGGCCAAAAGGGTCCGCCGCCTGGCGGTGGCGCTCACCGGCGCGGCGCTGCTCGGCTGCGGCCAGGACGTCACGGCGCCCGGCGTCTGCCCGGAATTCTGCCCGCCCGTGGGCGTGCAGGTCGTCGACTCCATCATGCCGACCGCGGCGGACAGCACGTTCGACGGCTACGTGTCATCGTACGCGGCGAGCGCGCTCGAGCTGATCGCCGCGCCCGGCGGGTTCGGCGTCGGCCCGAGCCGCGGGGTCATCCGCTTCTTCGCCCTCCGCGACAGTCTGCGTGTGAACGCGATCGACACCGTGCTCGCGCCGATCGCCAGCACCGATTCCTTCGCCGTCCAGGTGGACGTGCTCCGCCGTCGCGCGGATGCGAAGGGGATCCGCCTCGGCATCTATCGGCTCCCCACGACGGTGGATTCCACCGCGACCTACGCGCAGCTCGAGCCGTATTTTCAGGACAGCACGCTGATCGGCACGATCGCGCTCGACGACACGCTCCAGAACGGACTCGTGTCGACGTCGATACCCGCGAGTGCCTTTCCGGGCTGGCCGGCGGACAGCTTCGTGGTCGCGGTCGGCGTGGCGGTGCTCTCACCCGACTCTGCGTGGGTGAACATCGGCGCGGTCGAGGCAGGGAGCGGTGCGCAGCTGAGCCTCTACGTGCACCAGGATTCCTCCGGCACGAGCGTACCCCGGCAGGACTCGCGGCTCTCGGGGCTCGACATGTTCGTGGCGCCGCCGCCCGTCGTGCCTCCCGCGGGCGTGCTCGCGGTGGGCGGCTCACCGTCGTCGCGGGTCCTGATGCATCTCGACGTGCCGTCGGCGATCGTCGACTCGTCGTCGGTGGTGCGCGCCACGCTGCTGCTCGTCCCATCGGAGCCGGTGATCGGTGGCTCGCAGGATACCGTCGCCGTGATCGCGCATGCGCTCACCGCCGATTTCGGACCGAAGTCCCCGCTCATCCTCGTGCCGGCGGACTCGATCGCGCTCCGGGCGGGCAACGCCCTGGTCGGGACGCGTGACACCGTGCGGGTGGACCTGACCGACGTCCTCCGGGTGTGGCACACGCATCCCGAGCTGCCGCACACGATCATCCTCCGAGCCACGCCCGAAGGGGCGACCGGCGCCGCGGTACGCTTCGGGACCAGCGCGGCGCCCAGCGCCAAGCTGGAGGTCACCTACATTCCCCCGTACAAGTTCCGCGGATGACGATGCGACGACTTCTCCTGCTCACCGGGCTCGCGCTCGGCGGACTCCCCGCGGTGGCGGCGGCGCAGACGTCCATCTTCTCGGTACGCGGGATCGGGTTCCCGGCGCGCGAGGCGTCGGCCCGCTCGCGCGCGCTCGGCGGCGGGTTCGACATGTTCGATCCGTTCTCCCCGCTCAATCCCGCGTCGTCGGCGTCCCTCGGAGCGCTCACCGCGATCGGCACGTCGAGCACGGAGTTCCGGAGCTACGACGCGAACAGCGTCACGGCGACCGGGCTGCACGACACCCGCTTCCCGCTCATCGGCGTCGCCGGCCCCGCGGGGAGTTCCCCGATCTCGTTCCGCCTCACCGCGGGGACGTATGCGGACCGGACGTACGACGTGTCCACGACGGACACGGTGATGCTCCGGGGCCAGCCGGTGGGCGTCACCGACCAGATCGGCTCGGACGGCGCGATCGCCGATATCGGTGGAGCCCTCGCCTGGACGGTCTCGCGCCATCTCGCCATCGGCGTAGGGGTCCACGCCCTGACGGGCTCGTCGCAGCTCAGCGTGAGCCGGGTCTTCGGGGATACGACGTATCGCCCCTACGCGCTCCGGGGACACCAATCGTATGAAGGGTTCGGGTTCGACGGTGGCGTCATGATCCAGCTCACGCGCGCCATCCAGCTCGGGGCGAGCGTGCGGTCCGACCGGCGGCTCGACATCAGCGTCGATTCGCTGGTGACGGGGAGTGTCGCGCTCCCGACGACGATCGCGGGCGGCCTCCTCCTCACGCCGAGCAAGGCCCTGCACTGGACGACGACCGTCACGCGGCGCTCGTGGACGCGCGCGGCCGCCGATCTGGCGGGCAGCGGGACGGTCGTCTTCAACACCTTCTCCATCGGGAGCGGTATCGAGCTCGGTCCGCCCGAGTCCGGCGTCTCGAACATCCCGCTCCGGTTCGGCTTCCGCTACGCGACCCTGCCGTTCTCTCCGAACGCGGAACAGCCGCACGAGGTGGGGCTCACCGCCGGGACCGGACTGCTCTTCGCCAAGAACCGCGCGCTGGTGAACGTCACGCTCGAGCGGATCATGCGCTCCGGCGCCGGTGTGAGCGAGCACGTCTGGGCGTTCACGGTGGGCATGCGGCTCAGGCCGTGACGCGCGTCTATCTCCACACGTTCGGCTGCAAGGCCAACCAGTACGACACCGAGGTAGTCCGTCAGGCGCTCGAGCTGGCGGGTGCGGAGATCGTGAGCGATCCCGCGCGCGCCGACGCGGCCGTGGTGAATTCCTGCACCGTCACACACGCCGGCGAGGCGAAGATGCGCGGTCTCGTGCGACGTCTCGCGCGCCGGCGGCCCGACGTGCGCACCGTGGTGATGGGCTGTGCCGCGGCGGTGGATGACGGGACGATCGCGGCACTCCCGAACGTGGCCGGGGTGGTGGGCGGCGCCGCGGTGGAGGACGTGCTGTCGGCGCTCGCCGTGGACGCCGCGGCGCCCGAGCCGGTGCTCCGCCGGTTCGCGCGCGGGAGCCGCGCCTGGCTCCGGATTCAGGACGGCTGCGACGAGCACTGCACCTTCTGCGCGACCACCCTCGCCCGCGGGGCCAACCGATCGCGGCCGCCGGCGGAGATCGTGGCCGAGGCCGAGGCGCTCGCGGCGGAGCATGAAGAGATCGTCCTCACGGGCGTGCATATCGGCACGTACGGGCGCGATCTCGATCCCATGGCGACGCTCGGCGAGCTCACGGAACGACTGGTGCGCGAGGTACCGCGCGTGCGGTTCCGGCTCTCGTCGATCGAGGCCACCGAGGTGTGCGATCGGCTCGCCGATCTCATGGTCTCGCTCCCTGACCGTCTCGCGCCGCACGTCCACGCCCCGCTCCAGTCCGGAAGCGACCGCGTGCTCAAGCGGATGGGGCGGCACTGGTACACGGCGGCGACGTATCGCGCGCGGATCGAGACGCTCGCCGCGCGGCTCCCGGCCCTCGGGCTCGGCGCGGACGTGATCGTCGGCTTTCCCGGGGAGCGCGCCGCCGATCACGCGGCCACGCGCGCGCTCATTCAGGATCTCCCGTTCACGTATCTCCACGTCTTCCCCTACTCCGAGCGGCCGAGCACGGCGGCGCCACGGCTCGGCTCGCCGGCGCCGGCCGCAGTCCAGCGCGAGCGGAGCGCCGAGCTGCGCGTCCTCGGGGACGCCATGGGGGCGGCGTATGCGGCGGCACGCATCGGCGGGAGGGCGGACGTCGTGACCACGGCACGCCGCAAGCACCGGTTCGAGGGCCTGACGGGCGACTACCTGCCGGTCTATCTTCCCACTGATCGGTCCGTGCCGCCGCGGTTCGCGGCGCGCCTCGGGACCGGAATGGACGGCCTGCTGGCCGAGCCCTGCGCGGAACGCCCATGAAACACGTCTACATCGAGACGTACGGATGCCAGATGAACGTGGCCGATACCGAGCTCATGCTCGGTGTGCTCGGCCGCGAGGGCTACGGCGCGACCGACGATCCGGCCGAGGCCGACGTGCTCCTCGTCAACACGTGTGCGGTCCGGGACAACGCCGAGCAGCGCGTCGTGGGGCGGATGGGCGAGCTCAAACGCCACAAGCGTCCGGGCGTCGTGCTCGGCGTCGTGGGCTGCATGGCCCAGCGCCTCGGCACCACGCTCCTCGAGCAGGCACCGCACGTGGACCTCGTGATCGGGCCCGACGGCTACCGCGCGCTCCCCGAGCTGATCCACGGGGCGGTGGGTGGCGAGCGGTCGGCGGACGTGGAGTTCCGCGCGTGGGAGCACTACGAGGACGTGCCCCAGGTGCGCGGCGAGCGGGTGGGGGCCTTCGTCACCGTGCAGCGCGGCTGCGATTATCGGTGCACCTTCTGCATCGTTCCGATGACGCGCGGGCGCGAGCGCAGCCGTACGCTGGATGACGTCGTGACCGAGGTCCGGCGTCTCGCGGCGGAGGGTACGTCCGAGGTCACGCTCCTCGGCCAAACCGTCAACAGCTACCACGACGGCGCGCACGATTTTGCCGATCTGCTCCGCGCGGTCGGGGCCGTGGAGGGCGTTCGCCGGCTGCGGTTCACGAGCCCCTACCCCAACGACTTCACCCCGCGGGTCCTCGAGGCCATGGCCGAGGTGCCCGCCGTTTGCGAGCACGTGCATCTGCCGGTGCAGAGCGGGTCCTCGCGGGTGCTCAAGCGCATGGGTCGCCGCTACACCCGTGAGCAGTACCTGGAGTGTGTGGACCGGCTGCGGGCCGCCGTGCCGGCGCTCGCCATCACGACGGACATCATCGTCGGGTTCCCGGGGGAGACGGACGCCGATTTCGCGGAAACCGATTCGCTCGTCCGCGCGGTCGCCTTCGACGACGCGTACACCTTCCGCTACTCGCCCCGCGAGGGCACCGGCGCGCCGAAGCTGCCGGGCCAGGTGCCGGACGAGGCGGCGGCCGAGCGTCTGGAGCGGCTCATCGCGACGGTACGGGCGGTGGCGCGCCGCCGCAACGCGGCGCTGGTCGGAACCACGCACGAGGTGCTGGTGGAGAAAGTGGCGCGGCGCGGCGGACTCTTGCAGACTCGCACCCGAACCAACAAAGTGGTGCTGGTGGACGGCCCGACGGAGTGGATCGGGGCCTACCGCACCGTGCGGCTCACCGGGACCACCGGTTCGACCTTCACCGGAGTACCCGCTTCGACGGGTCGGGAGTTGGCCATCGTGGGGTGAAGAACCTGATCGAAGACGAGGTCCAGCGCGAGTACAAGCGGCTCGTGCCGAACGTGCAGGGGTTTTGCGGCTGCGACGTCTGTCGCGACGACGTCATGGTCTTCGCGCTGAATCGGCTGCCCCCGCACTACGTGACGCATCATCGCGGCGCGGTGTTGCAGCACATTGCCATGCAGCGCGACCAGGATCAGGCCGACATCGCCGTGGCGCTGATGGAAGGGTTCCGCGTGGTTTCGCGTTCGCCGCGGCCGGAGCACGGCAAGAAGGCGCCGGCCGGGTGAGCTCGGGCGGGCGGTAGTGCCGCCCGTCGTCCAATTCGCATTCGGGTATGGGGCCGGCCTCTGGGTCGGCCTCGTCGTTTTGGTCCCCATGGGCGTGCGTCTGGTACCACTCGTCCTGGCGGCGGCGCTCGCGCTGCATCCCGGACGCCGATGGGCGGCGGTGCTCGTCGCGGTGTTCGGCGTCGGGCTCTGGCAGGGATCCCTCGCGCGTGGCGCCCGGCAGGACGCCTGTGCCGCCCGCTGGCGCGTGGGCCGGCACGCCGCGGTCGTCGTCGTGGGCGGTGTCCCGGATGCGCGGGGCAGTGTGCCGGGCATCGTGCGCGCATCGCCCGACGGGTGCGGCGGCGCGGTCACGCTCACGCTGTCGGACACCGTGCCGCCCGGTGCCACGGTGATCGCGGTCGGCTCGGCGGCGGGTGGGCGGCTCGCGGTGCGACACGTGCGCGTTCTCCACCGCCCCCGCGCGCTGCGCGCGCGCCTCCGCGCCGCCCTCGCGGCACGGCTCACCGCGCTCTACGGCCGGCGTGCGCCGCTCGTCATCGCGCTCGTGCTCGGCGAGAGACACGGCATCGCCCGAGATCTCCGCGACACCTTCGCCGACGCGGGCCTCGCGCATCTGCTCGCGATCTCGGGGCTCCACGTCGGCGTCGTGGCGCTCTGGCTCGCGCTGCTGCTCCAGCCGCTGGGTCGGCGCGCGGCGACGGTCTTAGGGACGCTCGCCGTCTGGGCCTACGTCGCCCTCCTCGGGTTTCCCGCCGCGGCAACGCGCGCCGCCGCCTTCATCGCATTCCTGGCGGTGGCGCGTCTGCGTCAGCGGCACCCCCCGTTCACGGCGATGCTCGCGAGCGCGGTGCTCCTCCTGCTCGCGGTCGATCCCGCCACCGTGACGGCGGTCGGCGCGTGGCTCTCCGTCACCGCCGTCTGGGGCACCTATCGCGGCGCGCGGTTGGTGAGCCGGCGCTGGCGGGGCGTCGGTGTCTCGGTCGGGGCCACGCTCGCCACGGCACCGATCACGGCCTACGTCTTCGGTGCCGTGGCGCCGATCGGCATCGCCGTGAACCTGGTCGCCATTCCCCTCATGGCGCTCGCGGTGCCCGGAATCTTCGCGAGCCTCGTCTGGAGCGCGTTCGCGGGCGGGGCGGGCCTCGTGCTCGCCGCCATCGAACGCCTCGCGGCACTCGCCGCCGCCGTGCCCTGGGGCCACGTGCGCACCGTGCCCGGTGTCTCCGGCGCCTGGCCGTGGGCCTTGCTGCTCGCCGGGACGTGGTGGGTGCTCCGAAACCGCCCCACCGTGGCCGTCGCCCGGCGCCGCGTGATGGTCCTGGGTGTGACCATGGCCTGGGGCGTCGCGGCCCTGGCGTTTCGCCCGCACGGCGAGCGGTTCGGGCTCTCGATCTACGTGCTCGACGTGGGGCAGGGGGATGCGATCCTCGTCCGTACCCCCCACGGGCATTGGGTGGCAATGGACGGCGGGCCGGTGAACCCGCTCGAGGATGCGGCACGGCGGGTCGAGCTCCCGTTCCTCAGGCGTCACGGCGCCCGCGCGCTCGACGTGGTGATCGACTCGCACGGCGACGCCGATCACCTGGGCGGGATTCCGGAGCTGATCGCGGCGTTCCCACCGCGGCTCATGCTCGAGCCCGGCCAACCCCTGGGCACCCCGCTCTACGAGCGCTACCAGGCCACCGTGGCCGCGTACGGGATCCCATGGCGGGCGGCCCGCCTGGGGGACACCGTGATGCTCGATGGCGTGCGATTTGCGGTGCTTCACCCCACGGATGTCTCGCTCGCCCACGAGCTGAGACCGAACGAGAACTCGGTCATCGTGCGGGTGAGCTACGGGGCGTTCGACGCCGTGCTCACGGGGGATGCCGGTTTCCCCGCGGAGTCGGTGGCGGTGAGCCGGGTCGGCCGCTCCGAGGTCTTGAAGGTGGGCCATCACGGCTCCGCCGGGGCCACCGGGAACGCATGGCTGGACGCCGTGGCCCCCAAAGTCGCGGTGATCAGCGTGGGCGCGCACAACCGGTACGGTCATCCCGCGCCCGCCACGCTTCGACGCCTCGCGCGCCGCGGCATCAGCATGTGGCGCACGGATGACGGCGGGACGGTAACGATCTGGAGTGACGGACGCTATTTTCAAGTGTCGCAGGGAACGCTACTCTCACCTGTCGCGAGGCTACGGTGCCTAGTTCGCAGTTGGTCACGATCGAAAGCTTCATCATCGAAGAAGAACGCCTGCACCCCGAAGCCAGCGGCGAGCTCACCAACCTCCTTTACGACGTGGCCCTCGCCGCCAAGCTGATCGCGAGCTACGTGCGGAGCGCCGGGCTCGTCGACATCCTCGGCCGGGCCGGCAGCATCAACGTGCAGGGCGAGGAGCAGCAGAAGCTCGACATCATCGCCAACGATATCCTGCGCCAGGTCATTCAGAAGACCGGCCGCGTGTGCGTCGTCGCCTCCGAGGAGGACGCGGAGCCCGTGCCCACGCCGCCGGAGCATCGGCCCGGGAAGTACGTGCTGATGTACGATCCGCTCGACGGCTCGTCGAACATCGACGTCAACATCCCGATCGGCACGATCTTCTCGATTCACCGGCGCGTGACGCCCGAGGGCCATCCGGGAGCGTTGCCGGACTGCCTGCAGGTGGGGCGCAAGCAGGTGGCGGCGGGCTACGTGCTGTACGGCGCGAGCACCGTCCTCGTCTACTCCGCGGGGAACGGCGCGCACGGCTTCACGCTCGATCCGACCATCGGCGAATTCCTGCTCAGCCATCCCAACATCCGCACGCCCGAAATCGGCCGCTTCTACAGCATCAACGAGAGCTACTACGATCGCTGGCCGGCGGCCTATCGCTCCGTGGTCCGCGCGTTCAAGGGGCTCGACGGCGGCGGCAAGGCGAAGAACGCCCGCTACATCGGCTCGCTCGTCGCGGACTTCCACCGCAATCTGATGCACGGCGGGGTCTTCATGTACCCGCAGGACACGAAGTCGCCGCAGGGCAAGCTGCGGTTGCTCTACGAGGCCGATCCGCTCGCCTACATCGTGGAGCACGCCGGGGGCGCCGCATCGGACGGCGAGCGCCCGGTACTCGACATCATGCCCGACGAGCTGCACCAGCGCACGCCGCTCATCATCGGCTCGAAGGAGGACGTGCGGTTCGTCGAGCAGGTGCTCGCGCAGACGAGGACACCCGCGGGGGCTGTGTGAGCGAGGAGCGACGGACGCCTTCGGGCGTGCCGGTCGCGCCCTCGTACGGTCCGGAGCCCCCTGGCGAATTCCCGTTCACGCGGGGCATCTACGACACGATGTACCGCGGCCGGCTCTGGACCATGCGCCAGTACGCCGGCTTCGGGACCGCCGCCGAAACGAACGCCCGATTCCGCGCCCTCCTCGAGGCCGGCCAGACCGGGCTCTCCGTCGCGTTCGATCTTCCCACCCAGATGGGCTACGACTCCGACCACCCGATCGCCGAGGGCGAAGTGGGACGGGCCGGCGTCGCCATCGATACGGTGGACGATCTCGCGGTGCTGTTCGATCGGATCCCGCTCGACCAAGTCTCCACGTCGATGACGATCAACGCCACCGCCGCGATTCTCCTGGCGATGTACGTCGTGGTGGGTGACGAGCAGGG
Organism: Gemmatimonadales bacterium; assembly: GCA_035266665.1. Classification (GTDB taxonomy): domain Bacteria; phylum Gemmatimonadota; class Gemmatimonadetes; order Gemmatimonadales; family GWC2-71-9; genus DATFMZ01. The sequence goes on along the minus strand of DATFMZ010000215.1, from coordinate 17,839 downwards.
GGTGCCCCACACCGCGCTCCGCGGCACGGTGCAGAACGACATCTTGAAGGAGTACACCGCCCGCGGCACGTACATCTACCCGCCCGATCCCTCCCTCCGCCTGACGACTGACATCTTCCGCTTCGTCCACGAGGAGCGGATGTCGTTCAACCCCATCTCGGTGAGCGGCTACCACATGCGCGAGGCGGGGGCAACGGCGGTCGAGGAGGTGGCCTTCACGCTCGCCGACGGGATCGAGTATCTCGATCGCGCGCGCGCGGCGGGACTCGACGCGGGCGAGATCGCGCGCCGCATCTCGTTCTTCTTTGCCGCGCACAACGATCTCTTCGAGGAGATCGCCAAGTTCCGCGCGGCACGCCGCCTCTGGGCGGAGATCGTGCGCGAGCGCTACCACGGCGACGACGCGGCGTGCCGCCTCCGGTTCCACACGCAGACGGGCGGCTCGACCCTCACCGCGCAGCAGCCGCTCAACAACGTGGTGCGGGTCGCGGTCCAGGCGCTCGCCGCCGTGCTCGGCGGGACCCAGTCGCTCCACACCAACGGCTTCGACGAGGCGCTCGCGCTCCCCACCGCGGACTCGGCGCGGTTGGCGCTGCGCACCCAGCAGGTGCTCGCGTACGAGTCGGGCACCGCGCTCAGCGCCGATCCCCTCGGCGGCTCGTACTACGTCGAGCACCTCACCGACGAGATCGCCCGACGCGCCACGATCCTCATGGCCGAGGTCGCGCGCGCCGGCGGTGCGGCGGCGGCGATTGCGCGCGGCGTCTTTCAGGACGCCATCGCCCGGTCGGCGTACGAGCACCAGCGGGCCGTCGAGTCGGGCGAGACCGTGGTGGTCGGTGTGAATCGCTTCACCCAGGACGAGCCGCCACCCGAGATCGCGGCGCCCGATTATCACGAGCTCGCGGCGCAGCAGCGTGCGCGTGTGGCAGCCGTCCGCGCGGCGCGTGATACCGCCGCGTGGAGGAAAGCGCTTGCGGCGGTGGAGGCGGCGGCGCGGGGCGAGACACCGCTGATGCCGCCGATCGTCGCCGCCGTGCGCGCCCGCGCCACGGTGGGCGAGATCAGCGATGCGCTCCGCGGCGTCTGGGGCACGCATCGGTCAGCTTGACCCCCCGTGGGGCACGGGCTAAGTTCATAGGTTCAAAGGAATTACGACTACCGCAGGGCTCCTTCATCCGGTCCTGATCGATGCCGACGTACGCATACCTGTGTCCGGCGGGACACGAGTTCGAGCGCTTCGAGCGCAAGATCTCGGACAAGTCCCGCGTCAAATGTCCGACGTGCGGGAAGATGGCGCAGCGCCAGATTTCCGGCGGTGCCGGCATTCACTTCAAGGGCTCGGGCTTCTACATCACCGACTACAAGCGCGCGGGTGAGAAGCGCGAGACGTCCGAGGGCTCCAAGCCGGAGGCCAAGGGCACGAAGGACACGAAGAAGCCCGATACCAAGGCGAAGGGCGAGTGAGCGTCGGTGCCGATCGCGTGCGCGCCGCCCTGGTGCGTATCGCGGCGGAGCTCGGGGCGCCCGACGTGGAGTTCGCCCTCGAGCGCCCGCGCGAAGACGCGCACGGCGATCTCGCCACCAACCTCGCGCTCCAGCTCGCGCGGCCGCTGCGGCGGAAGCCGCGCGCGATCGCCGACGCGATCGTCGCGGCGCTCGATCTGCCCGCCGACGTCGTGACGCGGGTCGAGATCGCGGGCCCGGGCTTCATCAACTTCTTCCTCGCCGAGACCGCGGTGACGGCGGTGCTCGATCCCATTCTCGCGGCGGGGGCGGCGTACGGCCGCGCCGACGTGGGACACGGCACGCGCGTGAACATCGAGTTCGTCTCGGCCAACCCGACGGGGCCGCTGCACGTGGGGAACGGCCGGGGAGCCGCGCTCGGCGACGCGATTGCCTCCCTCCTCGAGGCCACGGGCCATGCCGTGACGCGCGAGTTTTACGTGAACGACGCGGGCGTGCAGATCGGCAAGCTCGCGCGCTCGCTCTGGGCGCGGCTGCAACAGGCGGCGGGACGCGAGGCCGCGGTGCCGGACGGCGGCTATCACGGGGCGTACCTCGAGGAGATGGCGACGGCGCTCCTCGCCGAGCATCCCGGGCTCGCCGATCGGCGCGAGGAAGAGATCCTGCCGCGCCTCGAGTCGCTTGCCATGGAGCGGATGCGCGCGGAGCAGGACCGCGACCTCGCCGACTTCGGCGTACGCTTCGATGTCTACGCGAGCGAGCGCGCGATCTACGACTCCGGGAAGATCGAGGCGACGCTCGAGGTGCTCGAGGAGCGCGAGCTGGTCTTCGAGGAAGACGGTGCGCTCTGGCTCGCCACGTCGAGGTTTGGTGACGACAAGGACCGCGTGATCCGGAAGCGCGACGGCACCTACACCTACTTTCTCCCCGACCTCGCCTACCATCGCGATAAGGCGGAACGGGGCTTCGCGCGGGCCATCGACGTATGGGGCGCCGACCATCACGGCTACGTCGCCCGCATGCGCGCGGCCCTCCTGGGGTTGGGGCTCGGTGAGGCGTTCTTCGACGCCGTGATCGTCCAGCTCGTCAAGGTGACGCGAGGTGGGGAAGAGGTGCGCTTCTCGAAGCGCGCGGGAGACATCATCACGCTGCGCGAGCTGTTCGAGGAGACCGGCGTGGATGCGGCCCGCTATTTCTTCCTCCAGCGCAAGGGCGACAGCCAGTTCGTCTTCGACGTGGATCTCGCGAAGCGGCAGACGGACGAGAACCCGGTCTATTACGTGCAGTACGCCCACACGCGCATGGCGGGGATCTTCCGAACGGCAGACATGGTGCCGCAGACGATCGTCGCGGGCTGGGCCGATCCGAGTCCGCTCACCGATCCGTCGGAACAGGAGCTGATGAAGCGCCTCGCGGACTACCCGGGCATCGTCCGGAAGGCGGCCGAGGCGCTGGAGCCGCACCGCGTCATCGCGTACCTCGAGGATCTCGCGCGGCTCGTGAACGTCTGGTACCACCGCTGCCGGGTGGTCGGTGAGGCGCCCGCCGTCCAGAACGCGCGGCTCCTGCTCGCGCGCGCGGCACAAGTCGTGCTCGCGAATGGTCTCGGACTCATGGGGGTTTCGGCCCCGGAACGGATGTGACCGTGTCGCTACTCGTCGTCGGCAGCATCGCGCTCGACTCCGTCCAGACGCCGTTCGGCTCGACCGCCGACGCGCTCGGCGGGTCGGCCGTCTTCTTCAGCTACGCGGGATGCCTCCTGCATCCCGTGCAGATCGTCGGGGTGGTCGGGAACGACTATCCGTTCGATCGGCTGGAGCGCCTCGCCGAGCGCGACGTGGACCTCACGGGCGTCACCAAGGTGGACGGCGAGAGCTTCCGCTGGAAGGGGAAGTACTCGTACGACCTCCAGAATCGCGAAACGCTCGAGACGCGCCTCGGGGTCTTCGCGGACTTCCAGCCCCGGATCCCCGAATCGTTCCGCGACGCGGAGTACGTCTTCCTCGGCAACATCGATCCCGAGCTCCAGCTCGGCGTGCTCGATCAGATCCACACGCCGAAGCTCGTCGCGTGCGACACGATGAACTACTGGATCCAGGGAAAGCGCGACGTCCTGCTCGAGCTGCTGCGGCACGTGGACGTGCTTCTGGTGAACGACTCCGAGGCGCGCGAGCTCTCGGGCGATTGGAACGTGTACCGCGCCGCACGGTGGATTCTCGAGCAGGGACCGCGTCAGGTCGTGGTGAAGCAGGGCGAGTACGGCGCCGTCCTCATGGGCACGGAGGGCACGTTCTACGTCCCCGGATATCCGCTCGAGGACGTCTTCGATCCCACCGGCGCCGGCGACGCCTTCGCGGGCGGGTTCATGGCGCATCTCGCGCGCTCGGGTGATCTCAGCCATGAGAACTTCCGGCGGGCAATGGTCTACGGCAGCGCCATGGGGTCGTTCGCGGTGGAGCGGTTCTCCGTGGATCGGTTCGATGAGATCGGCCACGCCGAGATCACCAAGCGGGTGCGCCAATTCTCCGACCTCGTCCGGTTCGAGATCGTCCCCGAGCAAGAGCGTGTCGGGGGCTGAGCGGTACCGCGCGGCCGGCGTCGATCTCGACGCCGCGGACGAGGCGAAGCGCCGGATCGCCGGCGCGCTCCGCCTCGCCCGTACCGACCTCGCACGCGGGCAGGTCGGCGCGTTCGGGGGCATGGTCCGGGTGCCGCCCGACGTCCCCGATCCGGTACTCGTGATGAGCACCGACGGCGTCGGCACCAAGGTCCTCGTCGCGATCGCGGCGGGCCGCCACGACACCGTGGGCGAAGATCTCGTCAATCACTCCGTGAATGACATCCTGGTCCACGGCGCGCGCCCGCTCGCCTTCCTGGACTACATCGCCGCGGCGTCGATCGAGCCGGAAACGGTGGCCGGCATCGTCGAGGGCGTCGCCCGCGGCTGCCGCGCGCACGACATGACGCTGGCGGGTGGCGAAACCGCCGCGCTTCCCGATCTCTATCAGCCGGGGCACTACGACCTGGCGGGGACGATCGTCGGCGTCGTCTCCGAGACCAAGGCCCTGCACGGCGATCGCGTGCGGCCGGGCGACGTGCTCGTCGGGTATGCGGCGTCGGGATTGCACACCAATGGCTATACGCTGGCGCGGAAGATCGTCTTCGATGAGCTCGGGCTCGAGGTGGACACCGAGGTCGAAGCGATCGGCGCCACCGTGGGTGACGCGCTCCTCGCGGTGCATCGGAGCTACGCCGCCGCGGTGACGCCGGTGCTCGACGCGGTCCACGCGCTCGCACACATCACCGGTGGCGGCATTCCCGGCAACCTCGGCCGGTCGCTGCCGGCGGGATGCGCCGCCGTCGTCCACACGGGCGCCTGGCCGGTGCCGCCGCTCTTTCGCTGGCTCGTCGAGGCGGGGCAGGTGAGCGCAGACGAACGCTACCGCGTCTTCAACATGGGCGTCGGGATGATCGCGATCGTGGCGCCGGGCGACGTGGAGGCGGTGCGGCATGCCGCGGAGGCGGTGGGCGTGCACACCTGGACCATCGGCGGGATCCGCGCCGGCGACGGCGTGCAGCTGGAACCGTGAGCGTGACCGATACCGAGGCCATGGTTCGCGCGGTGGCGCTGGCGTATCGCGGCTGGGGTCGAACGGCGCCGAACCCGATGGTCGGCGCCGTGCTGCTCCGCGACGGCGAGGTGATCGGCGAGGGGTGGCATGCCGACTTCGGCGGCCCGCACGCCGAGGTCGCGGCCCTCGCCGCGGCCGGCGATGCGCGCGGGGCCACCTGCGTCGTGACGCTCGAGCCGTGCGCGCATCACGGAAAGACGCCCCCGTGCGTCGACGCGCTGCTCGAGGCCGGCGTGTCGCGCGTCGTCGTGGCGGTGCGCGATCCGCATCCCGTGGCGCGCGGTGGCGTCGAGCGCTTGCGCGCGGCGGGCGTGGACGTATCGGTCGGGATCGGCCGGGAGGAGGCGGCGACGCTCAACGCGCCGTTTCTCTGGGGAACCGTTCGCCCGGCCCGCCCGTTCGTCGCGGTGAAGGTCGCGACGTCGCTCGATGGCTTCATCGCCGACGCGGCGGGCCGCTCGCGCTGGATCTCGGGGCCGGACGCGCGCGCCTACGTCCACTGGTTGCGGGCGGGCTACGACGCCATCGGTGTGGGCCGGCGCACCGCGGAGCACGACGATCCGGAGCTCACCGTACGGGGCGAGGTGGTCCCGCGCCGCACGCCGACGCGGGTGATCTTCGCGGCAACGGGGCCGATCGAGCCACGGCTCACCGTGGTGCGGACGGCACGCTCCGTCCCGACGGTCGTGGTGGCGCCCACCGAGCGCGCGTCCGCGTACGAGCGGGAGCTCGCGCCGTGTGGCGTGCGCACGATCGCGGCGGACGATTTCGACGCGAGTCTTCGCGCGCTCCGCGCCGAGGGGATCGAGTCGCTGCTGATCGAGGGCGGCGGGACGCTCGTCGGCCATCTGCTCGACGCCGATCTGGTGGATCGGCTCTATTGGATCCAGGCGCCGCTCCGGTTGGGGCGGGGCGTCGCGGCGTTCGGCGCGTCCCGCGCCGTACAGCTGGGCGAGGCCCCACGCTGGACGATCGTGGAGCGGCGTGCCCTCGGGGACGATACCTTATTGGTGGCCGATCGCGAGCTATGTTTACCGGAATTGTGACGGCCGTCGGGACCGTGCGCACGGTGGAGCGGCGTGGGGATCGCCTGCGGCTCGTCGTGGCGTCGCCGTACGACGATCTGGCCGTCGGCGAGAGCGTCGCGGTGGACGGCGCGTGTCTCACGGTGGTCGACACGGCGCCGGAGGGCTTCGCGGTGGACGTGATCGTCACCACGCGCGGCCGGACGCGGCTCGACACGATGACGCCCGGCGCACGGGTGAACCTCGAACGGGCGCTCGCGGTGGGTGACCGGCTCGGTGGCCACTTCGTGCAGGGCCACGTGGACGGGGTCGGCGAGGTCGTCGCCGTCCGCGACGAGGCCGACGCGCGGCTGGTGGACGTGCGCGTCCCCGCGGACGTCGCGGAGCTCGTCATCCCGCACGGGTCGATCGCCCTGGATGGCGTGAGCCTCACGGTGAACGCGACGCCCGCGCCGGACGTGGTGCAGGTCGCGCTGATTCCGCATACGCGGACCGCGACGACGCTCGATCGCCTGCGCGTCGGGGAGCGGGTGCACGTCGAAGGCGACATGCTCGGCAAGTACGTACGCCAGTTGCAGGGTTCGGCCTCGCGGCCGCCCGCCGGAGATTGAATGGCGTTTGATTCGATAGAGAAGGCGATCGCGGAGATCCGCGACGGGAAGATCGTGATCGTCGCGGACGACGAAGACCGCGAGAGCGAAGGCGATTTCGTGGTCGCGGCGGAGAAGGTGACCGCCGAGACGATCAATTTCCTGGCGACGCATGGGCGCGGGCTGATCTGTCTCGCGCTGCCGCCCGATCGCTGCGAGGCGCTCGGGTTGCACCAGATGACCGAGGTGAACTCGGAATCGCTGCGTACCGCGTTCACGGTGAGCGTCGATGCGGCCTCGCGTTTCGGGGTGAGCACGGGGATCTCCGCGGCCGATCGCGCCAAGACCATCCACGTGGCCATCGACCCCGGGACGGTGCCGTCCGATCTGCGGCGCCCGGGACATGTCTTCCCGCTGCGCGCGCGTCCCGGGGGAGTGCTCCAGCGGGTCGGGCACACCGAGGCCAGCATGGATCTCGCGCGGCTCGCGGGGCTCTATCCCGCGGGGGTGATCTGCGAGATCCTCGCCGACGACGGCCAGATGATGCGGCGCCCGCAGCTCTACGAGTTCGCCAAGCGGCACGGCCTCACGTTCATCACGGTCGCCCAGCTCGTGTCCCACCGCCTGCAGACCGAGCGGCTCGTCCATCGCGTGGCCGACGCACGGCTCCCGACCGAGTTCGGGACGTTCCGCGTCATCGGGTATCGCAACGATCTCGACGACCGCGAGCATGTGGCGCTCGTTCACGGCGAGGTCGCCGGCCGCGACGACGTGCTCGTGCGCATCCACTCGCGCTGCCTCACCGGCGACGTCTTCCACTCGCAACGCTGCGACTGCGGCTGGCAGCTCGAGAGCGCGATGCAGATGATCGTGGAGGCCGGCGCGGGGGTGATCGTCTACCTCGATCAGGAGGGGCGAGGCATCGGTCTGCTCAACAAGCTGCGCGCCTACGAGCTGCAGGACGCGGGCCACGACACCGTCGAGGCGAACGAGCGGCTCGGGTTTCCCCCCGACCTCCGGAACTACGGCATCGGCGCGCAGATCCTGATGGATCTCGGGCTCAAGACGATCCGCGTGCTGACGAACAACCCGCGCAAGCTCGTCGGCATCGAGGGCTACGGCCTCGAGATCACCGAGCGCGTGCCGATCGTTCCCGTGCCCAACGACGACAATCGCGACTACCTCCAGGTCAAGCGCGACAAGCTCGGCCATCTCCTCGCGGACTGACATGCCGAGCGGGAAAGAGTCCGGGACGCGGGCCGACCGCGTGTTGATCGTCGTCAGCCGCTTCAACGAAGCGGTCACCCGCCGGCTGCTCGAGGGCGCGCACGAGGCCCTGCGCGCGGAGCGCGTTCCGGACGGAGCGATCGACGTCGTGTGGGTGCCGGGCGCCTTCGAGCTCCCGGTCGCCGTGCGCGGGGGGCTCGCGGTACGGAGCTACCGCGCCGTCGTGGCCCTGGGCGCGATCGTTCGAGGAGAGACGCCGCACTTCGACGTGCTCGCGACCGAGGTCACACGCGGACTCGGCGCGGTGGCGCTCGAGACGCGCGTGCCGGTGGGCTTCGGGGTGTTGACGTGCGACACGCTCGAGCAGGCGTTGGCCCGCGCGGGCGGCGACGCCGGCAACAAGGGCGCCGAGGCGGCGACCGCCGCGCTCGAGACCGCGATGGCCCTCGAGCGGCTCGCCGCCGATGCTCAGAACTGAGTCCAAGGCGCGGGCGCGCGCGCTGCAGCTGCTGTACGCGTGGGAGGTACAGGGGCGGCCGCCCTTCCGCCAGGTGGCCGACGGCGTGCTCACGCTGTACGGCGCGCGCGGCCGCGTGTGGCCGCTCGCGCTCGACTATGCCGAGGAGATCGCGCGGCAGGCGGGGCGGCTCGACGCGCTGTTCGGCGAAGACGTCGCGCGCTGGCGCATGGAACGGATCGGCGTCGTCGAACGGAACATCCTGCGGCTCGCGGCGCACGAGCTCGAACGCGGTGAGGTCCCGCCCGCCGTCGTGATCGACGAGGCGGTCCGGCTCGCGCGGCGATTCGCGGGTGCCAAGGCCCCCGCGTTCGTGAATGGGGTGCTCGACGCGCTCGCCCGCCGCCTGGGTCGCCTGTGAGGATCCTCGCGGTCAACTGGCTCGATCTCGAGAATCCGCAAGCGGGCGGTGCGGAGGTGCATTTCTTCGAGCTCTTCGGGCGTCTCGCCGCCCAGGGCCATGCCGTGACGCTCGTGACCTCCGGGTGGAAGGGCGCGGCGCCCCGTGCCACGATCCGCGGGATCGCGGTGGAGCGGCATGGCGGGCGGTACACGTTCGCCCTGCGTGGCCGGCCCGCCATCCGGCGCGCGCTCGCCGCGGGGACGTACGACGTGGTGGTCGAGGACGTGAACAAGCTTCCGCTCTACGTCACGACCCTCACGCGATTGCCGGTGTACGTGATCGTGCCCCACCTGTTCGGCACGACGGCATTCCGGGAGGCGTCGTGGCCGATGGCCGCGGCCGTCTGGCTCGCCGAGCGGCCGCTGCCCCGCGGATACCGGCGGGCGGCGTTTCACGCCATCAGCGAGAGCACGCGCGACGATCTCGCCCGTCGCGGCGTCCCGCGCGAGCGCATCGCGGTGATCTATCCGGGCGTGGACGCGACCTGGTTCACGCCCGATGCGGGAACGCCTCGGACCGCGCGTCCGACGTTTCTGTACGTCGGACGGTTGAAGCGTTATAAAGGAATTGCCACCGCGATTGCCGCGGTCGATGCCGCCCGGCGGGAGGGGGCGGACGTCTCGCTCGACATCGCCGGGCAGGGCGACGACCGGGCGCGGCTCGAGGAGATCGTTCGGGCCCGCGGGCTCGCCGAGCACGTGCGGTTCCTGGGATTCGTGGACGAAGAGACCAAGCGCGCCTTGCTGCGCCGCGCCTGGGCGGTGGTACTGCCGTCGGAGAAGGAGGGATGGGGTATCACCAACGTGGAAGCCGCCGCATGCGGTACCCCGGCGATCGCGTCGGACAGCCCGGGGCTCAAGGAATCGGTGCGGCACGAGGAGACGGGCCTGCTGGTGCCGCACGGCGACGTGGCCGCGCTCGCGGGGGCGATGCGCCGCCTCGCGGCCGATCCCGCGCTCGTCCAGCGCTACGGCGCGAAGGGCCGTGCCTTCGCGCTCACGCTCTCCTGGGACGCGGCGGCGGAGCAGACGGGCCGCCATCTCGAAGCGACGATCCGCGCCGCGCGCGCGGAAGAAAGGACCGATCGGACATGAAAGTCATCGTGACGGCGCGTCACACCGATCTCCCCGACGGCATGCGGGAGCGCGCCCACGAGGTGCTGGAGAAGCTCGGCAAGCTCGCGCACCGCGCCCAGAGGGCCGAAGCGGTGTTCGATCACGAGCACCAGCAGCACGTGGTCGAGCTGCGGATGCGGGTGCCGCGCGGCGTCGTGCATGTGGCGAGCGGGGAAGCGGACGATTTCCGCACCGCGCTCGACCGCGCGGCGGCGAAGCTGCGCCATCAGCTCGACAAGGACGGCGCGAAGGAACCGGGGCGCGCCGCGCGCCGGACCCCGGCCCTCTGAGGTACCCGTGAGCCGTCTCACCGTCGGCGATCTCGTCACGCAGAAGGGGCACGCGCTCCAGCTCGAGGTGTTGACGGGCGATCTCGGCCTCGACCGCGTCGTCACGACCCCCGAGGTCTCAAGCCCGGGACTCGTGCTCGCCGGCTACACCGCGCGCTTCGCGCCGAACCGGCTCCACGTCCTCGGCCAGACCGAGATCTCCTATCTGCGCTCGCTGCCCGCGGCGGAGCGCCGGCCGGCCATCACGAAGTTTCTGAGCTACGAGCTGCCCTGTGTCTTCGTGACGAAGGGGCAGTCGGTGCCGCGCGACCTGCTCGCGCTCGCGAAAGAGCGCGGCATTCCGGTCATCCGTTCCGCGCTCAAGACGGCCGAGTTCTACCGGCGGATCGGCCCGTATCTCGCCGAGGCTTTTGCGCCCGCCACCACCGTGCACGGGTCGCTCGCCGACGTGTACGGCGTCGGCCTCCTCTTCATGGGGCGTTCGGGGATCGGGAAGAGCGAGTGCGTGCTCGATCTCGTCGAGCGCGGACACCGCCTCGTCGCCGACGACGTCGTGCACGTGGTCCAGCGGGGCGCCGACGTTCTGATCGGCCGTGGGCACGAGCTCGCGCAGCATTACATGGAGATCCGCGGCGTGGGGCTCGTGGACGTCTCGGCGCTCTTCGGCGTGCGCGCCGTCCGCCAGCAGAAGCGGATCGAGGTCGTGGTGGAGTTGGCCGACTGGGAGAGCACGAAGGACGTGGACCGCACGGGGCTCGACATCCAGCAGACGCGCATTCTCGAGGTGGATCTGCCGAAGGTCGTGGTGCCGCTCAATCCCGGCAAGAACATCACGGTGATCTCCGAGGTCGTCGCGATGAGCCATCTGCTCCGCTACAGCGGCGCGGATCCCGCCAAGGCATTCAACGAGCGGTTGCTCAAACACATGGCCGGCAAGCGGGATCTGCAGGACTATCTCTCGGAAGACTATGAGTGAGTCGCTGCTCGGCGTCGTGGTGGCGCACGGTGGGCTCGCCGCGGCGCTCGTGGACGCCGTCCGCCGCATCACGGGAGAGTCCGAGGGGCTGATCCCGGTCAGCAACACCGACTGCGGACGGGACGATCTCTCGCGGCAGATCGCCAAGGCCGCGGGCGACCGGCCGGCGCTCGTCTTCGTCGACATGCCGAGCGGCAGTTGCTTCCAGGCGTCGGCCGCCTGTCTCCGCGAGCGGTCGAACGTCGCGATCGTGGCCGGCGTGAATCTCGCGATGCTCCTCGATTTCTTCTATCACCGCGACCTCACGCCCGAGGCCGCCGCCGAGCGCGCCATCGCCACGGGCGAGCGCGCCATCCGGATCTGGGGTCGGTGAGCATCGCGCTCGTCCGTGTGGACGACCGCCTGGTGCACGGCCAGGTGGTGGTCGGATGGGGCCGCGCCACGGGTGCCACGCGCGTCGCACTCGTGGATGACGCCGTGCGAGAGAGCGAGTGGGAACAGGAGCTCTACCGCACGGGCGTGCCGCCCGAGATCGCGCTCGAATTCGTATCCGTCGCCGATGCCCCGGCCGCGCTCGCGCGGTGGGCGGCCAGCGAGGAGCGCACGATCGTGCTCGTGGGGGATATCGCGACGCTCGCGCGCATGTGCGAGGCCAGCGACGCGATCGCGAAGGTGAACCTGGGGGGGATCCACAGTGGCCCCGGGCGCACGCAGCGTCTCCCGTATGTCTATCTCTCGGAGGCCGAGACGGCCCAGCTCAACGCCCTCGCCGAACGGGGCGTCGCCGTGACGGCGCAGGACGTCCCGACCGCCGCCCCCGTGGCGCTGGAGCGGCTCACGTGACGTCGACCTCGGTGGCGCTGCTCCTCGCGTGGGGGATGGTGGTCGGGCTCGATCTGATCAGCATCCCGCAGATCATGATCGCACGGCCGCTCGTCGCGGGCACGGTGGCGGGCGCGCTCGCGGGTGATCCGTTGGCGGGGGCCCTCGTGGGCGTCTTGCTCGAGCTGTTCGCGCTCGAGATTCTGCCGGTCGGGGCCGCGCGCTACCCGGACTACGGCCCCGCGGCGGTAGCGGGGGCGGCGACGGCGGCGGGCGTGCCCACGATCCTCGGGCTTGGGCTCGCGGGGCTCGTGGGGCTCGTGATGGCCTTCACGGGCGAGTGGAGCATCCTGGTCCTGCGACGCCGGAACACGGCGGACGTGCGGCGCAACGCCGGACGCCTCGACGTCGGCGATCCCGCCGCCGTGCGCGGGGTCCATGCACGCTGTATCGCGCGCGACGCGCTGCGCGCGCTGCTTCTCACGGCGGTCGGGCTGGTGCTCGCGGCGCTCGTGCATCGCTGGGCCTTCCTCTCCGTGCGGACCTCGGTGCTCCTGCTCGCCGTGCTCGTGGGCGTGGCCCTCTCGACGGGCGCGGCGGGCGCCCTCCGACTCGCCCACGGCCAGCGGCGCGCATCGCTCTGGTTTCTCGCGGGCCTCGCGGTGGGCATCGTGCTGGTGGTATGGCGATGAAGCGCGGCATGCTCTCGGCGGCGCTCCGCCTGTTCACGGTCCAGGGATCGTGGAACTACGACCGGATGATCGGCGTCGGACTCGGCGAGACGGTCGCGCCACTCCTGCGCGATCTCCCGGGCGGACGGGATGGCGAGCGCTACCGTGAGGCACTCGCGCGCGCGTCGGGCTACTTCAACGCCCACCCCTACCTGGCCGGCGTGGCGGCGGGGGCGCTGGCGCGCGCCGAGCACGACGACGTACCCGGTGAACGCATCGAACGCCTGCGCCTCGCGCTCGTGGGGCCGTTGGGCTCGGTCGGCGATCGCCTCGTCTGGGCGGGCACGCTGCCGGCGGCGGCGGGGATCGGGCTCGCGCTCGCCGCCACCGCGCCGGTCGGCGTCGGCGCCGCGGTCTTCCTCGCGCTCCACAACGCCGTCCACGTGGTCCTCCGCTGGTGGGGGCTCGGCTCGGGCTGGCGGCACGGCATGGGCGTCGCGCGCGCGCTCGCGGCGCCGGGACTGGTGGTGGCCCTCCGCGTCGTCACGCCGATCGCCGGGTTCTCGCTCGGCGTCGCGCTCCCCCTGGTCGCGCGCTCGCTCACCCAGGGATTCGATCACTCGCTCCTGCTCGGCACGGCGGCGGTGGGACTCGTGGCGCTCGTGCTCCAGCTGCGCCTCGCGCCCACGCTCGGCGCGTTGCGCATCGGGCTCCTCGCCGCGGGCGTGGCGATCCTGGGAGGGCTCCTGTGGCGGTAGTCGAGCGCGACGTGGAGATCGTGAACCCGCAGGGCGTCCACGCACGTCCCGCGGCGGAATTCGTCAAGATCGCCGGCGCGTATCAGTCGGACGTATCGGTCGCGAAGGATGGGTATGCGGTGAACGGGAAGAGCATCATGGGCGTGATGACGCTGGCCGCGGAGTGCGGCAGCACGATCCACCTGCGCGCCGAAGGTGACGACGCGAAGGACGTGATCGACGCGCTCGCCGCGCTCGTCGCGCGGGGATTCGGGGAGCTATGAGCGACGCGCGCGTGCTGCACGGAGTCGGGGTCTCGCCGGGCATCGCGGTGGGGCCCGCCGTCGTGCTGCAATGGGACCTTCCCGACGTGCCGCATCGCGTCGTCCCCGAGCAGAACGTCGAGGCCGAGGTGCATCGCCTGCACGAGGCGATGGCGGCGGTCCAGCGGTATCTCCAGGAACTCCGGGAGCGCGCCGAGGAGCGCATCGGCCCCGAGGAAGCGAAGATCTTCGACGCCCAGCTCATGATGCTCCAGGACCAGGAGTTCCTGGGTGGGGTCGAGCGGTTGATCCGCGAGAACCAGCTCACCGCCGAGCGGGCCTTCGAGTTCAAGGCGCTCGAAGTGCGCGCCCTCTGGGCGAACTCGGCCAACAGCCTGCTGCGCCAGCGGACGGCCGATCTCTCCGGCGTGCAGATCCGCGTCCTGCAGCAACTGCTCGGCCATACGGACGGCGAGCTCCTCGACGCGTCCGACGGCCGGCCCGCGATCGTCTTCACGCAGGAGCTCGCGCCGGGACTGACGGTGCAGTTCGAGCGTGAACACGTCATCGGGTTCGCGAGCGCGGAGGGGACGCGTACCTCGCACGGGGCGATCCTCGCGCGGAGCCTCGGCATCCCGTGTGTGATGGGGCTCGTCGGGGGGCTCGAGCGCGTGCGCAACGGGATGGAGGTCATCCTCGACGGGACCAACGGTACCGTCGTGGTGGATCCCACGCCCGAGGAGATCGAGCACGCGCGCCAGCAGGAGGTCCGACGCCAGGCGCTGCATCACGAGCTCGAGCAGGAGGTCGGCCGGCCGGCGGAGACGAAGGACGGCGTGGCCGTCACGCTGCGCGGGAATCTCGATCTCCCCGAAGAGCTCGATCAGATCGCCCAGCATGGGGCGGCCGGCGTCGGGCTGCTACGCACCGAGTTCCTCATGGTGGGGCGGACGTCGCTCCCCGATGAGGACGAGCAGTATCGCTACTTCCGCCGTGTGGCCGAGCGGTTTTCGGGTTACCCCGTCGTGATCCGGAGCTTCGATGTCGGAGGGGACAAGTTCCCCGCCGCGTTCCGCATCGTGCCGGAGCCGAATCCGTTCCTTGGGTGGCGGGCGCTCCGGGTCTGCCTCGATCATCCCGAGATCTTCATGACGCAGATCCGCGCGCTGCTCAGGGCGCGGATGCACGGCGACGTCCAGCTCATGTTGCCACTGGTGATCGAGCTGGACGAAGTCGCCCATACCCGGCAGTTGGTCGCGGAGGCGGCGGGTCAGCTGCAACAGGAAGGGGTCCCTGCGGCACAGGACTTGCCTGTCGGCGTCATGGTGGAGACGCCGGCGGCGGTGGAGGTGCTGGACCAGCTCCTCGATGCCAGCGACTTCGTGAGTATCGGGACCAACGATCTCACGCAGTACACGCTCGCGGTGGATCGGGGCAACGCGCGGCTCGCGCGCCGGTTCACGCCATTCCATCCCGGCGTCGTGCGGATGCTGAAGCGCGTGATCGACGCGGGCCGCGAGGCCCGGATTCCGGTCAGCGTGTGCGGCGAGCTCGCCTCGGAGCCCCTGGGCGCGTTCCTGCTCATCGGGCTCGGCTGCACCACGCTCAGCGTGTCGCCGTCGGCGCTTCCGCTCATCCGCTGGCTCGTCCGCCGGATCACCAAGGAGGGCGCGCAGCTCGCCGCGGCCGAGGCGCTCCAGGGCACCGGGGCCTCGCGCATCGTGCGCGTGCTCGAACGGCACGTCGCCGAGCACGTGGACCTGCGTCTACTCGATGCCGGTCGGTTGCCGCGTCTCTCGGGCAAGACTAGCTTGAAGTGACACAAATTCATTCCCTTTTCCAAGCGCATCGCGCGACCATGAACGCATGACGACATCGCGACACATCTTCTCGTCGGAGTCCGTGACCGAAGGGCATCCCGACAAGATCGCCGACCAGATCTCGGACGCGGTCCTCGACGCCATCATGGCGGATGACGCCACGGGACGGGTCGCCTGCGAGACGTTGGTCACCACGGGCATGGTGGTGGTGGCCGGGGAAATCACGACGACCACCTACGTGCACGTACCCGACATCGTGCGGCAGACGGTCGAGCGGATCGGGTATACCGACGCCGCCTACGGCTTCGACGCGCGGACGTGCGCGGTGCTCTCGTCGATCGACCGGCAATCGGCGGACATCGCGCAGGGCGTGGATACCGGCGGCGCGGGAGACCAGGGGATGATGTTCGGTTACGCAAGCGACGAGACGCCCGAGTTGATGCCCACGCCGATCGTGCTCGCGCACCATCTCACGCGCCGGCTCGCCACCGTCCGGCGGAGCGGGGAGCTCCCGTGGCTCCGCCCCGACGGCAAGAGCCAGGTGAGCGTGGAGTACGACGACGGACGGCCCGTCGCGGTGCGCGCCGTGGTCGTCTCCACCCAGCACGCCGGCGACGTGACGCAGCAGCAGGTCCAGGACGGCGTGCGCGAGATGGTGATCGCGCCGATCCTCGAGGAATCGCGCCTCGAGCACAAGGGCGTACAGGTCTACATCAACCCCACGGGACGATTCGTGGTGGGCGGTCCGCAGGGCGATGCCGGCCTCACGGGCCGGAAGATCATCGTCGATACCTATGGCGGCATGGCGCGGCACGGCGGCGGCGCCTTCAGCGGCAAGGACCCCTCCAAGGTGGATCGCTCGGCGGCGTACGCCGCGCGCTGGGTGGCCAAGAACATCGTGGCCGCGAAGCTCGCGCGCCGCTGCGAGGTCCAGATCGCCTACGCCATCGGCGTGCGGGATCCGGTCTCGGTGATGGTGGATACCTTCGGCACCGGCCGCGTCGGCGACGACGTGCTCGAGCGCGCGGTGCGCGAGGTGTTCGACCTCACGCCCGGCGGCATCATCTCGGCGCTCGATCTGCGCCAGCCGATCTACGGCGCCACGGCCTCGTACGGGCACTTCGGACGGAAGCCCGAAACGCGCGAGGTCGGCGGCCGCTCCGTCACGCTGTTCAGCTGGGAAGCGGCCACCATGGTGGACGCCCTCCAGGATGCGGTGCGCCGCGCCGCGTGAGCCCGGCTTTCCTCTTCTCGAACCCACGACACCCATGACGACTGCGACGAAACCCGCTTCCGGCAAGAAGACCATCGACTACGACGTCAAAGATCTCGCGCTCGCGACCGCCGGCCGCCACGAGATCCGGCTCGCCGAGCACGAGATGCCGGGCCTCATGGCCCTGCGCAAGCGCTTCGCGGGCAAGCGCCCTCTGGCGGGCGCGAAAATCACGGGCAGCCTGCACATGACCGTGCAGACCGCCGTGCTCATCGAGACGCTCGCCGAGCTCGGTGCCGACGTGCGTTGGGCGAGCTGCAACATCTTCTCGACCCAGGATACCGCCGCGGCGGCCGTCGTGGTGGGCCGTGACGGCACGCCCGAGCATCCCGAGGGGACGCCGGTCTTCGCGTGGAAGGGCGAGACGCTCGAGGAGTACTGGAACTGCACCGCGCGCGCGCTGGTCTGGCCCGACGGCTCGGGTCCCGATCTCATCGTGGACGACGGCGGCGACGCGACGCTCCTGGTGCACAAGGCGGCGGAGTACGAGGAGGCGGGCGCCGTGCCCGCGTTCGATCCGGCGTCGGAGCCCGAGGAATGGGGCGTCATCCTCCAGCTCATTCGGCGCGAGCTCGCCGAGCATCCCGGTCGGTGGTCGGCGTTGGCCAACGCCGTGCGCGGCGTCAGCGAAGAGACCACGACCGGCGTCCACCGCCTCTACGACATGCAGCGCGAGGGCACGCTCCGGTTCGCGGCGATCAACGTCAACGACTCCGTCACGAAGAGCAAGTTCGACAACGTCTACGGATGCCGGCATTCGCTGATCGACGGCATCAACCGGGCGAGCGACGTGATGATCGGCGGGAAGGTCGCCGTGATCTGCGGCTTCGGCGAGGTGGGGAAGGGCAGTGCCCAGTCCCTGCGTGGTCAGGGATGCCGGGTGGTGATCACCGAGATCGATCCGATCTGCGCGCTGCAGGCGGCCATGGAAGGGTATCAGGTGGCGACGCTCGACGACGTCGTCGAGATCGCCGACATCTTCGTCACTGCGACGGGCAACCGGGACGTGAT
>DATFMZ010000214.1:0-27991 GCA_035266665.1 Gemmatimonadales bacterium | reverse complement strand
CCGTTCTACGAGGCGCTCGAGGCGCTCGCCCCGGCGGGACCGATCGTCCTGCTGTCGGCACGCGGGCGGCGGTTCGGCCATGACGACGCGGTGCGCTTCAGCCTCGCACCCGACCTGACGCTGCTCTGCGGCCACTACAAGGATGTGGACCAGCGGGTCGCGCAGCGGGAGGGCGTCGAAGAGCTGTCGGTCGGAGATTTCGTGCTCTCGGGTGGCGAATTCGCGAGTCTCTGCGTCATCGACGCGGTGGTGCGGCTGCTACCCGGCGCACTGGGAGATCACGAGTCGGCGGCGACCGACTCGCACTACGAGGGCCTCTTGAGCCCGCCGAGTTACACGCGCCCGCCGACGTATCGCGGGCGGTCGGTCCCGGACGTATTGTTAAGCGGGGACCATGCGAAGATCGCGGAGTGGCGCCGTCGCCAGGCGCAGGAATTGACCAAGGGGCGGCGGCCCGATCTGTGGGCACGCTACGAAGCCGAACACCGGTCCGACGGGGCCGATTGACGAGGATAGGAACATGGACAGACTGAGCGCCATTCAGCGAGAAGGCCTCCGCACGGATCACCCCGCGTTCTTCCCCGGCGACACGCTGCGCGTCCAGGTGCGTGTGCGCGAGGGCGACAAGGAGCGGCTGCAGGCGTTCGAGGGCGTCTGCATCGGGCGCCGCGGCGGCGGCATCGGCGAGACGTTCACGGTGCGGAAGGTGTCGGCGGGCATCGGCGTGGAGCGGATCTTCCCGCTGCACTCGCCGAGCCTCTCGAGCATCGAGGTCGTGCGGCGCGGTCGCGTGCGCCGGGCGAAGCTGTACTACCTCCGGCAGCTCTCCGGCAAGCGCGCGCGGATCCAGGAGAAGCGCGAGTCCTGAGGTGACGGGCCCGACGCTGGCGCGCGAGCGCGCGCTGTGGAAGGCGGGCCTGAACATCATCGCGGGGGTGGACGAAGCTGGACGCGGCCCCCTCGCGGGACCGGTGATCGCGGCGGCCGTGGTATTCGGGCCGGCCGCGGCCCCTCCCGATGGAATCGACGACTCGAAGGCGATGACGGCGGCCGCGCGGAGCGCGGCCGCCGTTCGC
Organism: Gemmatimonadales bacterium; assembly: GCA_035266665.1. Lineage (GTDB taxonomy): Bacteria > Gemmatimonadota > Gemmatimonadetes > Gemmatimonadales > GWC2-71-9 > DATFMZ01. The sequence goes on along the minus strand of DATFMZ010000214.1, from coordinate 26,915 downwards.
GTTCAGCGGGCGGCGCTGGCGTGGGCGGTCGGCGCCGCCTCGGTGCGGGAGATCGATCGAGAGAACATCCTGCAGGCGACCGCGCGGGCGATGCGACGCGCGCTCGAGCGCCTCAGGGTCATTCCCGATCGTGTGCTGGTGGACGGTCTTCCGCTGCGGGCCCTCGGCCGGCCCCACGAGGCGATCGTCGGCGGTGACGCGCAGTCGATCTCGATCGCCGCCGCGTCGATCCTCGCCAAGGTGACGCGGGATCGGCTCATGGAGCGCCTCGCGCCACGTTATCCCGCCTTCGCCTGGGAAGACAACAAGGGGTACGGCACGCCGCATCACCTCGCGGCACTCCGCACCCTCGGTCCGACCCCGCATCACCGGGCGTCGTTCGCCCCGGTACGCCAGCTCACCCTCTTGTGATGTTCGCGTCGTGCGCCGCCTCGCGGGCCGCGTCGGCCCGCGGGAGCGAGCCCACCCGCAGGAACGCTCGACGCGCCTCCTCAAACGCCTGGCTCGCTTCGGCGAAGCGGCCGAGCCCCACGAGGAGCTTGCCGAGGTCGAGCTGGATCTCACCCAATGCCCACGGATGGCCGAGCCGGGTCGCGAGCGCGAGCGCATCGTGCAACCTCCGCTCCGCCTCGTGGACTTGCCCCCCCATCCACGCGACGCCGGCGAGTACGCGCTCGCCCTCGGCCTCGCCCAGGGGATCCTCGCTCGCGCGGGCGAGCGAGAGGCCGTGCTCCGCCTGCGCGCGGCCGAGTGCCGGATCCCCGAGCGCCATCGCGGCGGCACCGCAGTTCACGAGGGCCTGCGCGCTCAGCCGGTCACTGCCGCCACGCTCGGCGGCGTCGAGGGCACGCTCGGCCGCTTCGAGGGCCTCGGTGGGGCGGTGCTGCTCACGGAGCACGATGCTGAGGTTGATCCGCGCTTCCGCCACGCCGACCAGGTAGTCGATCCGCTCGAAGGCCGCTTCGGCGAGCCGATAGAAGCTCAGCGCGACGTCGCGACGCGTGAGGTAATAGGCGACGTTGCCGATGTTGTTGGCGCAGCGCGCCGTCATCAGCTCGTCCTGGAGTCGGCGGGCGAGGAGCATCGCACGCGTGAAGCCCTGCTCGGCCTCGTCGAGGTCCCCGAGCGCGAAGGCACCTGCCGCCGCGACGTTTTCCGCGCGCATCTCGCCGTCGGCATCGCCGCGGTGCCGGTACGCGTTGCGGGCCTCGCGCGCGGCGGTACGGCTACGCGTGAAGTCGCCGAGGCGCCACGCCGCCATGGCGCTCAAGAGGTGCCACTCCGGGCCCTCCTGCACCGGCAACGGGACCTCGCCGAGCGCCATCTCGGCGTCGCGGAACCGTCCGCCCTGCACGGCGCGCCGTGCGGCGCGGAGCGGGTCGTCAAGCACCGCGGCCATGGGCCTCAGACTCCGCATCGAGCAGACGCTGCAGCCGCGCCCGGGAGATCCCGAGCTCGCGGGCGGCCGCGCTCTTGTTGCCACCGTGTCGTGCCACGGCGGCCTGTGCCGCCGCCCCGAGAATGGCGTCGAGCGTGGCGGGGAACGGGAGGGTGGGGCCACCGGGCGCGTCACCGCCGCGCGGCGTGCCCTCGAATGCGAGCTCGCCCGGGTCGAGCGTTCCCGGCGGCGACAGCAGCAGGGCGCGCTCGATCGTGTGCCGCAGCTCGCGCACGTTCCCCGGCCAGGTGTGCGCGCGCAGCGCCTCGAGCACCGGCGCCGTGAGCGGCGGCACGGGCAGATTGTAGCGCTGGGCGAGTGAGCGGATGAAGACCTCGGCCAGCACACGGATGTCGTCGTCCCGTCGACGGAGCGGGGGGAGCGTGATCCCGACGACGTTCAGCCGATAGTACAGGTCCTCACGGAACTCCCCGCGCGCCACGGCGTCGCGCAGATCCACGTGCGTGGCCGCCACGATACGCACGTCCACTCCACGGGACTGCGTGCCCCCCACCCGCCGGATCTGCCGGTCGTCGAGCGCGCGCAGGAGCTTGCCTTGCAGCGGCAGCGGAAGGTGGCCGATCTCGTCGAGGAAGAGCGTGCCCCCATCGGCCTCTTCGAAGAGTCCCGGCTTGGCGCGGTGTGCGTCGGTGAACGCCCCGCGTTCGTGCCCGAAGAGCTCGCTCTCGAGGAGTGTCGCCGGGATCGCGGCGCAGTTCACCGCCACGAACGGGCCCGCCGCCCGCGGCCCGCCCTCGTGGAGCGCACGTGCCAACAACTCCTTACCGGTGCCGGTCTCTCCGCCGAGGAGGACCGTCACGTCGCGGTGCTGGAGGACGCGGGCCGCCTTGTCGAGGGCAGAGCGCAGGGCGGGGCTCTCTCCGAGAATGCCCTCGAAGGCGAGCTCGCCACGCCGGCGATCGGTGGTGCGCCGCTCGCGCTGGGCCGCCACGCGGGCGGCAAGGGTCCGGCGGAGGAGATCCACGTCCGGGGGGAGGGCGAAGTAATCCGCGCCGCCCCGGCGCAGCGTCTCCACCGCGAACCGATGCGAGGGGCGCGCGCCCGCGACGAACGTTGGGCGGCCGGCGTTGGGCGCGAGCGCGGCGAGATAGTCCAGCGCGCGCTCCTCTTCCCCGCCGCACGCGAGAATCAGCGCCGTTGCCTGGGTCGGAATGTCCGCGTCCGGCGGTCCCGTCCAAAGCACCGCCTCCAGTTCATCCGCCAGCTCGCGCCAGAGGATACTGAAGGACTCCGAGAAGAGCACCACCGCGAGCATCGGACGCGCGGACACGTGCGGCTCAGTGATCCTGTTCGCCGTCGTGATTGGCGTCGTCAAAGGCGGTCATCGACGCCTTGATGTTGTCGGCCACGACGCCGGCGTTCGGCTGGCCGTCGAGCGCGGTGGACGGGTCGATCAGGCTGCCCGTGGACGCGACGAACCAGCCGTCGAGGCTCACGAAGATCGTGACGTTCGTGCTCGTGGTCGTATCCGTCACGACGAGCGGGGGATTGATCGTCAGCTCCTTCTCGACGTCCACCGCGCTCGTGAACGTGAACGCCGTGCCGTTGAACGTCCCGGTCACGCGGATGCTGCTCTGCGCGAACTCGGGGTGTGCGGCGATGAACGCCTGGTCGGCGGTGAGCCCGTTGTCCGGCTTGTGCACCTCGAAGTCGACCTCGCCGTACGAGGCAGGGGGGAGATCGAGCGCGAACTGCATCGCCGCGCCCGGCGTGAGCGGAAGACTCACCAGCACCGGGCCGGCCGCGAACTCGTGGCAGGTCTCCGAGTCGCAGGCGGTGGTCTGCGACACCTTGAGCTCGACCTGGCGTAGGACGATCTGCGCGCTCGTCACGATCAGGGTATCCGTGCCACTGACCAGTGTGTCCGCGGTCGTGCCGGCGCCGAGACGGATCAGCGGCGAGGGCGTCGTGGTGGGGGCCGGTCCCGACGTGGCGAACGACACCTGCACGTTGCCCAGCTTGTTCGGGCCCGTGGATGAGCTGGTACAGGCCGCGACGAGCAGGGCGGCGGTCACTGCGAGTGCGAGGCGCTTCACGATCTGTCTCCTCGAAGTTGCCGCGGGGCGTTGTACCCCGCGCGATACAGCTAAGGTAGTGGGCCCCGCGCCGGCCGGTAACGATCCTTCATTCCCGACCGGCGCGTGAGCGCACCGTGCTCCTCAGTGCGTGGTACCCGCCGAGGTCGAATCGGCGTGGTCTTCCACGCCGTCGTGGTTGTCGTCCTCGAACACGTGCGCGGAGCGCTCGATGTTCGAGGTCACGATGGATTCGTTGGCTCCACCGGGGTTTGCCGTGGACGGGTCGATCAAGCCGCCCGTCTGATTCACGAACCACCCGGCGAGCGAGACCTGGATCGTCAGATTCGTGGCCGTCGTGGTGTCGCTGACGACGAGCGGGGGCGTGATGGCGAGCTCCTGCTCGATCTCCGCCTGGCTCGTGAACGTGAACGCGGTCCCGTTGAATGTGCCGTCGACCTTTATGCTCACGCCCGAGAGATCGGGATGGGCGGCGATGAATGTCGAGTCGGCGGAATCACTGCCCACGCGATGGATCTTGAACTCCACGCCGTTGTAGGTGCCGGGGGGGACGTTCACGGCGACCTGCTGCTGGGCGCCGGCACCGAGCGGAAGATCGACCGCGATCGGGCCTGCCTCGAACTCCTCACAATGCTCCGTCGAGCAACTGACACTGTCTTGCGTCTTGAGCTCGACCTTGCGAAGCACGAGCTGCGCGCGCGTGACGATCAGCGTGTCGGGCCCCTGGAGGACCGTGTCGGCGCCGTTGGCGTAGAGGGCCAATCGGGGAGCGCCGAGCGGCGACGTCGCTGCGCGCGTACTGAACGAGAGTGACGCTGACGGTCCTGCAGCCGGACCGGTGATGCCGCTGCAGCCTGCCGCCGCAGTGACGATCGCGATCGCGGTGAGGGTACGCATACGCATGATGAAACCTCCAAGAGAGCCGGGGTTTGGGGGCGACTGCGCGTCGCCGGCCTCACGGAGGGGCAAGGCGGGTGCCAGATCGCGGAAGCCACGCCAACGCTTGAGGATACAGCGGGTTGCGGGGTCCGCGTGCGCCGCGTCACAGGGCGGGATTGTATCGTATCGGTGCAGGGTGTGCCGGTGTGGGGCACCCATTTGGGGGCCGGCGAGCGCGCCGACCCCCTGGTTGGGGCTGGACCTGCTGGTGCTGCAGTTGCGTGGAGCGATGCTACAGCGGCAGGATCACCGCTACTTCACGTGCCGATTCACCAGCTTCGTCATCTCGAACATGCTGACCTGCGACTTTCCGTTGAACACCGCCTTGAGCTTCGCATCGGCGTTGATCATGCGGCGGTTCTTCTTGTCCTGCAGGCCATGGCGCTTGATGTATCCCCACAGCTTCTTCGTGAGCTCTGTGCGGGGCATTCCCTTGCTGCCGACGACTTCCGCGAGCTTCGCGTCGGGCATGACGGGCTTCATGAACGCCGCGTTCGGTTTACGCTTCGACTTCTTCTTCGCGACCTTCTTCGCCCTTTTCTTCGCAGCCATGTTCACCTCGGAGTGGGTCGTGACTGAATGAAAACCAGCCCCCTGCTGCGCCCAAAGTAAGGGTTTTTCCCTCTAGGACAAGCCTTTTTCCCCTCTGGGAAGCTGCTTCGCGAAGAAAAGCACCGTCGGGCGAGCCCCTCCGGCATCGTAATTTTCCAGAGTGGAAACACGCTCGTAGCCCGCGTTCTCGAGAAACGCGATGCCCTCGGTATGCTGCGCGACGACCGCCGTGCGCACGCGTTCGGCGCCCTCGGCGGCGGCCCAGTGCTCGTACGCGGCGAGCGTCGCGCGGCCGAGTCCGCGGCGGCGATGTGCGGGATCGAGGAGCAACATGCCCATCGTCCAGTCGCCGTTCTCGGGCCAGTCGGTGAGCGCGTCGAGCACGCCGACGAGGGTTTCGTCGGCCGCGAAGATGCCGATCACCCGCTTGTCGTTGACACTCTTCTGCGGTGGTCCCGCGACGAACGCACGCGGCGCTTCGTCCGCGGCGGGCGGGGCGCCGGTGACGAGCTCGAAGTAGTCATGGCCACGCTCGAAGAGCGCCTGGAGGGCGCGGAGATCGGGCGGCGCGAGGAGGCGCGTCGAATACGCGTGCTCGGGTCCGAAGTCGGTGAGTTCCATGCGGCAGAATATACCAAGCGCGTCGCGCCAACCCGCGTGACGGGCGACGGCGCGCGGCTATCGGTGCGTATCGCTTGTGTCGGGGGGCGGGGCAGGTGATGTTACCGGCACGTCGACCGGGTAGCTCAGTTGGTAGAGCAACGGACTTTTAATCCGTAGGTCGTGGGTTCGATCCCCACCCCGGTCATCGCGGTTCGCTCAGACCGGCGGCAGCCGCCGCCGGATGTCACGCCCCCCATGAAAGACGCCGAGTCCCACACCCGCCCCGAAGAGGAGGGCGGTGGGCGCGCCGACGAGCGGGAGCAACCAGACGATGGGGGCGGCGAGTAGTGCCGCGCCCGCGGCCGCCACGATGGCGGTGCCGGGTGCCTGCACCTCATCCACGAACCGCAGACGGCGGCGCACGTACTGGCGCGTCTTGAGATAGCCGACGAAGGTGATCAGGGCGGTGCCGCCGATCGCGAGCCATTCGAGCATGATGACCTCCTGTAGGTGTCCTGACGCCCACGTCCCGCCGAAAGTTTCGCCTCACGCGATCGATTGCTGTCCGATGCTGGCCGCTGAATGTTGGAGCGACGGCAATGGGGGCTACGTGGTTTCCCCCGGGTGGGCGCGCTCACCTCATGTGGGCGAGACGTATCACCTTCGCATGCAAGCGGATGCACGTGCTCGCGCGGCGATCTGCGCTAGCGGCTTGCATGGTGCGAGGCGATCGATCGGCCGTTTCTGGGGCGGGCGCATGACGGTGACGCGTAATGCGTTGGCCGGATGGGACCTGGAGATTCCCAAGGCAAGTCGGCACTTCCCTTGCAGGGATCTACGGCATCGCTCCATGCGTCGGCATGGAATGGTGCTGCCTGACAAGGGCAACCCGCGGGTGACCGCGAGACGCAAAGCCACAGGCCACGGTGGACGGGATGCCGTGGTGGCTGGGCTACCGGAGGCACCATGACTCACCGACCGCCGCGCGCGGCCCCATGTGGGGATCGCGTCGGCGGCTTCACACTCATCGAGATGCTGGTGATCGTCGTGATCATCGGCGTGCTCGTCGCGTTCGTCGCGCCCAAGATCGACATCACACGCTATCGTGTGGAGTCGGCGATGCAGGGAATCGGCACGACGATCGTCGCCGCCCAGCATGAGGCGATCACCCGCCAATACGACGTCGTCCTGATGTTCGACACGGGGGCGGCGAGTGTCCGCATCCTCGAGGACGAAAACGACAACGGGACGCGCGACGCGAACGAGCGGGAACGCGCCGTTCCACTCGGTGACCTGATCGTGTTCGGTCGCGCGGGGACGCCCGCAGGCGCCATCGGCACGGACGACGTGACCTTCACGCAGCAACGCGAGGGGCTCCCCGCGCTCACGTTTCATCGGAACGGGAGCGCGAGCGAGGCCGGGGGATTCTATCTGACGTCGCGACGCGAGGTGCGCACGGGTCAGTACCCCCAGGACTCGCGTCAGGCCGCGATCGAACGGTCGACGGGGCGGCTCAGGTGGTATCGCTACGGTTCGGGTACCTGGCAGAGGGGGTTCTGATGGCGCGTTCCTTCACGCGCGACCGCCGCGGCTTCACGCTCGTCGAGGTCATCGTGGCGCTCGGCCTGCTCCTGTTCGCGGTGCTGGCCATGGCATCCACGAGCGCCCGCTTCATGGGCACGATTGCCCGGGACAACTCGTCCATTCGGGGCGTCGAGCTGGCGGACAACCGCATCGCGCAGGTCCGGCTCGACCCCGCATACGACTCCTTGGCGGCACGGTATCAGGGGACGGAGCTCGATCCGAGCGGCTACACCGGCTTCACCCGTACCACGAAGATCGTGAGCCAGGGTGGGGGGGCGACGCCCGCCTATACCACGGTGACCGTGACGGTGACCGGCCCGGCGATGGAGGGAGCGGTTTCGCGCACGACGACCGTGGGGGCCCCATGATGACCCGACGTAACACCCGTGGTATGACGCTGATCGAGATGCTGGTGGCCCTCGTGGTCTTCAGCATCGTCATGTCGGTCGCACTCGGGTTCCTGCGCGCACAGTCTCGCGGGTTCACGCGCGGCACCGAAGAGATGGACGTGCTGCAGAACGTGTCCTACGCCTCGACGACGCTCTCCCAGCAGATCCGAACGGCGGGGGCGGACGTGCCCGACAACCAGCCGACGATCGTCTATGCCGGCGCCGACGTCCTCGCGTTCAACGCCGACTACGCGACGAACGTCGCGAACGATCCGTTCGCGGTCTACTACGATCCGGATGCTCCGACCGGCGCGGTGACGGCGATGCAGAAGGCGCAAGCCGAGCCGATTCCGCTCACGGCGTTCAACTATCCAGCCGTCGACTATGCCCAAGGCCCGTCAAACAGCCCCGCCGAACTCATCGTGTTCTACTTCGAGCCCGACAGCTCGACCGCGCGGACCGACGATTACGTGCTGATGCGTCAGGTGAACGCGCAACCCGCTCAGGAAATCGCGCACAACCTCCTCCAGACGGGCGGCGCGCCCTTCTTCCGCTACTATCGGCGCGTCACGACGCCCGCGGGCGTCGCCTCGGTGGATACGATGCCGACCGCCGCGCTGCCGCTGTCGCACTCGGTGCCGGTACATCTCTCACCCGCGGACACGGGCGTCGCCGCGCGGATCGACAGCATCGTCGGGGTGGTCGTCACGCTCACGGCCACGAACGGGCGGACCGGATCGGCCGAGCGCACGCGCAACGTGCAGACGATGGTCGACATCCCGAATGCGCTCATGGCGACGCGGAAGACGTGCGGCGATCCGCCGATCTTCGCGAGCGCGTTGTCTGCGGTTTCCGACACGCTGGCCGGCGGGGCGCCGGTGATCGATCTGACGTGGTCCGCCGCCGTCGACGAGACGGGTGGCGAGAAGGACGTCGTGCGCTACGTGATGTATCGGCGCAAGACGAGCGAATCCACTTGGGGGGATCCGTATCTCAGTATCCCCGCCGGGAATTCGTCGTACGCGTACTCCGATGCCGCCGTGCTACCCGACACCAGCTACATCTACGCGGTGGCGGCGCAGGATTGTACACCCAGTCTATCGGCGCTCTCCGTGTCCACCACGGTGACGGCGCCGTAGCGTGAACGCACGAGGCAAGGGAGGCTCCGTGTCCACTCATCCTCGAACCCTACTGCGCGACGAACGCGGGATCGCGCTGATCACGGTGTTGCTGATCACGTTCGTGGTCGCGGCACTCGCGGTCGGGGCGGCGATGATCACCATGAACGCGGGCCTCATCACGCGGTTCGGCACCCGGCAGTCGCTGCTCGGATCGGTCGCCGACGCCGGGATCGCCAAGGCGCGCGCGACGGTCAACGCGAACAAGGCCCTCTATCCGGATTCCGGCTATACGGTGCTGGAGAACGGGGTCGCGGTGACCGATGCGAACGGAGATACGATCCCGTTCGTCCACCGCTGGACCTATGTCGGGCCGACGGGCATTACGACCGGACAGTACGGTGTGTTCGGCAGCATCGTGTCCGTCGCGAAGGACGCCTTCGGTGACGAAGTGATTCGCCGGGGCGAGGTCGTGCAGGAGAGTTTCGCGAAATACGCCTATTTCACCGACATCGAGCCATCCAACATCTCGTTTGGCGGCGGGGACCAGATCTGGGGTCCGGTACACACGAACGACTATCTCAAGATCTACTCCTCCGGCGCGACGTTCCACGGCCCCGCCGAGACGGCAAAGAAGGTACAGGGTGGACAGTACGCCACCTTCGATCAGGGCTACACCGAGAACGCTCCGTACATCGCGATGCCGCAGACAGCGGATCTCACGAAGCTGCAGGTCCAAGCGGCCAAGGGCAACACGGCGTTCACGGGGACCACGGTGGGAACGACGGGGCAGGCCACGATCCGCATCGAGTTCGTCGCGCTCGATCTGAACGGCGACGGCGACAGCACCGATGCGAACGAGGGGTTCATCCGCGTCTATCAGTCGAACGACCCCGCCTGGGTCGTGGCGGACGTGCCGTCCGGCGGCATGCGAAACTCGCAGAACTGCGGGCACTACGAGCCGAACGGGTCGTTCGTCACCGCCGCCGCGCACCCGAACAACGGTCCGGACAGCTGGAAGGCCGCGCTGAGCAGCAGCACCAAGCGCTGCTATCTGGGCGGCTCGGATTCACTGAGCGGCGGATTCGTCGCTGCGGACGGTCAGGGGCAGTGGCTCAAGTGGCCGGGGGCGGTGAGCCCGCTCGTGGCCGGCCGACCCGATGCCCAGTATCTCTTTCCGATCAGCCGCCAGCTCAATCCGGACTTCAAGGGCGTGATCTACGTGGACGGCAACGTCGCGATCAGCGGGAAGGTCCGCGGTCGGGTCACGCTCGCGGCGACGGGCAACATCGTGATCGCCGATGACATTGCCTACGCCACGAACCCCGGTGCGGGGACGTGCGCGGATATCCTCGGCATGTTCAGCGGGAACGACGTGGTCGTCGCGGACAACACACTCAACGCGCCGCAGATCCCGGCGAATGGCCAGAACTACTTCACGTACGACGACACGAAGGACGAGTTCATCGACGGTGTGGTACTGGCGCTCGACGTCTTCACGGTGGAGGACTATGCGAGCGGCGCCACCAAAGCTGAGCCCTGCGAGAACGAGCTCTGGGGTCGTGGCTGTCTGTACCTGACGGGCGGCATCATCCAGAAGACCCGCGGCGCGGTCGGGACCATCGGGAGCGTGGGCGGCACCGGGTACGTGAAGCGGTACTCGTACGACGCCTGTGCGTATTCTGATCCGCCTCCCTACTTCCCCACCACGGGCCATTTCGCGCGCGGCCGGTTCTTCGAGGTGAACCCCGTGGGGTTCTCGGTGGACAGTCTGTACAAGATGCTCACGCCACAGGGCAACTGACCCCGGGGCCACGTGGACCGGCGTGGACGGACGGCGGTTGACGCTCAGCGGTGGGCCGTGCGGCCCTCGGATTGCTCCTCGGGGCCTGGTGCGGCGTCGCGAAGGGTAGGCCGTCTCTTGACCCTATCCCACGCCGCGACCCATATTGCGTGTTCTGCTTCCTGTAGTCGGTCTGGAGGGCTGCCGCATGGCTTGGAGGGTCATTTCGCGCGACGGAGAGGAGTGGCACGTGCAGCCGGCCGCCGAGCGCCGTGCCAATCAGTCGCTCTGGCAGCTCACACTCGCCTTCCGTGTCGCGAATCAGGCCACCGAACCGCGGGTCTTCTGGGCATCCTACCCCATCGAATCCACCTCGAAATCGTCGCTGTTCATGCAGGCGGAGAAGATCTCCGACGAGGCCCTGCGCGACGTCCTGATCCAGCATCGCCCCTAAGGGGGCTGCGAGTCCTCCGTGTCGATCGCGCCTGTCCAGGAGCTTCGTCGCATTGCCGACGCCGTCGCACATCTCCGGGACCGCGTGGTGACGGATGTGGTCTTGCGCTCCGACTGCCGCCAACTCCGCGTCACGCTCGAGGACGGACAGATTCTCCTGGTCTCCGTGACCATGGACGAGGCCGGCAAGCCGCGTCTCGACGCCGATCTGGTGCGCCTGGCCGATGCGGCGGTGACGGGGCAGCTGGAAGTGCGGTTCGACGGGATTGCCTGACATGACGGATGCCGAAGGCCGCGCCGTGCGACGCGAGCGCCTGCGCTTCGTCGACTTCGACTTCGACCGGTTGGCGAACGGCCGTTGCCGGGCACGGGTCACGCTCGAGTGGTCGCCGGGGGAGCCGATGGTGGGTGACGCCGAGGGGCTTGGCTCCGACGCCGGAGCGCTCCGGTGCGCTGCCGAAGCGACCCTGGACGCGATCGAGCACGCCGTCGACGGCCGGGTCGAATTCGAGCTCCTCGGCGTGAAAGCGGTACGGGCGTTCGACGCAATGGTGCTCATCGTGTCCCTGTCGTCGCGGACGGCGGGAGAGCACCACCGGCTCGTGGGCTCGTATCTTGCAGAAGAAGATTCTCCGCGTGGCGCGGCCATCGCCGTTCTGAACGCCACCAACCGTCTGCTGGGCAACATCTTTTCACGCGACGCGGCCTGAGTTCGGCCGCCCAACAAGGACTGTATCGCTTGCTGCCACGAGTCTCGCGAGTTGCGTCGTTTGCCGTCCTCGGTCTCCTGGTCGGGGCTGGGGCGTGTGCGCACCCCGGGGCGCCGGCGCCGCTCGCGACCCCCGTCGCGCAGGGGTCGGTGGCAGCATCGGATTCGAATCTCGCGGCCGTTACCGATCCCGATTCGCTCGCGGCGTTAGCCTCCGGGGCGGACGATTCCGCAGCCGACGAGGCCGCGCTCGCCGCACTCGACGCCCTCCAGTTCCGCTCGCTGGGTACGAATGAGCGCGTCAGTGGCGGGGCGCGGTACCGCACGGGCGACGTGAGCCCGCGCGACGTGACCGACGAACGCACACGCATCTTCGAGGGCTCTCACGGGGGCGCGGCGAGTGCGGCCGCACCGACGTACGACATCGACGTGGCCTCGTTCGCCAATCATGAGCGGGTGCAGTACTACATCGACTACTTCCAGAATGAAGCGCGAGACCGCTTCACGATCTGGCTCGGGCGCCTGCAGCGCTACGAGGGCATGATTCGGGCACGGTTGCATGCGCAGGGGGTGCCCGAGGATCTGGTGTATCTGGCGATGATCGAGAGCGGTTACTCCAACACGGCCGTCTCGCCGGCGCGTGCGGTGGGCATGTGGCAGTTCATCGCCGGGACCGGCCGGCACTACGGGCTCCGGCGTGATTCCTGGGTGGACGAGCGTCGCGATCCCTTCCGGGCCACCGACGCCGCCGCACGGTATCTCGCGACGCTCGATAATCAGTTCGGGTCATGGTACCTCGCCGCGGCCGCGTACAACGCCGGCGCGGGGCGGGTCTTCCGGGGCATCGAGCGGTTGCCGAACGCCTCCGATTCTCTCACCGACGATACCTTCTTCGAACTGTATGATACGCGGTATCTGCGGCGCGAAACCAAGGATTACGTGCCGAAGCTGATCGCGGCGGCGCTGATCGCCAAGAACCCCTCGCGGTACGGTTTCGACAGCATTCCCGCACTCAAGCCGCTGGTATACGACGAGGTCTCCGTCACGGGGGCCACCGGGCTGGACGTGCTCGCCCGTCTCGCCGACACGACCACGGCCGCGCTCGTCGAGTTGAACCCGCAGTTCATTCGCGGGGTGACACCCCCCGACCGCACGGTCATCGTACGCGTGCCGCGCGGAACGGGTGACGAGGTCGCCCAGCGGTGGGCCGCGCTCCCGGCCAACGAGCGGGTGTCGTTCCTCGAACATCGTATTGCGCGTGGCGAGACGCTCTCGGAGATCGGGCATCGGTACGGGGTGAGCGTTTCGCTGCTGCTCGCGGCCAACCACGGCCTGTCACCGCGGCGCCTGCGGGTGGGACACCGGCTGGTGATCCCGGTGAGTCGCGCCGCACGACGGGCGGCCGCCCAGGGGCGTGCGCCGCGGGCGCGGCGCGTCGAGCCCAACCGTCCCACCACGTCGTATTACACGGTGCGCCGGGGTGACTCGCTCTGGACGATCGCACGGCTGTACGGCGTGCGCATCAGCGAGCTCCGGGGCTGGAATGGGATCAGGCGGGGGCAGGTGCTGCGGGTCGGCGAGCAGCTCCGCGTGCGGGCGCCCGGCCGCCGGGCCTCACGGTAGAGACGGCCCGGGCCTCCGGTCACCGCTGATGACGGATGACGCGTACCCGTTTCGCGGGTCGCGTCCCTGTGCCAGCAGCTCCTCCACGCGTCCCGGCCCCCGATTATACGCCAGCAGCGCGAGGCGTACGTCGCCGTCGAAGCGCTTCAGTAGATCCCGGAGATACCGGAACCCCACCTGCAGGTTGACGTCGGGCTGCTTCAACGCGGCGTCGGTGATCGTCGGGTCGTAGTACGCCGCCGTCTTTCGCATGACCTGTGTCAGGCCGATGGCGCCGACGCGGCTGCGCGCGTCGGGCTTGAAGCTACTTTCGATCTTCACGAGCCGGAATGCCAGGCCGGGGTCGAGCCCCTCCCGCAGCGCCGTGTCATAGATCAGCGCCGTGAGGCTGGCGGAGATGCCGTACCGCGACGAATACGCCAACAGCGCCCGCGTGCGGTTCAACTCGATCTGCGTCAGCTCCAGCTCGCCGCGCGTCGCGTCGAGGGACTGGTGCAGGCGGGAGAGCTCCCGCATGGCCGCCGTACCCGTGTACGGATCGGCATCGTTATCCGCCGTCGCCGTCCCGGGTCGGGAGCCGATCGCACCACCCACGGCCACCAGCACCAGGAAGATGGCGAGGCCGCGCAGCAGCAGCGTGTGTGTTTGATGTCGTGCGTCCATCCGGTCAATCACCCCGTATCCAAGTGCCACTCGTGCCACCCGATTTTTCACGCAGCACGATCTGTTCGATCTTCATGGAACGGTCCACGGCTTTGAGCATGTCGTAGACCGTGAGGAGGGCGACGGACACCGCCGTCAGCGCCTCCATCTCGACGCCGGTCTTTCCCGTGATCCGGGCCTCCGCCCGGACCCGCACCCCCGGCAAGGTCTCATCGAGCGTCGCCTGCACCGTCACCTGCTCCAATGGGAGCGGGTGGCAGAGCGGAATCAGCTCGCCCGTATGCTTTGCAGCCATCGTGCCAGCGAGCTCCGCGGTCACGAGTACAGTGCCCTTTGGGCCCGATTCCTGCCGGACGGCCGCCACTGCAGCCTCCGACATGACGATCGCGCCCTCCGCGACGGCCCGCCGAGCCGTCACCGGCTTGTCTCCCACGTCCACCATCCGCGGCCGTCCGGCCGCGTCCAGATGGGAGAGGGTGGTCATGCGAGGCCCTCCAGGTCCCTGCTCAGTACGGCAAGCGCGAGCTGGGGGTTCAGGTTCCCGCGTGCGGCGGCGCGGGTTTCCTCCACCCGGCGGACCGCTGTGACCCACCGCCGCACGGCACCCGTGTCCCCGGTCCGGGTGCGCTCTTCGAGGCCATGCCGGAGGGAGAGCGCGAGGGCATCCAGCATCGTGCTGAAGTCACCCCGCGCGGCCCAGGGCGCCTGGCCCAAGGCCCGGAGGGACCACCCCGCCGGCCCGCGGGAGACCGCGCGCAGGACCTCCTCCGCCGCGTGCTGACCGCCCGATCCGGCGCCGTCGTCCGCGAGTGCCCGGCCGATGCTTCCTTCCGCGAGCAGCACCCGACGCTCCAGCTCGGAGCGGGCGGGGGCTGGATTGAGCTCGGTGACCAGAAACTCCCGTACCGCTTCGTCCGGCACCCGCCCGACCCGGATCGGCACGACCCGGGAGCGGATGGTGGGGAGAAGGGCCTGTGGCTGGCTCGCCGTCAGCAACAGCACGGTGTCGGCCGGCGGTTCCTCCAGCAGTTTGAGCAGCGCGTTCGCCGCCTCGGGGCTCGCCTCCTGGAGGACCAGGCGATCGGCGTTCCCGAGCACGATCACTTTGTGCGTCGCCCGGTACGGCGTGAGCGCTGCGATGCGCTGGACGTACCGGATGGAGGCGAGCGGGTGGCCGACCATGCCGTCCACCGGGCGATAGGCCCGTTGGGCGCGACGTTCCTGGACGGCCTCACCGATCAGGTTCCGCGCCTCATCCACCTGTTTGTCCGGATCGGACGCCTTGGGGCGCGGGACTGGGACGATCCAATGGAGATCCGGGTGCCCGAGCGCGGCCGCCTGGCGGCAGCTGGTACACGCGCCGCAGGGCGCCCCCGGGCCGCGCTCACACAGCAGCCCCTGGGCAATCCAGAGCGCTAGGCGTTGCTTGCCCACGCCCGCCGGCCCCAGCAACAGGGCTGCTTGCGGGAACCGGCCGGAGGCTAAGGCATCCTCCAGCCGGCTCCGAAGTGACTCGTGGCCATACATGCGTGGCAGTGGCATCGGGTCCAAATTTACCAGGGCGGCGGCTGCCGGCGGAACCCATTATCCCTCAAGTATGTGATTTGTAATTATTTGGGTCATGCTCGCCACATGTGGCACAGGTGCGATCTGGCAAGATCGAAGGCCGCCTGTAATAGTGAGTACTCGCATCTTTATCACGACGTTGCGAGTCAGTGCTCACAAGCGCCAGAAACCGTGGTCTCGCCTTGGCTTCTGCCGCGTCGTGGGCCGACGGCCGTGGGGCGGACCGAGGCGCACTAGTCGTGGTGTCGCCACACGGCTGGCTGTAGTTTCCTCGATCGCGTTTCGGCACGAGGAGACCAGGACATGTCCAGAAAAGAGGACGGCACGCCCCAAGTATCCGGCCATGCAGACCTGATCCTCTGGGGGGGCTCCATCTGGAGCGGGGGAACGTCGGGAGCGCTGCACGGGCAACCGACGGCACTTGCCGTGCGCGCTGGACGTGTGCTCGCGCTGGGTGACGACGCAGCGATCGAAGCGCTCGCGGGGCCGCGTACGGAGCGCATCGCCCTCGAGGGCCGCCGCGTCGTGCCGGGCTTCATGGACAACCACACGCACTTCGTGGCCGGCGGCTTCGAGCTCGCCGCCGTACAGTTGCGCGACGCGCGCGATCCGGGGGAGTTCGCCGAGCGGATCGCGGCGTTCGCCGAGTCGCACCCTGGCGCGTGGGTCACAGGGGGGGCCTGGGACCACGAGCGTTGGGGAGGAACCTTGCCCCACCGGGACTGGATTGACGAGCGGACGGCGGAGACGCCCGTGCTGGTGACGCGGATGGACGCGCACATGGCGCTCGCCAACACACGGGCGCTCACGCTCGCGGGCATCGGCCCCGAGACGTCCGATCCGCCCGGGGGGACCATCGTGCGTGGCCCGGATGGTCGTCCCACCGGAATCCTCAAGGACATGGCGCTCGAGCTCGTTGCGCACGTGATTCCGCCACCGTCCGCGGAGGCGGTGGATACGGCCCTGGCGGCGGCGGCCGGCCACGCGGTGGCACGTGGCGTCACGCACATCACCGACATGGGCGGGGGCGAGGCCAGCTGGGCGGGGCTCGAGGCCTATCGGCGTGCCGCGGCGGCGGGTCGGCTGCCGCTACGTGCGTACGTGGCCGTGCCGATCGCGACATGGGAACGGATGGCGTCCTACGTCGCGCGCGAAGGGACAGGAGACGACCGCGTGCGATGGGGGCTCGTGAAGGGGTTCGTGGACGGATCGCTCGGCTCGACGACGGCATGGTTCCACGCCCCGTACGCCGACGCGCCGGAGACGACCGGCCTCACGATCACGGATCCCACGGAGCTCGCCGCGTCCATCCGGGCGGCGGACGCCGCGGGCCTCCGCCTCGCGGTCCACGCGATCGGTGATCGAGCCAACGACTGGTTGCTCGATGCGTTCGCGGCCGCGCGCGCCGCCAACGGTCCCGCCGATCGGCGATTCCGAATCGAGCATGCGCAGCACCTCACGCCCGCGGCGATCCGGCGCTTCGGTGCCGAGGGCGTGATCGCGTCGATGCAGCCCGCGCACGCCATCGACGACGGACGTTGGGCCGAGCGACGTATTGGCCCCGAGCGGGTGCGTACCGCGTATCCGATCCGGTCCCTGCTCGATGGCGGAGCGGTCGTCACGTTTGGGAGTGATTGGACGGTGGCACCGCTCGATCCGCTGCTCGGGGTGTACGCGGCCGTCACACGGCGCACGCCTGATGGAGCGCACCCCGATGGGTGGGTGCCCGGGGAGAAGATCACCGTGGCGGAGGCCCTGGCCGCCTATACGCGTCACAACGCGTACGCGAACGTCCGGGACCACGATCTCGGTACGCTCGAGCCGGGCCGGTATGCCGATCTCGCGGTGCTCTCCCGTGACGTGCTGCACATCGATCCGACGGAAATCGCCGACGTGTGCGTCGACGTGACGGTGGTGGAGGGGCGTGTCGTCTATCGGCGGGAAGCGCACGGTGCGTGACGCCGCGGGGTCGCTACGCCGCCTCGCGGCACGCTGGGGCGTGCGCGCCCACGCGATCGGCCGCCGCGGTGTGGATCTCGCACTGGGCGATTCCGCCCGGGCGCGGGCGGTCGCGCGGTTCTTTCAGGCCCGCGACATCGCCGCTACGGCGGCGCGCCGGACGGTTGGCCGTCCCGGCACGGTGCGACTCACCTGGACCTCGGCGGACGCGGTCCGGCGTGTGGGCGACCTACTACCGCCGCTCCTCGCGCCGGCTCCGCAGGCATTATTGTTCGATCTGGACGGAACGCTGGTCGACGTCACCGGCTCGTACGAGGAAGCGATCGTGCGCACCGTGGCGAGCTTCCTGGCGCCTCGCCGGCCTCCGTCCCGGGCGCGAGTGCTCGCGGTGAAGCGCTCGCCCGCGGCGAACGACGACGTCGACGCCGTGCTGATGGCTCTGGCACGCCTCGGTCGGCGCCCTCCGCGCGCCGAGGTGGAGCGGCGGTTCGACGCGCTCTACCTTGGTACCGCGGGCCGTCCCGGCCTCGTCCGCACGGAGCGGTGGCTCATCTCGCTCGGTGCGTTGCGTCACCTCGCGGCGTGGGTGCCACTCGCGATCGTGACTGGGCGTCCGCGACTGCATGCGGACCTGGCGTTCACGCGCCGGTGCCTGCGGGCGTGCTTCTCGGCCGTCGTCACCGTGGACGACGCACCGGGAAAGAAACCGGATCCTGCGCCACTCCGGGTGGCGCTCCGGCACGTCGGCGTGCGACACGCCTGGATGATCGGCGATGCACCCGCCGATCTGCTCGCGGCGCGGCGCGCCGGAGTCCCCGCCATCGGCATTACCGAGGGGCGGGCGGCACATGAGGCGTTGCTCCGGCGGTATCGTCCGCTCGGGCTGCTGACGCGCGCGGATGAGATGGTCGATGTGATGCGCGTGCGTACGGCGGTCGAGAACGGGTGATCGTTCGATAGGGGGGCATCATGCTGGTTCCGAGTATCGGCATCTCCAAGGGGCGTGCGGCGCAGACGCGGCAGGGCCGGGGGATGGAGCAGGCATCGGAGCGCGATCCGCGCGATTTGGCGCGCGAGTTCGGCCGCATCGGCGAGATTGCCGTCGTGGATCTCGACGCTGCCCTTGGTACGGGAGACAACCTGTCGCTGGTCGAAGAGTTGTGCGGGATCGCCCCGTGCCGCGTGAGCGGCGGCGTCCGGGACGTCCAGCGGGCGATGCGCCTGCTCAAAGCCGGAGCGCGGACGCTCGTCATCGGGACGCGCGCGGAGCCCGAGTTTCTCCAGGAGCTCCCGGCGGCACGCATCCTGGTGGCCCTCGATGCCCGGGACGACAAGATCGTCGACCATGGATGGACGTTCGATGGCGGGGAATCGCCGCTCGAGCGCGCCACGCGGCTCGCGCCGTACGTGGCCGGATTCGTGTACACGATCGTGGAGCGCGAGGGCACCGAGCGCGGGCTCGACATGGACCGGGTGAAGGCACTCGTCCAGGCGGTGGAGCTCCCGGTCACGGCGGCGGGCGGGATCACGTCGGTCGACGAAGTCGTCGCGCTCGACCGGATTGGGATCGACGCCCAGGTCGGGACCGCGATCTATCGCGGGACGTTGGGATGGTCCGACGCCTTCGCGGCGGTGCTCGATTGGGAGCGGGTTGCCGGCACGTTGCCGACCATCGTCCAGGATGCGCGCGACGGGCGCGTCCTGATGCTCGGCGAGTCGACGCGGGAAACCCTGGTCGAGGCGATTGAGTCGGGGGAGACCGTGCTCTACGAGCACCAGCGGGGACGCCGGCGCATGGGTGACGAGGGGGGGAACCGGCAGGCGCTCGTTCGGGTCGAGCCCGACTGTGAACGCGCCGCGGTGATCTTCCACGTCGTGCCCGCGGGACCGGTGTGTCACACCGGGAGCTGGTCGTGCTTCGGGAGCCGGCCCTTCTCCCTGGAGCAGCTCGACGAGGTGATCCGCGAGCGCGCGCAGGCACCCGACACGTCGAGCTATACACGCGGGCTCTTGGACGACGCCGTCGCGCGCCACGCGAAGATTCTCGAGGAGGCCGCCGAGCTGGTCGAGGCCACATCGCGGACGCAGGCGCGGGCCGAGGCCGCGGATCTGCTCTTCCACGTGTTGGTCGAGCTCACCGCGCACGACACCTCCCTCAGCCAGGTGGTCGCCGAGCTCGAGGCGCGCCGCGGCCGCCGCCGCATGGACTAGCTCAGCGCGCGCGGTGGATGCGCCAGTGGTCGAGGACCTCCTCGCCCCGCACCACCGCATACTGATCGAAGCACGCCGCGGTCAGGCACGAGTGATTGGGAAGGACGCGGACACGCGCCCCGATGGGGAGCCGCGCCGACACGATCCCGTGTTCCTGGCTCAGCCCAGTCACGCGCGCATCGTCCCGGAATGTGCCCGCCGCGTAGTCATCGTAGATCGCTCCCATCCCGAAGTCCGCGCCGGGCAGCCCGGCGTCCTTGGAGAGCGCGAGGGCCCCGGCGTCGATCACCGCGTGCCGCGCGGACGGTTGTGCGGAGACCACACTCGCCAGGACCGTCACCGCGCAGTCGGTGGCCGCGCACGAGCCGAGTCCCACCTGCATGCCATCGTAGAAGGCATAGTTGCCGGGCCGTGCTTCGGTGACGCCGGTGAGGCTCTCGACCACGGCCATCGCGGGGGTCGAGCCCACGCTCGCCTCGCCCGCGATGCCTTCCGCCGCGAGCCGCTCCCGCAGCTCGGCCACCGCGCGGCGCTCGTCCTCGGCCACGCGACGCCGCACCGCGCGATTGGGGGCGGTATACGCATGGCCGGAATGCGTCAGCATGCCGGCGAAGTGCAGCGCGGTCGATGCCGCCACGCGTCGGGGGATGGTCAGGGCGCGCGGGTCGTCCGGTGAGACGCCGGCGCGATGATAGCCGCAGTCCACCTTGAGCCAGACGATGAGGGCCTCCCCCGTGGCCTCGAGCGCGTCCACCGCCTCCTCGGAATCCACTACCAGCCCGAGCCGGACCCGGCGCGCGAGCTGCACGACCTCATCGATGCGGTTGAGGATCGCCGGGAAGGCCCACGTGATGTCGTCGAAGCCGTGGTCCGCGAACGTGCGCGCTTCCTCGAGCGTCGAGACGGTGATCCCGCGCGCGCCCTGGGCTCGCTGGCGCTCGGCGATCTCGAGGCACTTGTGTGTCTTCACGTGCGGGCGCAGGGCCACGCCGAGCGCGCGGCAGCGCGCCGCCATCCGCGTCAGGTTGGCGTCGAGGCGATCGAGATCGAGGAGGAGCGCGGGGGTCGGCAGCGTGTCGATGGTGGGCATGCCGACAAGGTAGCGCGCGAACGCCCGCGACGGAGTATCCCGTCGCGGGCGTTCGCATGGTGCGGTTCGGCCGGCGTCAGTGGATCACGGGGGCGAGCATCACGTTGCCCGTTCCGGTCACCGTGACGTTCGCGTAGGTTGCCGCGGGATCGAACAGGAGATACGCGGCGTTCGCGGCGCCGCCCTGGTCGGCGCTCACGGTGAAGGTCACGTGGGTCTTGATGCCGGTCTGGGCACTCGACGGAATCGTGACGGCGTAGGTGGTGGCGGCCTTCAGGGTGAGTGCTCCGCCGAGCGCGATCGGTCCCTTGAACGCGATGGTCGCGGAGTCGACGAAGAGGCGCACCATGCCGTAGGTCCCCACCGGCACCGTTCCGGACGCGAGCACGATGGCCGACGCCGAGTCGGTGGGCAGGGTGCTCAGGTCGATCTGGACCGGGCTGCCGAGCGGGAGTGACACCCATGACGCGGCGCTCGCCGAGTCGGCGGTGTCGGCCTGTGGGAGATACGAAATGGAATCCACCATGACCGTGAGCGATTTGACGGTATCGGCGGCGATGGCCGCGGCGCCACCCGAAACGTCCGCGTTGATGCCGGTGACCATGGGTTGCGCCGCCGTGATGGGCATCTGGCTCAGTCGTACCTGTGACGTGGCGGTGAGCCCGTTGGTTGACGAACTGCATGCCGCGACGGTCGCGAGCATGGCGGGAGCAAGGAGGTGCGTGAATCGGAAGCGCATAGCGAGGCTCCGGAACTGATCAGGAGAAGTGTCGAGTGGGATCGGCGTGTGGTACTGCGGGCGACCCAGGCCCGTCCGCTGGGGAGCGGGCCTGGGCACGCCATGGTGCTCAGTCGTGCGGGCCTTCGCAGCGGAACACCGGAGCCAGAAGGATCTTGCCGTTTCCGGTGACCGTCAGATGCGTGAAGGTGTTCGTCGGATCGAAGATGAGCTGGATTGGGGCCGGCGTGCCGGTGCTATCGGCCGAGACCGTGAACGACACGTTGGTCTTGATCCCGCTCTGCGCGCCGGACGGGATGGTCAGCGGATACGCGCTGTCCGCCTGGAAGGTGATCCCGTGTCGCACGGTGACGGTGGAGTCGAAGGTGACGCTGCCACCGCTCACCTCGAGCCGGACGCGGCCGTAGGTGCCCGCCGGGATGCTGTCCGTGGCGATCACGATCGCCTTCGAACTGTCGACCGGCAGCGCCAGGAGATCGATCGTATCCGGCTCCGCGAGCTGCACCGTGATCCAGCCGGCGTGATCCCAACGGTCGCCTTCGTTGCTCTCGTGCTCGGACTCCGCGGAGTCCGCGCTGCTCGAGTCGGCCTTCGACGAGTCGGCGCTCTCCGCGGAATCGGCGTCCGTGGAGTCGTTCGCGGCGTTCGTGTCGGCTTGCGCCGAGTCGGCGGCCGAACCCGAGTCCGCGGCGATGGTGTCGGCGGAGGTCGGCAGGAACGAGACGGCCGTCACGACGACCTTGAGCGACGACGGCGTGAGCGACATCCCATGCCACCAGAAGTGCTCGCCGCCCCAGCCGCCCATGCCCGGATCGGCCATGATCGGCGCGCCAGACGTCGCCCCGGACGTCGTAGGCGAAGCGGCGTGCAGGGTCACGACGACGGGAGCCAGCTGAGAGCCGTTCGTGCCCGTGAGCGGGTTGCCGGTGCTCGAGCATCCGGCGGCCAGCGCGGCGGCAGCGGTAACGGCGAGCAGGCCGGTGAGGCCCTTATGTCTGCGCATGTGGCGAGTCCTCCAGCGGATGAGGTCCGGCCCGGGTCCGATGCTCTCGGCGTGACCGGGGTTTGCAGGAAAGACTGTCCGCCCCGGCGTTGGGTAACGCATCAGCTATTCTGACCGAGATCGAAGAAGACTCGCTCGCCGCGAAATTTTTTGCACTCGCGATCCCACGGAAAATAAATGATGACGCGAAACTCCACGTGGTTCCCGCTCGGCGCGAAGCCGAGCCATTCCTTCTTGTGGGTCCCGGTCGCGAGCGCTTCTTCGTACACGCCCTGCGGGCCGATCACGATGTTCGTGAGCGCGAAGTGGATGTCGGGGAAGGCGGCAAGCAACGCTTCGTAGAATCTGGTGGCGCCCGCATGCCCCTCCCAGCGGCGTCCGCGTTGCGGGACCTCGTAGACGCAGTCGGGCGCCAGCGTCGCCATCAGCCCCGGAATGTCACGGGCATCTTCCGCGATGGAATGCCGGGTCCACTCGGCCCGAATGGCGTCGTGTTCGGCGGGGTCGACGGGCAGTTTGACGAGCGCGCGAATGTCGATCGGTGTCATGCGTGAGTCTCGCAGCGAGGTCGTCAGCCGAAGATACCTTCCACCACGGATGCCCGCTACAATTCAGCACATGAACGCCTCGCCCACACCGGACTATCCACTCGAGCCGAGCGCGGCGGAGATGCGGCGGCTCGTGGATGCCGCGATGGAGCGGATCGTGACGCACATCATGTCGCTTCCCGATCAGCCCGCGTCCAACCCCGCAGGTGCTCACGAGCTCGCGCGCTCGCTGGTGGAACCGCTTCCCGAGCGGGGCACGTCGTTCGACGAGCTCCTGCGGATCGTCTTCGATCGCGCGGTACCCACGAGCTTCAATACGGCGGGTCCGGGTTACCTCGCCTACATCCCGGGCGGTGGGATCTTCGACGCGGCGGTCGCCGATCTCGTCTCCGACGCGATCAATCGGTACGTGGGCGTGTGGCTTGCCGCGCCGGGTCTGGTCCAGTTGGAGGCGAACGTCCTGCGATGGTTTGCCGAGATGGTGGGATATCCGGAGACGGCCCGCGGGATCCTCACGTCCGGAGGGTCGCTCGCCAACTTCTCCGCCCTGGTCACGGCGCGCCGGGAGCGGTTGCCGGAGGACTTCCGTCGCGGCGCGATCTACGTCTCGGACCAGGCGCATCACTCGGTGGCCAAGGCGGCGATGCTCGCGGGGTTTCCCGCGGCGAACGTGCGGGTCGTGCCGTCGGACCATGCGTTCCGCATCCGGCTGGACGCGCTGGCCCGCCAGATCACGGATGACCGGCGAGAGGGCTGGGAGCCGTTCCTCGTCGTCGTGAGCGGCGGCACGACGAATACCGGGGCGGTGGACGATCTCGCGGGGGCGGCGGCGCTCGCGCGCTCCGAGCGCATCTGGCTGCACGTGGACGCCGCGTACGGCGGGTTCTTCGTCCTGACCGACGCGGGCCGGGCGGCGCTCGCGGGGATCGGCGAGGCGGACTCCATCGTGCTCGATCCGCACAAGGGACTCTTCCTGCCGTACGGGACCGGGTGCCTGCTGGTCCGGGATGGCGCCGCGTTGACACGGGCCCACCGGCTCGATGCCGCCTATCTGCCCGCGATGCAGGACAGCGACGAGTTCCCCGACTTCTGCAACATGTCTCCCGAGCTGTCGCGCGACTTCCGGGGACTTCGCGTATGGCTCCCGCTTCGTCTCCGTGGCGTGGAGGCCTTTCGCCGGAGTCTCACCGAGAAGCTCGAGCTGGCGCGGTGGGCTGCGGATCGGCTGTCCGAGATTCCGGAGCTCGAGGTCCTCGCACCGCCGCAGTTGTCGATCGTGGCGTTCGCGGTCCGGCGGAATGGGCGGTCCCTCGACGAGGTGAACCGGCTCACGCAGACCGTCCTGGATCGGGTCAACGCCAGGCGCCGAGTCTATCTCACCACCACCACGATCGGCGGCCGGCTGCTCATCCGCATCTGTGTCCTCTCCTTCCGGACCCATCGGGATCGCATGGAGGCGGGGCTCGAGGACGTTCGGGCGGCGGTCGCGGCGCTTCCCCCGGACCTCTCGGTCACATAGGCATGGAGGTTTGCCAGATCGGTCGAGCGCGTCTGCAAATTTGACCGAGCCGGCTGGCACTTCCCCTGCATGAGGTCGCGCGCGGAGCGCCGGGCGCATGGGGCCCGGACGCGAGCGACCGACCGTATGCAAGGAGGAGGCATCTATGGTGTTCCCGGCACTTTGGCGGACCAACGTTCCCGCGATGTGGGATGAGGCGTTCAGCGCGCGTCGCGAGCTGGATCGGATGTTGGACCGCGTGGTGGGCGCACGTGGGTCAAGCTTCGACGGCGCGACGTGGGCGCCGCCGGTGGACGTGCGCGAGACGAAGGACGATATCCGGGTCCAGGTGGAGCTGCCCGGGCTCGCATCGGAGAACGTAGACGTGCAGTTGGAGAACGGCGTCCTCACGATCTCGGGCGAGAAGAAGCAGTCGGCGGAAGAGGGTACGGAAGACGGTACCTATCACCTGATCGAGCGGCGCTATGGTCGCTTCGAGCGCAGCTTCCAGGTTCCCGGTTCGGTGGATGCCGGGCGGGTGAGTGCCCGGTTCGACGACGGGGTGCTCACGGTGCATCTTCCGAAGGTGGAGACCGCGAAGCCGCGCCGCGTTCCGGTGGAGGCTCCAGCCGCCAAGTGACGGCGGGGACACCGGCGAGATGAACAAACGGGGGCGGCACCATTCGGTGCCGCCCCCGCGTCTTTCCGTGATGCCGGACTCCCGAGGAGGGACTCGAACCCCCGACCCGGCGGTTAACAGCCGCCTGCTCTACCAGCTGAGCTACTCGGGATCGTATGAACCGGTACCGAGTCTAACCAGGCGCTCGGGCGGATTCAAGGCGCGTCCGGCGGGGTCAGTGCACCGCGATGAAGATGGCGACGGAGAGTGCGACCTGCGCCGCGGCGAGCACGATCCCGAGGTCCTCGCGCGTGAACGACTTCCGCGGCACCACGATCTCATCGCCCGACCGCACGCCGATTTCCGCGAGGCTGCGGCCGCCGAGGGCGCCGGCATCGAAGCGGACTTCGGTGGCCTTCCCCCCGCGCAGCACCCGGATCTTACTCATGTTGCCGGACGAGTTCGCGCCGCCGGCCATCGCCACGACGTCGATCACGGTCATGGTCGGATCGGCCGTGTACAGGCCGGGCCGGAAGACCTCTCCGAGGACGGCGATCCGGAACAGCGGGGTGACGGTCACGAAGGGCGTGGTGAAGATCTGCGAGAGCCCCGCGCGCAGGGTGTCGCGGATCTGTGCGATCGTCAGGTTGCTCGTGTTGACGTCACCGATGACCGGATACTGGATCATGCCGTTGACGTCCACCTGAAACTTGCCCGAGAAAGCGTCCTGCCCCCACACGTGGATGTCGAGCACGTCGCCCGGGTGGACGACGTACCCCGTGGTGGCGCCGGTCACGATCCCTTGGGTGGGAATGGCGCCGGTGGTGTCTTGCGCGGTGAGCGGAGCGGCGACCGCGGACGCGGCGACCACGAGGGCTACCAGAGGGAGTCGCATGGCCGACAAGATTGCGCGCGCGGGCGCCGAGGTCAACGGCTCGCCGCCTCGAGTGCGTCCGCTTCCAGGACCGGCCGCAGGGCGCGGGCCGTGTGGGTGTCGGCGGCGGCGACCGTTTCGGGTGTGCCGGCCGCGACGATGCGCCCACCCGCGCCGCCTCCTTCCGGGCCCAGGTCGAGGATCCAGTCGGCCCGCTTGATCACGTCGAGATGGTGCTCGATCACGAGCACCGTGTGGCCGGCATCCACGAGCCGGTCGAGGACCTTGAGGAGGGTGCGGACGTCGTCGAGGTGGAGACCCGTCGTCGGTTCATCCAGGATGTAGAGTCGGCGCCCGCTGGTCTTCGCGACGGTGGCGAGCTGCCGGGCGATCTTCAGCCGCTGCGCCTCGCCGCCGGAAAGCGTGGTGGCGGGCTGGCCGAGGCGCAGATAGCCGAGTCCCACCTGCTGGAGGTGCCAGAGGGACCGCCCGAGCCGCTCTTGATGCCGGAACCGCGTGATCGCGTCTTCGACGGTGAGCTCGAGCACGTCCGCGATGGAGAGGCCCTTGATCTTGACGTCGAGCACCTCGCGCTCGAACCGGGTGCCGCCGCACGCTTCGCACGGGACGAACACGTCGGCGAGGAAAACCATCTCGATCTGCACGTGGCCGGCGCCCTCGCAGACGCGGCACCGGCCGCCGGCGGGCGCGTTGAAGCTGAACGTTCCGGCATCATAGCCGCGGGCCCGGGCGAGCGGCTGATCGGCGAAGAGGGCACGGATCTCGTCGAACGCACGGATGTACGTCAGCGGATTGGAGCGCGGCGTACGACCGATCGGCGACTGATCGATCAGCACGACATCCGACAGGGACTCCCAGCCGGTGATCTCATCCACG
>DATFMZ010000213.1:0-8543 GCA_035266665.1 Gemmatimonadales bacterium | reverse complement strand
CGGATGTCGTTGTTGGCCATCGTCTGCCACTCGCCGATCGTGATCGGGTCGGTGTACTCGTTGTACGGACCCGTACCGGTCGAGACGTAGAGGAGGGGGATGGACTCGTGCAGGTCGTGCATGACCGTCGGATGCCAGGTGTAGAACGCGGCGTCGGTCGTCTTTGTCACCGCCTGCGTCATCTGGATCCCGTCACGGTTGTTGTCGTGGAAGATGTACTTCCCCCAGTACGGGCTGCTGCGCGGGAAGCCGTCGTCCCAGACTTTGCGGGACTTGGTGTAGCGGTCGTACCAGTCCACCTGCTTGTCGCGGCCGTCCGGCTCGGAGACGGGATTGATCAACACGAGCACGTTGTCGCGAATCCGGGCGATCGCCGGGCGATCGTCCACCGCCAGCCGGTAGGCGAGCTCCATCACCATTTCAGGTGAGCCCATCTCCGCCGAGTGGAGTCCCGCGTTGACGTAGTAGATCGGCTTGGCGCGATCGAGCACGCGGTCGAGCTCGGAGGCCGGCAGCGTTCGTGGATCGGCGAGCCGCGCCGTGAGCTCGCGGTACGCGTTCCGCCGGGCGACCGTCGCGCTGTCGCCCACGATGACCAGGATGATCGCACGGCCCTCTTCGCTCCGGCCGAGCGTGTCCAGCGCCACGCGCGGGGTCGCCTTCGCGAGCGCCGCGAAATAGCCGTAGATCTCGGTCGTGTGATGCATGACGCCGGGGGCACCGATGATCGTGCCGAAGTACTGCTGGGGCGACGGCACCTTCGGATCGAGCGGCAGGGAATCCACCGAGGCGGGGAGGAAGTGCGGATCGGTGGTGTACTCGATGACCGCGCGCGTGAAGGCGGTATCGGGACGCTGCGCGGACTGCGCCGCGAGCGGCACGCCTACGAGCAGCGCGCATGCGGTGGTGGTGGCGATGCCAACCCTGCCGGCGCCGTGGGTCATCGTGCCTCCGATCTTGTGGGGTGCGAGGTCCCGCTCACGGGGACGCTTGCATGGTACCGCGCGATCGGCCGCCCCGGCAAGATCGCCGGGCCAATCCGTCCGCATTCCCGTCATCGTGTCCCGGCCGCGCCGCCGGCCCGCGGCCACACGTCGTTGGAGCGGTTCACGTCTGCAAACGCGTACGCCGGGTCGATCACGACGCCCGTCACGCGGCCGGGGACGGTAACGGCAATCTGCCGCGTCGTGAGCCATCGGGTGGCGGCGACCGTGTCATGGAGCACGGTGCCGTCGGCGCGGGTGATCGCGAGCGGCGTCGGGAGAATCACGTCACCCGAGTCGGCCAGCGTGATGACCGACGAATCACCCGTCACGTCGACGCGACGCACCGCCTGATCGAGGACGTCGGTCTCATAGAAGAGCGGACGCCAGAACCAGTCGAGCTTCCGGCCCGCGTGGCGCTCGACCGTCGCGAAGAAGTCCCACGGCTGCGGATGCCTGAGGCTCCACGACCGGAAGTAGTCACGGAACGCCTGGAGGAACACGGAGTCGCCCACCACCGCGCGGAGCGCTCCGAGCACCACGGCGGGCTTCGTGTACGCCGCGAGCGTCCGCTGGCCGTACGGTGTCACGAGATCCGTGTGGCGCATGAGCGGGACCTCCTGCTCGGTCCCCGCGTAGGCGAGATAGAAGCGATTCCCGCCCCAGGCCGGCACCGAATCATGCCAGTACGAGGCTTCTTCGAGCGCCTCCCAGTACGTGACGAATCCCTCGTCCATCCAGGCGTGCTTTGCCTCCATCGAGCCGACCATCATCGGGAACCACTGGTGGCTCGACTCATGAATGATCACGCCGCTCAGCGACTGCGCCGACCGCCCGCCGCGGATGAACACGATCATCGGGTACTCCATCCCCGGGATCGGGCCCTCGGTCACGGTGAGCTGCGGGTAGCGGTAGGGTCCGACGAGCGACCCCATGGACCGGAGCGCGTGGACGCCGTAGCGCCACGCATCCTTCCACGCGGCGAACTGCGGCCGATAGAGCGTATGCACGACGGCCCCGCTCGGACCGCGCACCGCATCCCACACGTAGTGGGCGCTCGTGGACCACGCGAAGTCGCGCACGTCGTGGGCGGTGTAGTGCCAGGTGAGGGTTTGGCCGGCGCGTCCCATGGTGGCACGGCCGGGACCGCGCGCATCCGCGGTGACGACGTGCACGACGGAATCGCTTTGCGCTGCCCGCGCGAGCCGTGCGCGGACCGGCGCCGGAAGCACGGCCGCGGGATTCTCGAGCGTGCCGGTGGCGCCCACGAGCCAGCCCGCGGGGAGTGTGAGCGTGACGTCGAAGTCACCGTACTCCAGGTAGAACTCCCCGTCGCCCAGATACGGCGTGTGATCCCAGCCGTAGAGGTCGTCGTAGACGGCGACGCGGGGATACCACTGGCCGACGGCGAACACGTCGTGATCGAGGTCGGCGGAGCGGAAGGTGGGCGCCGGCGGCACCGTGTACGCCCACCCGATCGCGACACGCGCGGAGTCGCCGGGCGGGAGCGGGGTGGGGAGGGGCACCACCATGAGCGTGGGCTCCGCGTAGTAGCCGCTGCCGAACGCGTGCGTGGTCACGGCGGTGCCGTTCACCGTGACGCTGTCGATGGTCACCCCGCCTGTCACCGGAACGCCGCGATTACGCGGCGCGCCGGGCGCGTAGACGTTCTGATCCACGTGAAAGAGGATCGTGGTCAGCGTGTCGGGAGAATGATTGCGGTAGGTCACCACCTCGCCGCCGGTGAGGCGCCCGGTGGCCACGTCGAGCCCCGCCCGAATGCGATAGGCCACCGATTGCTGCCAGTAGCGTGGGCCCGGCCGGCCGGAGGTGTCGCGCGTTCCGCGCTCCAGGGCCGCCCGATAGGCGGCGGGCGGCTGCACGGGCCGCGGCGGAATGCGGGTCGACGTCTGCGCGACCAGTGCGGTGGGGATGACGAGCGCGGCGCAGCACGACAGGAGGCGGCGACGTCCGGGCACGGGCAGTCCTTTCTCGAGGGGATGCGGGAAGACCGTGTAACTATTCTATCACTGCCGCTTGCGCCACGTATCGGGGGGCGCTTTGATTGCGGCATCATGTCGGGCGCTGAATTCCTCGCACTCTTCGGCATCGGCCTCGGCACCGGGGTGATCGGCGCCCTGCTCGGGATCGGCGGCGGGGTGATCCTCGTGCCGGGCCTCGCGCTCATCATGGGCGTCCCGCTCCGTGCCGCCGTGGCGACGAGCCTCGTCTGCATCGTCGCGACGTCGGTGGCGAGTTCGATCGTACACCTGCCGCGCGCGCGGGTGTCCTTGCTCCTCGCGATCGAGCTCGAATCGTTCACGGTCTTCGGCGCCGTGGTCGGCGGCCTGGTGGCCGGCTTCATTCCGGCGGCGCCGCTCTACTTCGCCTTCGCGGCGCTGCTCGGCTATACCGGGTACAAAATGTGGCCGCGCCGCAAGGCCGACGGGCCGAGGAAGACCCACATCCACTGGGCGCGCGCAGCGTCCACGGGGGCCGGCGTCATCTCGTCGCTCCTCGGCGTGGGCGGCGGCGTCCTCAAGGTCCCGGTGCTGAATCTGCTCATGGATCTGGACTTCGAGCGCACCACCGCGACCAGTATCTACATGATCGGTCTCACCACCGCGACTGGTGCGATGATCTATCTGGTGCGGGGTGACGTGCACTTCCGCGTCGCCGCCGCCACGGCGCTCGGCACGATCGCGGGTTCCGGTGTGGCCGCGCTGGTCGGGCACCGGTTCGATACCCGCGCGCTCAAGGGCGCGTTCGCGCTCCTCCTCCTCTACGTCGCCTACGAGATGGTACGCCATGGACTCGCGCACACCTGACGACGGCTGGCTGCCGGGCGCCGAGCGGTGGGCGGGGCGCGGGTTCGCGGCGCTCGCCGGATCCGCCGTCGGGCTCATGGTCGGCGGGTTTCTCCTGCAATGGGGCGGCGTGCCGATCGGGACACACCTCATCGACGTCGGGGTACTGCTGCTGGTGAGCTCTCCCATCGTGGTGCTCGCCGGGTTGGCGCTGGCGCTGCGGCGCCACGCGCCGCGCGTGGCGCTCCTCGCGCTCGCGATCATCGTGATGTACGTGGTCGGCGTGCTGATCGCGTCTCGCGGCTGAACGATGCGTCCCCGCACGCTCGGAATCGTCGGGCTCGGGGCGATCGGCGGGTCGGTCGCCTGGCGTGCCGCGCGTGCGGGCGTGCCGCGCATCGTCGGCTACTCCGTCCCCGCGGGCGATGGCGTGGCCGCGGCGCGCGCCGGCGCGCTCACGGAGCTCGCCACCGGAGTCCGTCCCATCATGCGCACGGCCGAGCTCGTCGTTCTGGCGACGCCGCCCGCCGTGACCCTCCAGCTCCTCCGCCGGTTCGCCGCGACGATCGTCGAGCGGCGGGTCTTCGTCACCGACGTGACGAGTGTCAAAGCACCCATCGCCGCGCTCGCGGCATCGCTCGGACTCGCGCCCTGGTTTGCCGGATCGCATCCCCTCGTCTCGCCACGCGGGCGGGGATTCGACGCGGCGAGCCCGGAGCTGCTGCGTGACGCGGTGGTCTACGTGACGCCGAGTGGTCCGGCCGAAGACGCCGTGCGCGAGATCGCCGATTTCTGGGAGGCGGTCGTTGGGGCGTCGCCGGTCCGCACCGACGCGCCCGCACACGATGCCGTGGCCGGATGGACCACCCATCTCCCCCACGTGGTTGCCGCGGCGCTCGCGGGCGCGATGGCGCGACACGGGCCGAAGGGCGTGACCTACGCGGCGAGTGCCGGCGAGACGACGCGTGCGGCGCTGGACGGCATCGAACGTTGGCGCGACGTCCTGCTGCTCAACCGGAATGCCGTGCTCGGTGCGATCGACGGACTGGATGATCAGCTTGATCGCCTGCGAACGGCGCTCCGCGACGGGGACGCCCAGGCGGTGACCCGCTGGCTCGACGAGGGCGCGCGCTGGCGCGGGCGGCTCGGCCGATGATCGTCCGGGGGAAGGTTCGCCCGCCCGGTGACAAGAGCATCACCCACCGGGCGCTCTTCCTGGCTTCGCTGTCCGAAGGTCGGAGCTGCTTGGGGGGGGCGCTCACCGCGGGCGACGCGAAGAGCACGGCGCGCATTCTCCGCCAGCTCGGCGTGGACGTGGGGCCGCTCCGTCCCGACGCCCGCCTCTCGGTGCGGGGGGGGCGATGGTCGCAGCCCCGCGGCGCACTCAATTGCGGCAACTCCGGCACCGCCGCGCGGCTCGTGCTCGGCCTCCTCGCGGGACGCGCCCTCACCGTCGGCGTGACCGGTGACGCCTCGCTTCGGCGGCGACCGATGCGGCGTGTGACCGAGCCGCTCACGCGGATGGGCGCGCGGTTCACCGGGAACGATCCCGACCGCCTGCCGCTCGTCATTTCGGGCGGTCACCTGCGGGACCTCACGTGGATCCCGCCGGTGGCCAGCGCGCAGGTCAAGACGGCGCTGCTCTTTGCCGCGATGATCGGGCGCGTGCGGGTCTCGGTCGAGGAGCCCGCGCGCTCCCGCGATCACACCGAGCGGATGCTCCGCTATCTCGGTCTGCCCATCGAGGTGGACGGCCTGCGGCTCGCGCTGGACGGCGCCCGGGTCCCGGCCAATCTTCCGTCCCTCGACCTCACGATTCCGGCCGACCCGTCCTCGGCGGCGTTTCTGGTGGTGGCGGCCCTGCTCGCCGACGGCGGTGAGCTCAGGATCGAAGGGGTCTGCGTGAACCCCACGCGCATCGGGTATCTGAACGTGCTCCGGCGGATGGGAGGGCAGGTGGAGCTGATCGACGAGCGTGAGGAGGGGGGCGAACCGGTGGCCGACCTGCTCGTGCGCCCATCGGTGCTCACGGGCACCGAGGTGATCGCTGAGGAGATTCCGTCTTTGATCGACGAGGTGCCGGTGCTCGCGGTGGCCGCGGCGCGGGCGAGCGGCGAGACCGCATTTCGCTCGGTCGGCGAGCTGCGCGTCAAGGAGAGCGACCGGTTGTCGCTCGTGGCGTCGAACCTGCGGGCGGTGGGCATCGAGGCCGAGGTGCAGGGCGACGATCTGGTGGTGCGCGGCGCGGAACGCCCACCCGCCGGCCGTATCGAGACCGCGCACGATCACCGTCTCACCATGGCGTTCGCCGTGCTCGGCACGGTGCGCGAGGCCGACGTGCGCTTGAGCGAGCGGGCGTCCGCCGCCGTCAGCTACCCGGGGTTCTTCGACCACCTGGCCAGGATCGGCGCCGATGGCTAGCCGCGTGATCGCGATCGACGGGCCGGCGGCGTCCGGGAAGTCCTCGACCGCGCGGGCGGTGGCCGATCGGGTCGGCTTCGCGCATCTGGACAGCGGGGCGCTCTACCGCGCGTTCACGCTCGCCGCGACCGACGCGGGGCTCCCCGACGACGGGGCCCGGATCGCGGCGCTCGGTCGGACCCTGCCGATCCGGCTGGTCTACGCGGCCGACGCCTTTCGTCCGGAGGTGGCCGGGGCGGACGTGTCCCGCGCGGTGCGGAGCGACGCGGTGACGGCGCGGGTCTCGGCGGTGGCGGCGCTCCCGGCGGTACGCGATGCGGTGAACGTCCTCCTCCGGGAGGCGGCGGGCCAGCATCCGGTGGGCGTGGTGGTGGACGGGCGGGACATCGGGACGGTGGTCTTCCCCGATGCGGGCCTCAAGGTCTTTCTCACGGCCACTCCGACGGAGCGGGCCCGGCGGCGGGTCCGTCAGGAAGGCGGGAACGAGGCCGGGCTCGACGCGGCCGCGGCCGCGCTCGAGGCCCGGGACCGAGCCGACGCCGCCCGCGCCGTGGCCCCGCTCGTCCCCGCGACCGATGCCGTGCAGATCGACACGACCGGGATGTCCTTCGCGGAGCAGGTGGGCCGGATCGTGACCCTTGCACGGAAGGTGTTTGCATAGCTTGACATAGGCTTTTCCCACCTCTATGCTACCTAGCTCGCCGTCCCCGGTCGTCGGGGGCGGCATTTCACCCTTAACCGTTGGATTGGAACACTCGTTCACCCCATGGTCGATTCTTCACCTGAAACCCCCGTCTCGGTCGCGCCAGGCTCCGCCGCTCTCGACCAACCGCCTCCAGCCATTCACGTTCGTCCCGATCTCTACGACGAGGACTACTCCGAGCAGCAGTACGAGGAGATGCTCGCCCTCTACGAGGGCACCCTCCAGAGCATCGCCGAAGGAGAAATCGTCAAGTCCAAGGTCCTGCGGGTCACCGACACCCACGTCATCCTCGACGTCGGGTTCAAGTCGGAGGGCGCGGTATCGGTGGACGAGTTCAAGGACGCCAAGACCCTCGAGCCCGGTGACGAGGTCGAGGTCTATCTCGAGAAGCTCGAGGACCAGGAAGGCGCCGTCGTCCTCTCCAAGAAGAAGGCCGACTTCATGCGCGTCTGGGAGAAGATCCGCCAGGCGCACGAGAACGACGAGCCCGTCGAGGGCACGCTGGTGAAGAAGATCAAGGGCGGCGTGGTGGTGGATCTGATGGGGGTGGATGCGTTCCTGCCCGGCAGTCAGATCGCGCTCAGGCGCGTGCCGAACATCGACGAGCTGCTCGGCGAGACGTACCACTTCAAGATCATCAAGCTCAACAAGCGGCGCCGGAACATCGTCGTGTCCCGCCGCGTGATCCTCGAGTCCGAGCGCGCGCACAAGCGCGAGCACCTGATGAAGGAGCTCGAGGTCGGCCAGGTCCGGAAGGGCGTGGTCAAGAACATCACCGACTTCGGCGCGTTCATCGATCTGGGCGGCGTGGACGGCCTGCTCCACATCACCGACATGAGCTACGGCCGCGTCTCCCACCCCTCCGAGATGGTGGACATGGGCCAGGAGCTCGAGGTCAAGGTGCTCGACATCGACTGGGAGCGCGAGCGGATCTCGCTCGGCCTGAAGCAGCTCCAGCCCTATCCGTGGCAGGACGTCGCCGAGAAGTATCCGGTGGGCTCCCGCGTGCAGGGCAAGGTCGTGAGCATCACCAACTACGGCGCGTTCGTGGAGCTCGAGCCCGGTATCGAGGGCCTCGTCCACATCTCCGAGATGAGCTGGACCCGCAACGTGCGGCATCCGTCGAAGGTCGTCTCGATCGGCGAGACCATCGAGGCGGTGGTGCTCAAGGTCGATCCGGAGGACGAGAAGATCTCGCTCGGCATGAAGCAGACCGAGCAGGATCCGTGGATGATGCTCCCCATGAAGTATCCGGTGGGCACGCGGATCACGGGCAAGGTACGGAACCTCACGTCGTTCGGCGCCTTCGTCGAGATCGAGCCCGGCATCGACGGCCTGATCCACATCTCGGACATGTCGTGGACGAAGCGTGTCCAGCATCCGTCTGAGATCGTGAAGAAGGGCGACACCGTCGAGGTGCTGATCCTCAACATCGACGCCGACAACAAGCGCATCTCCCTCGGGCTCAAGCAGGCGCAGGAAGATCCCTGGCTGCAGATCGGCGAGGACTATCCCGTCGGGACGGAGATGGAGGGCCGGATCGTCCGCGTCATGGACAACACCGTGGTCGTGGACGTCGGGAACAACATCGAGGGGATCATCCCGGCGAGCCAGTTCCCGACGCCCGAC
>DATFMZ010000212.1:0-7749 GCA_035266665.1 Gemmatimonadales bacterium | reverse complement strand
GCGCACTTCGCGGACACCGTGCAGGGCGCCGCGGGGCCGTTGACGCTCGACTTCTGGCCGCTCGCGTTCCACGTCGACACGGCGAAGGTGCAGTGGCAGCAGGCCAAGACCATGCTCCGCTGCTTCGAGCACTGGTTCGGGTCCTACCCGTGGTACAAGGACGGCTACAAGCTGATCGAGACGCCGTACCTCGGCATGGAGCATCAGAGCGGGATCGCCTACGGCAACAAGTACAAGGATGGGTACCTCGGCCGCGACCTCTCCCGTACCGGGCTCGGTCTCACGTGGGATTACATCGTGGTGCACGAGAGCGCGCACGAGTGGTTCGGCAACAACATCACGGCGAGCGACGACGCCGACATGTGGGTGCATGAGGCCTTCGCCACGTACGCCGAGGGACAGTACATCGAATGTCGGTCGGGCCCGCTCGCGGGCGCTGCATACATCGTCGGCCTGCGGCAGGGAGTGCAAAACAAGCGTCCGATCGTCGGACCGCGCGGGGTGGGGGCATGGGGCGGCAACGACATGTACTTCAAGGGCGCGAACATGCTGCTGACCATCCGGCAGCTCGTGGACGACGACGCGAAGTGGCGAGACATCCTGCGGGGTCTGAACCACACGTTCTGGCACCAGACGGTGACGGGACAGCAGGTGCAGGACTACATCAGCCGCGCGGCGGGGAGAGATCTGAGCAAGGTCTTCCAGGAATACCTCACCACGACCGAAGTCCCCGAGCTGGACTACAAGGTGGAGCACGGGACGCTCGCGTACCGCTGGACGCACGTGGTGCCCGGGTTCGCGATGCCGGTGCGCGTGCAGATCCCGGGACTCGGCACGCAATGGCTCCACCCCACGGCGACGTGGCAAACCCTCGCCGCGCCCGACCCCGACGCGGCGCGGCTCGAGGTGGATGAACGCTTCTACGTCACCGCGCAGAACGTCCTCGCGCCCGCCGCGGATTCGACGCGGAGTCAACGATGAAACGCGCCATCGCGGTGCTCGCCGCCGCCGCCCTGTGGCCGCGGCCGGCCGCCGCCCAAGTCCCCACCTACACGCACGCCGACTCGCTGCGCGGTTCGCTCACGAGCCCCACGCGCACGTGGTGGGACGTGACCTTCTACGATCTGCATACGGCGATTCATCCCGCGGACAGCACGATCGACGGCTACAACGCGATCTCCTACCGTGTGGTCGGAAAGCCGCACGAGATGCAGATCGACCTCCAGGAGCCGCTCGTCGTAGACAGCATGCTCCAGGATGGGCGCCCGGTGCGCTATCGGCGCGACGGCAACGCGTTCTTCGCGACGCTCACCGCCCGTCAGCGGATGGGCGAGACCAAGACGATCACCGTCTACTACCACGGCCGGCCGAAGGTCGCCAAGCGCCCGCCGTGGGACGGTGGCTTCACGTGGACGCACGACAGTCTCGGCAATCTCTGGGTGGCCACCACGGATCAGGGACTCGGCGCGAGCGTGTGGTGGCCCAACAAGGACTCCCAGGCCGACGAACCCGACAGCCAGCGCGTGGCGATCACCGTGCCCGATCCGATGATCGACGTCGGGAACGGGCGCCTGCGTCGCGTGACGCATCACCCCGATGGAACCACCACCTGGGAATGGGACGTCGAGAATCCGATCAACAACTACGACGTCGCGGTGGCCGCCGGGAGCTACACGCATTACAGCGAGATCTACCGCGGCGAGAACGGCCCCCTCACGCTCGACTTCTGGCCCCTCGCCTACCATCTGACCGCGGCGCGATCCCAGTGGGAGCAGGCCAGGAGCATGCTCGCCTGCTACGAGCACTGGTTCGGACCCTATCCGTGGTATACCGACGGCTACAAGCTCGTCGAAGTGCCGAACACGGGGATGGAGCATCAGAGTGCGGTGGGCTACGGCAACTGGTACCAGAACGGATACCGCGGCCTGGATTGGACCCGCACCGGCCTCGGCATGCACTTCGACTTCATCATCATTCACGAGAGCGCCCACGAGTGGTTCGGCAACAACATCACCGCGAAGGACAATGCCGACATGTGGGTGCACGAGAGCTTCGCGAACTATGCGGAGGGGCTGTACACGGAGTGCCGCTTCGGCAAGGCCGCCGGAGCACGCTACATCATCGGGTACCGCGCGCGCATTCGTAACGACCGCCCGATCATCCCCGCCTACGGCGTGAACGCGAGCGGCTCCGGCGACATGTACTTCAAGGGTGGGAACATGCTCCACACGATTCGTCAGATCGTGGGGAACGACAGCACGTGGCGCGCGATTCTTCGCGGCCTGAACCAGACCTTCCGGCACCAGACGGTGACGGGGAAGCAGGTGGAAGACTACATCAGCGCGCATGCGGGGGTGGACTTGAGCACCGTCTTCCAGGAATACCTGCAGACGACGATGATCCCCGTCCTTGCCTACCGCATTCAGGGCGACACACTCTCGTTCCGTTGGACGGACGTGGTGCCCGGATTCACCATGCCGGTTGGCGTCACGCTCACGGACTCGGGATACACGGTGATCCGCCCGACGGAGACGTGGCAGACGACGGCGCTCCACCTGAGCGATCCGGCACACTTCGCGGTGGACTCCAACTACTACGTCATCCCGCGAGACGTGGCCGCCGGGCGCGAAACCCGATGAGGCTGCCCTCCGTACGGCGGGCCATGTTCCGCACACTGAGTTTCCTCGTGATCGTGGCCGGCGCGCCGGTGGCCGCCCGTGCCCAAACCGCCATGTTCCGCGCGGATGCCGCGCACTCCGGCCGGTACGCCGGCGGCGGCCCCGTGCTGGTCGGCCTCGCCTGGCGCGTCATGACCGGGGGCGACGTCGTCTCGTCACCCGTGATCGCGGACGGTACGGTCTACGTCGGCAGCAACGACGGCACGCTGTACGCGCTCGATCTCCGAACCGGCGCCGAACGCTGGCGCCGAGCGCTCGGCAGCCCGGTGGGCTCGTCGCCGGCCGTGGGTGAAGGGCTCGTCTACGCGCAGACTCGTGACGGCGTGCTCTACGCCGTCGACGCCGCGACCGGAGGCGTGCGCTGGCAGCGCCACACGGGCCGCGTCATGCGCTTCCCCTGGGGACACGAGAGCGGCGACTACTACACCTCGTCTCCCGTGTATACGAACGGCACGGTCGTCTTCGGTGCGGCGGATGGCGGGGTCTACGCCCTCGCCGCGCGTACCGGGACGCTCCGCTGGCACGCGCAGACCGCGGGCCGCATCCGCGGGACGCCGGCGGTTGCCGATGGCCGCGTCTATGTCGGCGCGTTCGACGGCCGAGTGTATTGCTTCACGCTCGCCAACGGTGCGCCCATCTGGACGGCGGAGACCGAGGGCGCAGCACTCAACTCGGGCGACTTCGGTTTCGACCGACGCAGCATCCAGTCATCGCCGGCGGTGGCCTACGGGATGGTGTTCGTGGGAGCGCGGGACGGCTTTCTCTATGCGCTCGATGCGGCGACGGGCACCCGGCGCTGGCGCTACGACCACAAGATCTCATGGGTGATCACGTCGCCTGCGGTGCAGGACGGCATCGTCTACGACGGCAGCTCCGACGGCCGGTTCTTGCAGGCGGTGGATACCGCCGGGACCGAGCAGTCGCGCGCGCCCGCCGCGGGCATCGTGTGGAGCTCGCCGGCGGTCACCGATTCGCTGGTCTACTTCGGCGACGGCTCGGGCCGGCTCTGGGCGGTGGATCGGGCGAGCGGCACGACGCGGTGGACCTTCCACGCCGCGGGCCGGCTGTACGCATCGCCGGCCGTGGCCGGGGATCTCGTGATCTTCGGCAGCACCGACGGGGCGGTCTATGCGGTGCGCGCCGATCATGGCGTGCCCGTGCAGCGCGCCGTCTACTACGACTCCACCGTCGGGCGGCGGGCGCATGCGGCGCACCCCGCCCTCGCGCGCGATCTCGCGGCGCGCGGCTACACGACACTCGATACCGCGGCGCTCGGCGATTTCCTCACGGCGCGCCTCGGAGACGGGGCGCCGAGTGTGATCGTCTTCGCGATGGATTACCTCCCGGCGCGCGTCGGCGACGGACCGGGCGCCACGTCCCTGTTCCGACGGTACCTGGAATCGGGCGGCAAGATCGTGTGGACCACCCTCCCGCCGCACATCATTCCGGGACCGATGCCGGAGGGGAAGCTCGTCTTCGACTGGGAAGCACCGGCCGTGCTCACCGGCGTCCCACATGATTCGGCGCTCTTCGATCCGCACGGCGTCAGCGCCACGGCGGTGGGCCTCCGCTGGGGACTGCCGGCGCGCTGGCATGATGCCTGGTCCGTCGATACGGCGGGCGTGAGCGAGGTGCTCGGTCTCGACGATACGGGCCTCGCGGCCGCGTGGGTCAAACGGTTCGGCGGGCCTCCCGGCACGGGCTTCGTCCGGGTCCCCGCCGCCGATCCCTTCGCGGTCTATCTGGCCGCGGAGTATCGGGATCGCGAGCGGCGCTAACCGATGGCGGGGACGGCGGGCGAGGGCCACGACGCACACGTCCCCGTGGTGGTCGCCTGGAGCGGCGGCAAGGACAGCGCGCTCCTCGTCCAACGCATCCGCGCCGACGCGCACTATGACATCGTCGCGCTCGTCACGACGGTGACGGCCGCCTTCGACCGGATCAGCATTCACGGCGTGCGGCGCAACATCCTCCACGCACAGGCCGAATCGCTCGGTCTCCCGCTCGTGGAGGCGTTCCTCCCCTCCCCCGCCACCAACGCAGTCTACGAATCGGCGTTCGCGGGCGCGCTCGAGGCCGTGCGCGCGGCGCATCCGGACGTGCACACGATCGCCTTCGGGGATCTCTTCCTCGAGGACGTGCGCGCCTATCGCGACCGCACGCTCCCGCCGCTCGGCTGGGAGCCGATCTTTCCGCTGTGGGGGGAACCAACCGATCGCCTCGCGCACCGCTTCATCGCCGACGGCTTCCGCGCCGTGCTCTGTTGCGTGGACACCGAACAGCTCGATCCCGCCTACGCGGGCCGCGAGTTCGACGAAAGGCTGTTGCGCGCGCTGCCACCCAGGGTCGATCCCTGCGGCGAGCGGGGGGAATTTCACACCTGCGTGTACGACGGACCGATCTTCGAGCGAGCGCTGGAGCTGGAACGCGGGGAGCTGGTGCTGCGGGAGGAGCGCTTCGAGTACTGCGACCTGATCTTGTCCGCGTTCGACCGCCCCTGACCGCCCTCGTCCGCCTGGGGTGAGGCCGGGCGGGGGGCGGAAGAGCCACCGGTCGGATTTGAACCGACGACCGCTCGATTACGAATCGAGAGCTCTACCACTGAGCTACGGTGGCTGGGGATGCCCTGGCCCGGATTCGAACCGGGACGGCTTGCGCCACTGCCCCCTCAAGACAGCGTGTCTACCAATTTCACCACCAGGGCATGCCGGAAGCATCCAAGCTCCCGGGAGGGCGCAACTTAGCCGCCCCGTCGATGGGGGTCAAGGCGAATCGGGTCCGTGGTGTCGGCGAGCGTCTTCGTGGCGCGCATGGCAACCACGCGGTACCAGATCGACCCTTCGCGTGGCGTCCTCTTCGGTCGGTAGGTGTGGCCCGTGACGAGATCCTCGAGCCGGTATCGGCGCCCATCGCGGCTGGTCAGAATCTCGTAGCCCGTGGCCCCGCGCAGCGGGTGCCAGCGGAGCGGTCCGGCGTCTGTGACGGCCACGAGACTCCGCCGGAAGGCGGCACGTTCGGCGGGCGTGGGCGCGACGCCCTGGTGCGGGGCACCGGCGGTGACCCAAACCGCGGCCACCGCCGCGAGCCCTCGTGCGGCGTTCATGCCCCGCTCCACCTCATTGCTTCACCAGCTCGACCCGCCGGTTGTTCTGCCTGCCCTCGGCCGTCGCGTTCGTGTCGATGGGCTTGGTGTCGCCGTACCCCTTCGTGGTCAGGCGGCTTCCGTCGATCTTGAACTGCGCCACGAGGTACTGCTTCACCGCCGCCGCACGCCGTTCCGACAGCGCCTGATTGGACGCGGAATCGCCGACGTTGTCGGTGTGCCCTTCGATCAGGAGCTTGAGATCGGCATGCTGGGTGAGCATGTCCCCGATCTCTTTGAGCGTCGGTGTGGACTCCCCTTCGATCTTGTCCGAGCCGGAGGCGAATAGAATGCCGTGCGTCGAGACACGACCGCTGGCGAGGAGTGCGTCGTAGAGGGGCTTCCCGCCCGCGGCGACACGAATGTCCGTGAGCAGCGCGCCGCCGTCGGACGCGCTCACCACCGGCACCTCGACCTTGATCTTCTTGGTGTGGGAGATGAGCAGCCCGTTCAGCTGCCCGACCCGTTGGTTCTCGATGTAGACTTTGACGTAGCCCTTGTCGAACATGAACCGGCAATGCGAGAAGCCGCTCGGATCGATGCCCGACGCGTCCTGGCGCGAATCCTTGTCTCCGTTCAATCCGCTCCCAGACACGCCCCCCGCGTCCGGATGGCACCACACCTCGACCTGGTGGTCGCCGTCATCTCCGATCGTGAAGTCCAACGCATTTGCGTTCGGCCCATGCCAGACCGCCTCGATCGTGAAGCGATCCGGCAGCGTGTCCGGGAGATCAATCCAGAACACCCCGCCGGTCACCGACCGGAGGTACTTCGTTCCCTTGATGTCGACGACGGTCATGTTGCCGTCGCTGACGTCCTCGTGCGTCGGGAGATCGCCCACGTGGTCATCGGCGAAGTCATCGTAGAAGAGGACCTTGTTCCCGGGCACGAAATCGTAGTTGAGCCACACGCCCACGCCGGGAGGGACGCTGTCGACGCTCTGGCCCGCCGCCGCGCCGCCATTTCCATTCTGAAGATCGGGTTGGTTGGCGACGGGGTTGCCGTTGGCATCGACGTACCGCACCTGCTTGCCCGCGGCGTGGACCTTGTCGATGCAGTTCTGGTCGGCCACGGCACAGTCGATGACGTTCTCGCTGCTGTTGATCAGTGAGTCGAGCGCCTCGTCGGTGCGCTGATCGATGCGATCGTTGATCTTCTGCGACGCCTTGTCCTTCAGCTTGTGGAGAAAGCCCTGCGCGTGCGCGCCGGGCGCGTACGTCACCGTCAGCAGCGCGGCGGCGACGAGAGCGTGGGAAAGCTTGCGAATCATGAGATCTCCCTGAA
This sequence comes from Gemmatimonadales bacterium, assembly GCA_035266665.1. Lineage (GTDB taxonomy): Bacteria > Gemmatimonadota > Gemmatimonadetes > Gemmatimonadales > GWC2-71-9 > DATFMZ01. The sequence continues at coordinate 645 of DATFMZ010000212.1, read as the reverse complement.
CGAATGCTGACGTGCAGCGTGCGCACGAGGCGCGACGCACCATGGGCCCGCTAGTGTACATCCACCATGTCACCGGTCTTGCCGTCGAGATAGAACGTCTCGCCTCCCGCCGTGCGCATGAGCGTGTGGCCGTCGATCATCCCCGCCACGGTGTAGCGCGACGTCGCGTTCGTGAGCATCGGGCCCAGGATGAGGCGGAGGCGCGGCGCGGCGCGCGCCGGCCCCGGCGATGATGTAGCTCGTTGCGCGGCCGCGGGAGCCGCCGTCACGATCGGCGCCGCGAGCACCGTCGCCGCGAGTGCGATCTTCGGCCCGTTCGGGTGTTTGGAGTTTCTCGTCACGTGGTCTCCCGGATAGCGATGGACAGCCTGGCGCCTCGGCATTCCGGCGCGCCGCAGGGGCACGTGTAGCGCGCCGCATCGCTCGCGGACCAGGCCCCGTCGAGCGGCGCGCGCATCTGATAGTCCATGGTGAGCTCCTCGCCGCGGGCGATGTCGCGCAGCGCGTAGACGTACACCCGCCGATGGAACGCGAGGGCGATGCAATTCGGCGCGCAGCCGTGATTGACGAACCGCGCGTCACTGCCGCCGTCCGCGCCGTCGATCACCGTCCCCTCGTCGAGGCGCAGGAGATAGGGGTTGGGTG
>DATFMZ010000211.1:0-5227 GCA_035266665.1 Gemmatimonadales bacterium | reverse complement strand
GGCTCCGCGCCGTGCACGACACGCACGGCTTCGAAGTGTGGCGCACCCGTCAGCGCGCCGAGAAGCGCCGACGCGTGCGTGCGGCGGACGCGCACGTCGTCCTCCACCCGTGGCCGCGTCACACGGAGTGTGTTCGCCGATGCGCAGGCCAGCCCGCGCATCGGCCGTGGAGGATGATACCGCGTTTCGCCAAGATGGAGCGCGGGAATCGCCGTGGCTATCCCGTATACACTGGGGCGGCCCAAGACCCACTGGGCGCCGAGTCGCACCAGGCTTCCGACGCCCGAGCGACCGGAGAGCAGATGCTCCCGAACACCCGTCATCAAGCCGGCCCCGCGCACATCACTCGCAAGGAGCGCACCACCGGCGCCACCCGTGACGCCCTTGCCCCGGCCAAAGCTAAGGATACCCAGAGATCCAACCGATCCCAACGGTCGGCCATGCACTGCAGCGCCTATCCCCTGCGCCGCGTCGTCGATAATCAGGGGGGAGTACTCGTCCAGCACCTCGCGCAACAACCCGAGGTCCACCGGCATTCCGTACAAGTGCGCAATCACCACCGTCCGCGCCCCCGAATGCAACGCATTGCGCAGGGACTCCGGCTCAGGCTGAAGCGTGTGCGGATCGAGATCGTAGAGCACGGCACGGACGTCGGCACCGACGGCGGCCGTCGCGAGGTCGTAGCACGCCCACGCCGGGAGGGCAACCGGAGCGCGCTGCTCCCGTTGCGACGCGATCAGCGCGAGGGTGAGGGCGGCGGTCCCGCTGTCGGTGAGAAGCACCTCCTCCACTCGGAAGGCCTCGCGCAGGTCAGCCTCGAGCTGGGCCGTGACGGAACGTTGCGCGCGTACGAGCCCGACGGCGCCGGCCAAGACCGCTCGGAGCGGCAGCGGCGATGCGACGGGAAGTTGGTGCCTTCCGATCAGGGAATCCCCCGCACGATGCGCGGACCGAGCGCGGTCGCCACGCTCACGGGAAGATGGCGCCACAGGCGGGGCCCGAGCGCGTAGGCGCCGTCGTCGGGCGACGGCGTACCGGCCGTCGCGTCGCGCGACCACTGATACCACCAGAGCGGCACGTCGCGCCCCCCCCATTGCCGCTTGAACCGATGCGTCGTCCCGCCAGGTGTACATCGCCCGAAGTTGAACGTGCGCACCCCTTCGCGAACACAACGCGCCATGAACTCCCAGTAGAGAAGCATGTTGGGCGCGATCCGATTGTACGACGCGAGCGCGGAAGCCCACGTCATCTCGAATTCATCACCCCAGTGGAAGCCGCACCCGACCGCGATGGGCCGTCCGTCGAGCCGCGCGCAACCGAACCAAACGTTCTCGCCGAAGGCCGCCTCGATTCTCTCGAAGAGCGCGCGGGGCTGCACCGGCGTGCCGAGGTCGCGCATGTGGTGGGCAAAGACGTGATAGAACCCATCGATCTGGTCCCTGCCAAACGCGACGGTCACCCCTTCCTTCATGGGCCGTCGTACCTGACTGCGAACCTTGGCCTTGAGCCCGTCCCAAAGCGGTGCGGCGTCGCCCTCCGGGAGCTCGAGGAGCACGGTGATCTTCCGGTGGGACACCGGGAGATCGACGTCCAGGGGAATCGCGCTGCGGAGCTCCAGGAGCTTCGCGCCGTCTGAGCGCGCCAGGTCCGCCGCGGCGGCGGCGAGCGCACGGACGGCGTCCGGCGTGCCAAGCGGGCCGCCGTAGTTGAGGTAGGGCATCGACACCAGGTAATGACCGAAGACGAGGCTCTTCACCCGGACGAGGGGAAGCACACCCCGGAGCCTGCCCTGTTCGTCATGCGCCGCGAGGTAGGGACAGTCGTGCTTGAAGACGCGTTGGAGCACGCCACGCCAGGCCCAGAGATGGTAGTGCGTCCCCCCAGCGGAGGAGCGTACGCACGCGTCCCAATCCGCCCCGTCGCCCGCGTGCCGTGCGACGGTAAGCGTCACGGTGTCGCCGCTAGCGACGCGAGACCGTCCCGCATGGCCGTGAAGCGGAATTCCGAGAGGAGGCGTTCCAGGCGGCGGTGTGTCCGACGAAGACCGGAGTAATGGCGCAGACGCGCCGACGTACGCGCGGGGATCCGCGGCTGTTCGGGATCGACCTCCCACGGGTGCACGTAGAACGTCGCGGGTACGCCTTCCCGCTGCGCGTCCTGCAGGGCGGCGCGCACCAACCGATACGGGAAGATCCGGAAGTAGGCGCCGCCGGCGGCGGGCAGGTTCACCCCGAAACGCCGGAGTGTAGCCGGTGGGAACTCTCGCAATCGCCCCGCCGGGCGATCGAGCCAGTGCGGCACCCGATCGGCCGCCGCGTAGCCGTACCCCCCGGGCCGTCGGATGGGGAAGAGACTCGAATCGTAGCGATACCCCTCTTCGAGGAGGATATCGAGTGCCCACTCGCGACCCGGCACGATCGAGAAGCTCGGCGCCCGAAACCCGACCACCTCATCCCCGCTCACGTCTTCGAGCACCCGCTTCGAACGGCGCACGGACGCCCGGAATTCGTCGGGCGACTGGTGCGTGACGCGACGGTGGTCCTGACCGTGCGAGGCTACCTCATGGCCGGCCGCGGCGATTCGGCGCACGAGATCCGGCTGACGTTCGGCAACCCAGCCAAGCACGAAGAAGGTCGCGTGCGCGCCGTGTCGAGCAAGCAACTCCAGGACTCGGATTGTGTTGGGGACGACCCGGCTCTCGTGCCGGTCCCAGTCCGCCGGGGCCACGGCGTGTTCGAACGCGGAGACCTGAAAGTGCTCCTCCACGTCCACCGTGAAGTAGTGGTGGGTCATCAGGTTCGGAGTCTGCATGTGCCACCGGCAAATAGCAATCACCGTGCCCGGTGGGACAAAGCAGACGGGCCCGGCGTGCGCCGGGCCCGTGGACATCTGGAGGGAGACTCGCTCAGGTGCTTTCGACGTCGAAGCCGCGTCGCCGCCGCAGGAATCCAAGGCCACCGATGCCGGCCAATCCCGTTGCGAGGAGCGTCATGGTGACCGGCTCGGGGGTCACCGAACAGTTCTGACTCGTCCCGCCCGTGATGCACTCGGTTGACATCCCGTTCGGCCCGTTCTGCCCCTTCACGAGGAGATAGGTCCCCTGACTCGGATCCCACGTCTGCGTGACGTCAAAGGAGAACGTCACCCAATTGGCCAGGTTGGTCATGTCTCCGTGACAGGGATTCTCGTAGAGCTGGTTCCTACCCCCGGGGAGGGCGGCGTTGTTTGCGCAGCCGCTCGCGATCGAGTTGTTCACCGACCCATTGGTGCCGCCGCTCAGCGCAACCAGATTGAGGTTCACGCCGCCGCCGATCTGCTTGTTCGTCTGAATCGCCCAATCCGCCGGTGAATCTCCAGTACGTGCGGGGCCGCTCATCGTGAAGTTCGGGGTCGCCGCGAGCGTCACCCCCGCGGGGACGTTGAACAACCCGATGCCGGTAAAGACCGTCGCCGCGTACGTACCGTTCAATCCGCTGAGGTTCCACGCGCGCATGGTGACATGGGTGCCCGTGACCTGGATGGTCACGGCGGCGCACGTGCTGAACGCGTTGCCCCCGCATACCGTCCAACTCTTGAACCCATCCGCCCGGGCCACACCGGACGCCCCAACCGCGAGCGCAGCGGCCAGCGCGGCTACCCGTCCGACACTTCGCACCGTCATCGTTCCCCCCATATTCCGATCCGCACGTTGGTCACTGCTCCGTGACTGTGTGACGCCAAGCCCGCCAGGCGATCCAGACAAAGGCGAGCGGGTACAACACCATCTGTCCGAGGGCCTTCACCACCGCCTTCTTGAGACCCGTCTCGACCACCGGATTCGGCGCCGAGTGCAACGCCAGGGGAATGTTCGTGGCGTAGAGTAGGCCGGCTAGAACGACAGCGCCGGCCACTGCCACCAATATTCCCGCGACCCAGCGGATCATGCGCCGCTGCCCCTGTGCCGCCGCCCCGGCGAGGATGAAAAGCGCGCCCATCGTCGGGAGCGGGAGGCTATCGAACGTCGCGCTGACCGTGCCGAACTCCCACTCCGCGCTTCCGAAATGCAGAGGAGCCCACGCGAGGGCGATGTCCAATCCACCGACGAGGATGAAGACGATCCCGATCGTCTGCAGCATGCCCCACCCGAAATCCGGAGCCGGCGCGAGCGGCATCCCCCGCTTGGGGTGACGCTCCCGCAGCAAGATTTTCGGCTCACCCATCCGCACACTCCGCATGCCGGTTCGGGGCGTGATGACGCACGAAGTGCGCCAGTGATGCGAATCACGTGCGCACATCGTAAGTCATTGCAAATTATGATGATAGCAATAGATGACACGACACGGAATCGTGTCTCCAAAGAGCAACAGATAGGCGGCGGCGGGTCTCCCCCTGTGGCCCTACTTCTTCACCACGTCCGAGTTGGCGCGCGGCCGCAACACCCAGTCTCCCGTCCCCGACGGCACGAGCAGCCCCGTCACGTCGACCTTCACACCGGGAACGTATGGCGTCCGCGTGAGCGACGCGTTCTGGTCGAAGACGACGTTGAGCGCTCCCGTGCTGTCGTCCACCGTGAGGAGATAGTTGCCGTTCACGTCCGTGGTGGTATCGGTGATGGAGGCATCAAACACCTTGACCAGGCTCGCGTCCAGCGCGCCGCCGTTCGCCCCGGCGGCTTCCGCCGTGGTGAGCCGCACCGGCGCCGGGAGCGTGCCCACACCGATGTCGTAGATCTGAACCCTGGTGAGTATCGGTTGGCCGTCCCGGGTGCTCGTGAGCCCGAAGAACCGCACGCTGTCGCCGGCAAATGCGTTGCTCGGCCGCACGTCGGTCCCACGGATCGCCGCGGAGGTGTCGGCAAGGAATACGGACGTGTCGCTGAACAGGCCCGGTGGATTGAGCACGATCCCCGGCACGAAGACCTTGTGGCCCGGTCCGAGCGCGCGGGCCGCGGCCACGCCGTAGGACGGGTAGCTCACCGCGGAGGTCACGGTGAGCGTATCGAGCGGGTGCACCGTGACCTGACTCGAATCCTGCTTCACCACGGAGATCGAATCGCCGAATCCGGCCGTGTCCACCTCGATCGCGTAGGTCCCTACCGGAACGCCCGGAAACGAGTAGGAGCCGTTCTGATCGGTCTTCTTGCTCGCCACCGTGTCCGGCGTCCCCTTGGCGATGAGACTGACGGTGATGCCCGGGAGCGCACTGTCAGGCTGCGTGGGCGTCCGCGACCCGTCCACGTCGAAGTAGA
>DATFMZ010000210.1:0-19133 GCA_035266665.1 Gemmatimonadales bacterium | reverse complement strand
CCAGTGCCTGGGCCGGGGGCCCCTTTTTCACGCGCCGGGGTATCTTTCACCCCGCCGTGAACCACGCCCCTTTCCTCTGGGAGATTCGTCGGTGTCGCTGCAGATCGAATCGTCGTTTCGGGTCCCGGCCGAAGAGGATGTGCGCGACCGCGGCGACAAATCCCTCCGCATCGCCCTGGTCGCGGAGGACTACTACCCGCAGCTGGGCGGCGTCCCCGAGCACGTGCACCACCTCGCGTCCGAGCTCATTCGCGTCGGGCACGAGGCGACGATCATCACGTCCTGGATGGGCGATGGCCACGCGGACCCGCCGTACGTCCGCCGCGTCGGCCGAAGCCGCGTGATCTACAGCAACGGCGGGGTCGCGCGCGTGACGACCGGCTGGCATCTGACCGACCGTCTCGCACGCGTCTTTCGTGACGGGGCGTTCGACGTCGTGCACGTCCACGGCGGCCTCGCGCCGACCCTCGGCATTCTCGCACCGCGCGCGGCGGCGCGGGCCCACATTCCCGTCGTGGCCACGTTCCATTCCTGGTTCCCGCGTTCGGTGGGCTATCGGCTCTTTCGCAGCCCGTTACAGCAGATGCTCGAGCGCCACGCCGCGGTCATCGCGGTGAGCTCGTCGGTCGTGGACGCGATGTCGCGCTACTTCCGCACGCACTGGCACGTGATTCCCAACGGCGTGGATATCGACTGGTTCCATGGCAACGGGCGGCACCATCGCGCGTCCGGCGACGCACCGCACCTGCTCTTCCTGGGACGGCTCGAGCCGCGCAACGGCCTCGCCACCGTGCTCGCCGCGATGCCGGCCATCGTCGCGCGTTTCCCCGACGCCGTGCTCACCGTGGCGGGCGACGGTCCGTTTCGGGGACGCTACGAGCGCGAGGCGGCGCCGCTCGGCACTCACGTGCGCTTCGTCGGCTCGGTGCTCGGCGATCGTCCGGACCGGTATCGCGCGGCGGACCTCTACCTCTGTCCGACGCGACGCGCCTCGTTCGGTGTCACGCTCCTCGAGGCGATGGCGTGCGGAACGCCGATGATCGTCTCCGATCTCCCGGCGTTTCGCGATGTGGTGGGGGACGACGGTCCGGCGGTGCTCGCGCCGATGAACGATGCGGCCGCGTGGGCCGAGGCGGCGATCGCCTTGCTGGCGGACCCCGCGCGGCGCCGCACGATGAGCTGCGCGGGACGCCGGCGGGCGGAGGCCTTTCGCTGGTCGACCGTGGCCGAACGGGTGCTCGCGGTGTACCGGCACGCCGTGCGCTGCTGAGCGCCCCTCAGATCTCCCAGTTCGAGTAGAGCACCTCGCCCTCGGGAAGCACCACTTCCGGGTACCCCTCGAGCGTCATGCGGAGATCGGTCCAGCGCACGCGGTACCCGCGCTGGATGAGAAACTGGTAGGACGCGGGGTGTTGGGTCTGACACCGCACCGCGACCCGACGAATGCGGAGCTTGGCCGCCGCCGCCTCCACCGACGCCACCAGCCGCTCGAACGACTCCACGGAATCGGCGAACAGCTTGAGCACGCGGATCTCGTCGCTGCCGCGCGTCTCCGCGAGCGGCGCCGCATGCCAGAGCGCGAACCCGCGGACCGTCCCGTGCTCTTCGAGCACCGAGGTATCACCGATATGCAATTCCTCGGTGAGCACGTGCTCGCGCGTGAAATCGTAACCCGGCGCGGAGCGCTGCAGCCGGTCGCGGCACGTCGCCAGGAGCTCGTCCCGCTCCCCGGCCGGCAGACGGGAGAGGCGCACGGCGCGATCGCGCGGCGCGCGCCCCACGACGTCACCGCTCACCGTGATCGTGAGATGCCCCGGCACGAAGCCGAGCCGGCTGTAGAACCCGATGTTGTCGACGGTGCGCGGCATCGTCTCGAGCCCGATCGTCCGCACCCCCTCGGACTCCAGCCACTCGATCGCGGACCGCACCATGGAGGCGCCGAGCCCGAGCCCCTGCCGATCGGGCCGCACCGCCAGCGGCCCCATCCATCCCTCCGTCCCGGAATGGTGCGCGATGTTGAAGCCGACGATCGCGTCGTCATCCACCCACGCCATCGCGCCCTCCTTCGCATCCCGCAACGCATAGCGCCAGACGTCGGGATTGAGCGCCGGCACGCGCACGCCGACCAACCCGTCGCGCCGGTATCGGTCCGTGAACGCCTCCGAGAAGACCCGATTGAGCCGGGGGATGTCCCGTTCTACCAGCGGGCGCGGTCCAACGAGTTGTCGGTCAGGCCGCCACATCTTCATCGGTACCTCCGAGGTCCTCCGTCACCACCGCCGCACCCCGCGCCGGGTCGAGCGCCACGCGCAGCACGCGATCCACCGTGTCGCGGACCGACTCGATGTGCGTGATCAACACCACCTGCGGGAAGCGATCCGCGAGGCGCCGGAGCAAGCCCACCACGTGCTGGCGCCGACGCTCGTCGAGGCTGCCGAAGATCTCGTCGAGCACCAGCAGCGAGAGCGGTTGTCCCGCCCGTTCCGCCACCATCTGACTGATCGCGAGCCGCAGCACGAGGTTGGCGATGTCTTCCTCGCCTCCCGAGATGACCGGCCGCGGTTCCCCCTCCTCTAATATGAGGATTCGGTACTGCTCGTCGAGTTCGAACTCGTGGTACCGACCGTCGGTGAGGTCGGAGAGGAATCCCGACGCGAGGTCGGAGAGCTCGGGCCGGAGCTGGGCGTTGAGCTCCGCCCGCAGATCCTGGAACGCCTCATCCAACTCGTCGTGCAGGGTGACCTCCGCGCGCACCGTGTCGGCCCGTGCCGCCCGCGCCGCCCGTTCCGCGACGCGCCGCGCCGCGGCGGCCAGCGCCTCTTCCGCCGCCTTGAGATCGCCCTGCCGCGCCGTGAGCGCGAGCTCCGCGTCCCGGACGGCGCGCTCCATCCGGCCGAACCCCGTCCGCCCCGCGGCGTACTCCTCCTCGCTGAAGCCCAGTTCCCCGATCGCGGCGCGCAACTCGGTGACGCGCGTCTCCCGCTCGGAGAGCGCGCGCTCGGCGGCCTCCGCCTCCCGCACCAGGCGCTCCGCTCGGCCCGCCTTCCCACGAAGCTCGGCGGCGCGCGTCACGGTGGGTTCGAGCGCCCGCAGCCGCTCACGGACGACGTCGTGCCGCTCCTGGTCGTAGCGCTCCGGCAACCCGGCGATCGTCTGCTCGAGCGCCGTGGCGCGCTGCGCGGCCGCCGCGCGCTCCGCGGCGAGATCCCGATCCTCCCGCTCGCGCGCCCGCGCCGTCGCGGCCGCCTCCGCGGCCCGCTCCGCCGCGGCGGCCGCCGTCTCGACGGCTTTGCGGGCGGTCGCGACCTCGCCGGGTTCGGTCGCCAATTGCTCGACCCGCTGCTTGAAGTACTTCCCGTTCAGCTCGATCTCCTCGAGCTGCCGCGCGAGCGTCGCGAGCACGCTCTCGTACTCCTCGCCGAGCGGGCGCGCGCAGGTGGGACACGTCCCATCGGGACCGGCCGCGAGAATGCCGTCCCGGTGGGCCTGGAGATCGCGGTACTGATCCCGCAGGGCGAGCCGCTTGGTCTCCGCATCCTGCTTGTCGCGTACCCACTCCGTGCGCGTGCGCTCCTCCTGCTCCTGCGCGCGCTGCAGCGCGGCACGCGCCGTCTCGATCGCCGCCGCGGCCTCCCCCGCCGCCGCGGCGCGCCCCGGCGCCCCGGCCAGCCGCTCGTCGAGACGCTGCACCTGACCGCGCACCGCGGCGAGCTCGCCGCCGAGCGTCTGGCGTCGGCCCGCGGCCCGCGCCTCCCGTTCCAGCCGATCGAGCTCCTCGCGCAGGGGAGCGACCTCATCGAGCGCGGGCGCGAGCTCCGTGAGCTCCGCCTGTGCCGCCAACGCCTCTGCCAGATCGCGGTCGAGCCGCTCGAAATCGCGGCGCGCCTCTTCCACTTTCTGTTCGGCGAGGCGGCGCTCACCGTCGAGCGCGAGGGCCGTCGCCCGCCGGCGTTCCAGCTCTTCCCACGCCGGGCGGGCGGCCTCGAGCGCGTCGACCGCGGCCGTATGGGCCTCCCGGGCGACGGCCGCCGCCCCGGCGGCCTCGGTCCGCCGGGTCGCGGCCGCGTCGCGCTCGCGTTCCAGCGCGTCCTGGTCGTCCAGCGCGCGCTCCAGGCCCGCGAGCTCACCGCGGAGCTCGGCGCGCGTCGCGCGCAGCTGGTCCTGCGCGACCCGGAGTTTCTCGTATCCGAGGACGCGCGAGAGAAACTTCGCGCGCTCGGTCGGCCCCATCGCCGCCATCACCGTCAGCTCTTTCTGACCGGTGAAATAGGTGTTGAAGAACTCCTCGCGCGTCATGCCCAGCAGGCGCTGCATCCACGCCGTCACTTCCTGCTGGCTGTTGGCGACGGGCTGGACCGCATGATCCTGATAGAGCTCCGCTCCGTAGAGCGTGCGCGCCACGACGTACTCATGCGCGCCCAGCGTGAACTCCACCTCGACGCGAACGGGCGAGCGGGCCGGTGCGCGGTTCCACCGCAGCGACTCCCGATTCCCTCGCGCGGCGGAGGTGCCGTAGAATGCCCAGGCGATCGCCTCGAGCAGCGTCGTCTTCCCGGCCCCGTTCGGACCGATGATCGCGGTGATCCCCTCGCCGAACTCGATCTCGGTGTCGGCGTGCTGCCGGAAGTTGACGAGCTTCAGGCGATGGAGTCGCATCTACGTCGACTCCTCCGCGTCGCGCTCCGCCGCCTCGACGTAGGTGCGCGCGAGCGCGATGAGGCGCTGCCGGTCCACCCCGGGCGTGAGGCGCCGGTCGCGGAGATAGGCCTGCACGAGCTCCGGGAGCGTCTGGCGTCTCCCGGGCGCCGCGACCCCGACGGCCCGCGCCGGCGCGGGTCGCCGGAGATCGAGCTGGTAATGCAGTGCGTCCGCCTTGAGGGCACGGATGGCCGCGTGGTCGAGATCGCGTGCGGTGGTGCGCGCGACGTTGCGCACCACCTGGCGGACGATCTGCTGCGCGATCCCCCCCGCCGCCGCGACGCGCGCGGCGATCAGGCCGTCCACGTCGGCGGCCGTCGCGCCCGCCGCGTCGATCGGCTCGAGATCGATCACCCGCCGCGCGGGCGGTACCGCGCGGAACGCGACCGCACAGCCGTTCTCCCCTCCGAGCGTCACGCTGAGCCATCCCTTGCGTCCCGGGGCCCCCGCGTCACCCGCCTCGCGTGCCTCGCCCCACGGGTTCGTGCTCACGAACTCCGGCGCCCCGGCATACCACTGATTGGGCTGCACCGCGGTGGCCACGTGATAGTGTCCGAGCGCCACGTAGTCCCATCCGCCCGCGGCGAGATCGCGCGGCTCGAAGACCGCCCCACCGTACTCGAGCGCGGGATCGCCGTGCGGGAGAAGCCCCGCCACCTCACCGTGCACCATGAGGACGTTCCAGCGTGCGGAGGGATCCCGTTCCAGCGCGGGGCGCGGCGACCCCACCCAGGCGGCGTGCGGCACCGCGAGCACGGCGCAATCGAGCTCGGGAAAGACGAAGCGGCGCGCCTCGAGGGCCGCGACGTGCACGCCCTCCACGGCTTCGAAGAGCTTCAAGATCGTGCCCGTCTCGACGGACCGGGGCGTATCGTGGTTCCCCGCGATGATCACGATCGGCGCGTCGGGCAGGGCCTCACGCAGTCGCCGAAACTGATTGAAGGCGTCGAGGATGGCGGTGTTGGTCGGACGGACCGAATGGAACAGATCGCCCGCGATCAGCACGATGTCCGGCTGCTCGGCGATCACCCCGTCGAGCGCGCGGCGAAACGCTCCCGCGACGTCCGCCTCGCGCTGGTTGATGCCCTGGGACGTCTGTCGGGCATACTGCCGGAATCCAAGGTGGAGATCGGCGAGGTGCGCGAGCTTCACGGGCTAGGGCCGCATCCGGTGCGTGATCGTGGCATCCCAGTGCGCCGAAGCGTCGAAGGCGCCGGATGAGGACTCGACGTACAGCGTCGCCGCGACGCGCACGCGGTTCACCGCCGAAACGAAGGCGTTCCATGCCTTCGACCAGATGAGCATGCCGCCGAACGCGCCCTGAAACGTGCCGCGCAGCATCCCGGCCTCTCCCGAGGATTCGACCGCGGCGGGCGTGAAGGGACCGCGAAAGGTGAAGTACGTGAGCGAATCGCCACCGGTATCGATGATGCTGTCCACGTGCAGCACGAGATCACCGCTCAGCGTGGCTTCCGCAGGAAGGCCGCCGCCGGCGGGCGCGCGCGCGGTGTAGATGAACCGCGCCCCCGTGGCGAAGCTGTCGCCTTCCGCGAGCGCCGAGTCCGGAAACGCAAAGGCGAGCCCCGCCACCGAGCCGCCGAGGATCCGAAGCACGGCGGCATCCGACGCTCCGGACGATTCGATCCCCGTGATCTGGAAGCGGTCGTTCACCGAGGCACGGGCGGTGCGTCCCGCCAGGACCGTGTCCGGCTCGTCGCGCCACGTGCCCGCGATCGGCCGGATCCGGCGCTGTACCGAATCCACGGTGATCGCCACGCGCCAGCCACCCGCAGCGCGCGGCGTGATGCGCTCGGTCGCGGCGACGCGCTGCAGTTGCTCGAATCGCGCGCCGTCGGGTACCGCCGGAAACCCGGTCAGCGTCGTGAACGTCCGCGTCTCCTCGAGCGCGTGCGCCACCAAACCGCCCCCCGGCGCAAACCGCAGGACCACGCCTTGCGCATGCGCCGGTCGCGGCCACGCCAGCACGGCGGCCAGGAGGAAGCAGGCGCTACGACGCATACGGGTCCTCCACCGCCTTGAGCGGCGGCACGCCGCGGCGCGGCGCCACGACGGCCCGCGGCACGGTGTTGCCGAGGAGGGCGGTGAAGAATGCGAGGGGATCCTCGGGACGGGCGCGCCGCGTCGCGAGCAGCGCGCGCCGCACGTCGTCCTGCCGCCGACCGGTGATCCGATCCTTCACCGTGTTCACCGCGATCCCGTGGTCGAGTGCCGCGAGCTGGCGCGCGACCGCGTCGTCGAACGGGACCTCCTCGGCGGGCGGGAATCGCTCCACGCCCTGGCGGCCCGACAGGGCGGCGGGCCGGGGAAACCGCACGAAGATCGGTTGCGTGAAATGCGGATGCCGCACCATCAGCTCCCCCTTCGGGAGCGTCGCGAGCTTCACTTTGGTGGCGGGCGACAGCACCTGGTAGCCGGGCGTCGCCAGCTCGTCGGGGTCCATCCGCCCGTACACCGCCGTGCCCGCGTTGCCTACCACCCGACGATGCACCTGCGACCGGAACTGCTGGGCCCCGAAGAGCACGAGCCCCAGGTAGCGACCGCGCTCGGAGATGTCGAGCAGCATCTTCCGGACGTACGTCTCGGGACCGTCGCCCGGCGCGTACTTGTTCAGCTCGTCGACGAACACGACGACGTGCTCGACGCCCAGATCGCGGCGCTCGAGATGCTCGCGCAACTTCGAGACGATCCGGGTGAAGACGAGATCCTGCCCGAGCTGATCCACTCCCGCGACGTCCACCACGTACACCGCGCGGTCGCGGAACGCCCCGAACGGAAGATCGTTCGCGACGCCGTCGTCGGCCACGAGTCCCTTGCAGCGCGTGGAGATGTTCAGCAGCCGGTTGCGCACCTTGCGAATCGTCGCCACGTGGTGCGTGCGCCAGATGTCGCTCCGGCCCGTCGTCTCGAGACCGTCGAAGATGGCCCGGAAGTAGCGCTCGAGATCCGCGAAGCTCTCGACGCGATGGTGATTTCCCCAATCGTCGTCGAAGTCCTTCCCCACCACACGGTCGGCGAGAAAATCGAGAAACGCGTCCGCCTTCGCATCGAGGTCGTCGCGATTGAACAGCACTTCGTGAAAGTCGAGGACCTCGTTCAGACCCCATACCAACGGCTCGACCGCCTCCATCAGCGCCGCGTGCGTGCGCAGCGTGTTCAGGTTCGCCCCGTCGGCCTTGTACGGGGCGTAGTACCGCACGTCGCGGAACGGCGCCGCGGCCACGCCGAGCGCCTCATAGAGCTCGCGATCTTCCGGCAGCACCTCCGCCGGCTGATCGAGAAAGCAGAGATCCGGCCCCTTCACGTTGAAGCAGACGGCGGCCACGCGCCCCCGTTCGGCCGGGAAGTGAGTGAAGATGGACTGCAGGAGGAACGTCACCGCGCTCGTCTTGGTCGCGAGACCCGAGACGCCGCTGATGTTCAGGTGCGCCGACTCCGGACCGAGCAGGAAATCGCCGTCGAGATAGACCGGAGCCCGCGTGCCGCCCGTCTGATAGCGTCCAATCGGGATCGCGGTGGACGGCACCGCCTGCGCATACGCATCCATGCGGAGCGCGCGCTCGACGTCGGCGGGGGTCGCGGTGTGCACCGGCGCGAGCGGCACCGGCTGGAGCGGCTCTTCCGGCATCTGGCGCAACACGTTCGCGGTCCAAAGCCGAATTTCGGCACGCTTGGTCGGCGCCCGGGGACCCGCGGGATCACCCTCGGCCGCGATGACGTCGTTGAGCGGCGTATCGAGATCGGAGTACGCTTTGGCGTCGATCACCACGCCGTAGACCGTGCGCGGCTCACCCGCCACCTTCACGATGGCGCCGATACCGACCGGCGTCTCCGTCGCCGTCCAGAAGTGGAATTGGTGCGGGCTTGCCGGAAGGAGCTCGGTCGCGACGACTCTGCCGACGGGCGTTGACTGGCGATCCGTCATTCCCCGACCCCCCGTCCCGCGCGCGCGCGCAGGAACGTCTCGACTTCGTGGATCGGATAGAGTAGGCGGTCCCATCGCCCGTCTGGTGCGGCGAGCGGCGCGCGCTCGGCGAGGATCCAGCGGCTCACCGCATCGGCTTCCGCCACCACGTGATGACCCGGCGCGCGTTCGATCCGCACGAGACCGTGCAGAATGGCGTGCGCCGGCCATGGATGCAGGCGCAAATACCAGGTCCACATCGCGGCCGGCACGTCACGACCGCGCCGGAAGACGCTCGAGCGCGAGCCCGCGGGCAACGTGAGCGCCGTGAGCTGATCGCCGCCGGCCAGAAACTGCGTCTCGTGACTCTTGATCACGCCGAGCAGTCGCTCCGCTCCCGGCACGCCCGCGAACGCCTGCAGGCCGCCGTCCACGACCAATCGGGCGTCGGCGTGCCTCGCCACGAAGTCCACACCGACGTCTCGCTCGACGCGTTCGCGGCGGGCCTGCACGACCGCCGCCGCCGCCGAGAGGTCGAGGAGCGGATGCGGCCGCTCCTCGCCCGTCTCGTACAGCGGGAGGCCCGTGGCCTCAAAGGCGTCCCGTGCATCGGACCCGAGCCGCGCGAGCGGCAGGGCCAGAAACGCTTCCTCGGCGAGCGCGGCGACGCGCAGCATCCCGTCCACACGCTCGAGCACGGCCGCCGCCACGTAACCTCGCACGACGGGCGCCACGCCGACGTGTCCTTCCACCGCGTGGCGTTGCACGCCATCGAGAAATCCCACGGGGCCGGGCACGGGCGTGGGGGCGCCGACGGCGATCGCCCGCACGCGGTCGCCCTCGACGAGGGCGCTCGTGGCAAAGGGCGTCGTAACCGGCGCTGGGGAACGGCCGAGCGGCACGGTGTCGGCCGCCACGCCACCCGCGCGGCGGATGGCGTCACGAACGAGCGCGCGGCGGGACGACACGACGACGGGACTCGCGGTCAGTCGTCCACCTTGACCGCGACCAGCAGGCCGTCGCGCACGGGGATGACCCCGGCGACGAGCCGCGGGTCCGCCGCAACGAGCTCGTTGAAGCGCCGCATGCCGACGGTGTCGGGCGACGTGTCCGCCGGATCGGCCACCTTCCCGTGCAGGAACGTGTTGTCGCAGAGGATCAGCCCCCCGAGGCGCACGAGTCGTCGCGCCTCCTCCAGGTACTGCGGGAGCGGGGCCTTGTCGGCGTCCAGGAACACGGCATCGAAGGGTGGCTTCAACGCGCGCAGGACCGTGAGCCCCTCCCCGGTGCGGATCCTCACGCGGTCGGCCACCCCGGCCCGCTCGAGTCCGCGTCGGGCGTAGGCCGCGTGCTCGGGATCGCGCTCGATGGTGGTGACCGATCCATCGGGCGGGAGGGCCCGCGCCATCCAGACCGCGCTGTATCCGCCGAGCGTCCCCACCTCGAGCACCCGTCGTGCCCCGATCGCGCGCAGCAGGACGTGCAGGATCTTTCCTTCATCGGGGGAGACGTGGATGGTGGGCAGGCCGGCGGACTCGTGTCCCTCGCGCATCGCCCGCAATGGGGGATCTTCCGGCGCGAACAGCGCGGTCAGATAACCTGCGAGACGGTCGTCATCCATCCCGTGAATCCTTTACTGCGCTCCGGGAAAGGGAGGAACGTCGAGCAACCAGAGCCCGGCGATCACCCCGTCGTCATCCACCTCCACCAGGAGCGTGTCGGCGAGGCGCACCACGTCCACGTCACGGTCGTCGCCAAGGAGGAAATGAAAGGTGCGCTCGTCCGCGGTGGCGAAACACTCGATCTCCGTCTCCACCTCGAGTGCCCCGACGCCCGACGCGACGGGCCCCACCGGAAGCACGAGACGCGCCGCCTCCGCATCGTCCGGCGGCGTCAGGCGCTGCTCCTCCACCTCCGGCCAGACGACGACCTCGACCCCGCACACCGTGCCGCCCTCGACGTCCAGGAGGACGAACGCCCCCTCCGCGCCCTCGAACTCGATCGAGCCCGTGAACCCGTCGCCCTTGGGAGGCGAGAACCGCCCGGCGAGGATCTCCGTCTCGGGATCCCAGCGAAACGGCATGCGCGGCACCGCGCCGCGCACGGCCTCGAGGCGTATCGTCACCGACGTGCTCGCCATCACCCCTTCCTCATGAATCCAGACAACCGGTCCATCGCCTGGTCGAGATCGTGTGCCGATGCGGCGTAGCTCAGCCGCACCCACCGCTTGTCGCCGAACGCCTCACCCGGCACCAGCGCGATGCCCGCCGTGTTGAGCAGGGCCTCGCAGAACTTCGCGGCGCCGGTGATGTCGTCGTTGAACAGATGGTCGACACGAAAAAAGAAATAGAACGCCCCGACCGGTTCGACGAACTCCACACCGGAAAGATGCGTGCGAAAGTGCCGGACCACGAGGTCGCGGCGATGGCGGAACTCCTCGACCATCCGGGCTACGTCTTCCTCGATCCGCTCGTCGGAGAACGCGGCGGTCGCCGCCCACTGCGAGGGCTGCGCCGCCCCGCTCGTGATGTGCGACTGCACGCCGGCCATCGCCTTGGCCACCGGATTCGGCGCGAGCGCGAGTCCCACGCGCCAGCCGGTCATCGCGTACGCCTTGCTCACGCCCGTGATCAACACCGTCCGCTCGAGCAGCTCGTCGGGCAGATCGAGCACCGACGGCGCGGGCCCCGTCCCGTAGTGAATGCGCCGGTAGATCTCGTCCGCGATGAGCCAGATGTCCTTCTCGCGCGCCCACGTGGCGATCGCCTTGAGCTCAGCTCGCGTGTAGACGGCCCCCGTCGGATTGACGGGCGAGCAGAGGATGACCCCCCTCGTGCGCACCGTGGACGCCCGCTCGAGGTCGTCGACGCCGACCTTGAGACTCCACTCGATGGCCCCGGGCACGACGATCGGCTCCGCCCGCGCGAACCGGAGCATCTGCGGGTAAGACACCCAGTACGGCGCAGGCACCAGGACCTGGTCTCCCGAGCCAAAGAGCGCGAAGCAGGCATTGAAGAGTGATTGTTTGGCGCCCGTCGAGACGACGAAGTTGTCCGCGTTCACCGGCCGGCCGCCCGAGAGCAGCGAGAAGTGCCGTGCCGCCGCGGCCCGGAGGTCGAGCAGCCCGGCGTTGGGCGGATAGTGCGTCTTCCCCTGCTGGATCGCGCGGATGCCCGCGTCCGACGCGATCTTCGGCGTCTCGAAATCGGGCTCACCCGCCGAGAGGTCGATGACGTCCTCGCCCGCCGCGCGTTTCTGCTGCGCCAGCTGGCTGATGGCGAGCGTCTCTGACGGCTTGAGGTACTCCAGATTCTTCGACAACCGTGTCATGGACGCAGCGCTCCGTGGCGCTTGAGGAT
The DNA here is from genome assembly GCA_035266665.1 of Gemmatimonadales bacterium. Classification (GTDB taxonomy): domain Bacteria; phylum Gemmatimonadota; class Gemmatimonadetes; order Gemmatimonadales; family GWC2-71-9; genus DATFMZ01. Next base: position 7,154 of record DATFMZ010000210.1, on the reverse strand, counting down.
GGCCATGGTCGAGTCGAGCGGCAGGGCCTCGATCGTCCCGCGATACCCGTGGACCGTGGTCGCGAGGAAGAGCGCATTGTACACCGCCTCCTCCGTGGCCTCGATCGCCGCCTCGAAGAGGGGACTCATGGCGTCGTTCGGCACCCGTGGCATGGTCGAGCGCTGCAGCACGGGAACGGTCGAAAACGCGATCGCGTAGTCTCCGGAGCCGTTGCTGAAGCTGCTGCCGGTCCGCGCGATGCCATACAGCGCCCGGCGGGCGAGCCGCTCCAGATTTCGGTGCCCGAGCGGCGCGTCCGTGGCGACCACGATCATCACGGACCCGTCCGGCGACTCTTGCCGCTCTGCCGCTCCTGCCGCCCCTGCCGCTCCAACTTCATTCTTGAGGTAATACTGCCCCAGCTCCTGCCCGACCGGCGCACCATTAATCGTCAGGATCCCACCGTAATTCGTCTGCACGAGCACGCCCACGGTCCAGCCGCCGAGCCGGTCCGAGAGGACTCGGCTCGAGGTACCGATCCCGCCCTTCCAGCCGAAGTTGACGGTGCCGCGTCCCGCGCCCACGCTCCCCTGCTCCACCGGGCCCGTGTCCGCGCGCGCGATCGCGGTGAGCACGTCCTGCTCGGTGATCGGGCGCGCGCGGATGTCGTTCAGGAAGCCGTCGTTCGTCTCACCGACTACGGGGTTGGCGGACCGCACGTCCTCGTTGCCGGGGAGATTCAGTAGATAGGTGAGCACCGCATCGGCGGCACGCGGGACGCAGAGCGTGCACGTCAGCACGATCGGCGACTCGATCTCGCCGAGCTCCTGGACCTGGGTGAATCCGGCCAGCTTCCCGAACCCGTTCCCCACGACGATCGCGCCCGGCACCTTCTCGCGGAAGATGTTGCCGGCATGCGGCAGAATCGCGGTCACGCCCGTGTTGATCGAATCGCCGCGCGTGATGGTGACCTGACCGACGCGGACACCCTGGACGTCCGTGATCGCGTTCAGCCGGCCGGGAGGCAGCACGCCCACGATCACCCCGAGCGCGCGTGCGCTCCGGCGGGCAGGTTCCTGGCCCGCGGCGGCGCTCACCACGAGCCCAGCGAGCGCAATGGAGAGAACGAGCTGACGTCCGGCATGCATGGCGTTCCCGATTCCGTGGGTTGCCGATGGAGGATGGGTTGCGAGAGACTCGGGGGCAAGGTAGCATCCCCCCGGTCGCGTTTCCACCGTCCGTCTTTGACAACCGAGGAATCCGTGTCCTGGGAGTTTGCGCCGACGTTCGACGCATCCGAGCGCGCCGCGCTCGACAATGGCAAGCCGTGTATCTACGTCTGCCCGCCCGCCGCCTGGGCGCTGGCGCCGCTCGTGGGCCGCGTGCCGGTCCCGGAGCGTCCGGCGGCCCTGCTCATCGTCGTGCCCGAGCACGACGACGCCGTCGAGATCGCGGGCGCCCTCGGCTGGATCACCTCGGTGAGCCCGGTGTTCGCCGCCACCGGTCTCACGCGCACCGAGCACCTCCTGCGCACCGGCACCGCGCGCACGCTGGTCGGCACACCGGCAACGCTGCTCGCGCTGGTTCGACGGGCCGCACTCAAGCTGTCGGACGTGGACGTCGTCGCGGTCGCGTGGCCCGAGACGTTCCCCGCCGACGCGCGTGAAGCACTGGACACTCTCCTCGGCGAAACGCGGCAGGCGCAGCACCTCCTCGCCACGACGGACGACGGGGCACTCGGCGATCTCGCGGCGCGCTACGCGCACCGCGCGCCGGTCGCGGTCTGCAGCCGGATCCCCGCGCTCCCCGAATCCAGTGTCCGCGTCGTCGCGGTCGACGCCCAGCGCCGCCCGTGGGCGGTGCGCGAAACCCTGGACGTCCTCGCTCCCGCGAGCGCCGTCCTGTGGGAGCCCGTGCCGGCGCGCATCGACCGTTGGCGCGAGTTCGCGCGCGATCCGCACGTGCGCGTGCTCAGCGATCCGGGTGAGGAACGGGTCGCGCTCGCCGTCGCGACCGACCTCCCCTCGGCGGAGGCGCTCCAGGCACTCGGTGCCGTCGCCGACGAGGTGGTCGTGTTGCTCCGGCCATCCCAGCTCGGATACCTCCAACGCATCGTCCGGCACGCGCGTCCGTTGCGGCTGCGTGCAGAGGGCGATCGCGCGCGCGACCGCGCGGCCCACCTCCGCCAGCGGGTGCGCGAGCGGCTGGAGACGGGCGGGCTCGATGCGGAGCTTCTCGCCCTCGCCCCGCTCTTCGATGAATGGGATCCCGCCGCGGTCGCGGCGGCGGCGGCGGCGCTCGCCGCCGAGCCACCCGCCCCACCGGCGACGAGCCTGCCGGCCTGGGTCAAGGTCCGACTCGACGTCGGGAACCGGGATCGCCTCCGGCCGGCGGACGTCGTCGGCGCCATCCTCAACAGCGTCGGTCTCCCGAAGGACGCCGTCGGCCGGGTGGATATCCGCGACGGCTACACGATCGTCGAGATCCGGGCCGAACACGCGGAGGCCGCGGCGCGCGGCCTGGGTGGCATCACGCTCCGCGGCCGAAAGGTTGCCGCGCGGATCGACCGGCGCTGACGCCGGTCGCGGTGCTACGGGTTCAGGGCGTCCTTGAGTCCCTGACCCGCCTTGAACGTCGGCGCGACGGAGGCCTTGATCTGGACCTCCTCGCCCGTGCGCGGGTTCCGACCCGTGCGCGCGGCACGCTTCTTCGCCTGAAACGTTCCAAACCCCGTGATCTGGACCTTGTCGCCGGCGCGGAGCGCCGCCGTGATCGCGCCATCGGCGCCGAACAGCGCATCGACCGCGCGGGACGCGTCCGCCTTGGGCAAGTTCGCGCGCGTTGCCAGATCTTCGACCAGTTCCGCCTTGTTCACGCCATACCTCCGTACGCAGAGATTCGCCGCCAGTCAGCATCCGGAATATCACCCGAGGACGCGACATCGCAAGCGTCTTGTCCCGGTTCGGCACGCGCGCTAACCTTGGGGCCCACTCCACGCAGAAGGACGTTGCGATGTCTCAAGGCCCGCATCCCGGACGCATCGAGGTGATCGCCGGGGTGATGTTCAGCGGCAAGAGCGAGGAGCTCATCCGCCGGGTCCGCCGCGCCGTCATCGCGCGCAAGCACGTGCAAGTCTTCAAGTCCCACCTCGACGATCGCTACGCCGGGATCTACTCCGTCACCACGCACGACGGCCTCACCGTCGAGGCCCACCCCGTGGATTCCGCCACAGAGATCATGCGCCAGGCGCGGGAGGACACGAGCGTCCTCGCGATCGACGAGGCGCAGTTCCTGGACGAGGGCATCGTGGACGTGGCCACCGCGCTCGCCGATCGCGGCGTGCGGGTGATCCTCGCCGGGACCGACACGGACTTCCGCGGCGAGCCGTTCGGCGCCATGCCGGAGCTGATGGCGGTGGCCGAGATCGTGGACAAGCTCCACGCCATCTGCGTCATCTGCGGCGAAGACGCCTGCCGCAACCAACGGCTGATCGACGGCCGCCCGGCCCTCTACGACTCGCCGACGATCATGGTGGGCGGCAGCGAGTCGTACGAGGCGCGATGCCGAAGGTGTCACGACGTCCCGCACGCCGACCGCGATCAGGGCCGCCTCCTCTGACGTGCTGAACGTCGCCCTCACCGGGAACGTCGCGTCCGGCAAATCGACGGTCCTCCGCTGGTTCGCGGACTGGGGCGCGACCGTGATCGATGCGGACGCACTCGTGCGCGAGGTGGAAGCCCCCGGGACGCCGGTCCTCGCGGCGATCGCCCGGCGGTTCGGTCCGGAGATGCTCCGCGCCGACGGCACCCTCGATCGGGCGGCGCTCCGGCAACGCGTGTTCGGCGATCCGGACGCGCTCGCCGACCTGAACGGCATCGTGCACCCGGCGGTGCGCCGCCTGCGCGACGCCCGCGCCGACCGGGCGCGCGCGGAGGGCGTCCGGATTCTGGTCAACGACATTCCCCTCCTCTTCGAAACCCTGGAACCCGCCGCGTTCGATCTCGTGGTGCTCGTGGATGCGCCGGTCGCGATCCGCCGCGAGCGCCTGCAACGCGATCGGGGACTCTCCGCCGAGGAGGCCGACCGGATGATCGCCTCCCAACTGCCCGCCGACACCAAGCGCGCGCGCAGCGACATCGTGATCGACAACGCGGGCTCGCTCGAGGCCCTGAGGATGGCCGCGCGCGCGGCCTGGGAACGCCTCGTCGCACGCGCTTGACACGTTTCGGCGGGTGGGATAACCTTCCGCCCGTCGCCAAGTCCCTGAACCGCATGGACCGCCCTATGTCGAACATTCCGTCGGACCTGCATTACACTGAAGAGCACGAATACGTGAAGCTCGGCGACGAGCCGGGCACCGTCGTCATCGGGATCACGGACTACGCCCAGGGAGAGCTCGGAGACGTCGTCTACGTGGACCTCCCCGATGTCGGCGCGACGTTCAGCAAGATGGACGTGTTCGGCACGATCGAGGCGGTAAAGGCGGTCTCGGAGTTGTTCTGTCCGGTGCCGGGTGAGGTGATGGAGATCAACGGAGCGCTCGAGGCCGACCCGAGTCTGGTGAACAAGGATCCGTATGGTGAGGGCTGGATGATCAAGCTCCAGATCCGCAGCCAGGATGACCTGAAAGAGTTGATGTCGGCTTCCGACTACACTGAACACGTCGGGGAGTAGTGGTCCCGGCAGTCCCGACGATGTTGTCACTGAATGAACCACGCCCTGGGATCGCTCCCAGGGCGTTTGTCTGCGAGGTACCATGGCTAACGTCCTGGACGCCGACGCGTTCGTGTCGCGTCACAACGGCCCACGCCCCGACGACGTCGCGGCGATGGTCGCGACGCTCGGATTCGATTCCCTCGATGCACTGATCGACGCGGTCGTCCCGCCGGACATCCGCCTGCGCCGGCCGCTCGATCTTCCCGCCGCGGCCACCGAGCGCGAGGTGTTGGAGCGCCTCCGCGCCATCGCCGAGAAGAACGCCGTCTTCCGGTCGTACATCGGGATGGGATATGCCGACTGCATCACGCCCACGGTGATCCAGCGCAACGTCCTGGAAAACCCCGGCTGGTACACGTCGTACACGCCGTATCAGCCGGAAATCTCCCAGGGGCGGCTCGAGGCCCTGCTCAACTTTCAGACGGTCGTCGCCGACCTCACCGGCCTGCCCATCGCCAACGCCTCGCTCCTCGACGAGGCGACCGCGGCAGCCGAGGCCATGGCGCTCACGCTCGGTGCCACGAAGCACGGCGATCACCCCGTCTTTCTCGTGGACGAGGCGTGCCACCCGCAGACCATCGCCGTCGTGCGGACGCGCGCCGAAGCGCGAGACGTCGAAGTCGTCGTGGCCGCCGCCGCGAACTTCGCCTTCGGCGCGGGGACGATCGGCGCGCTGGTCCAGTACCCGACGACCGACGGTGCGGTGACGGACTACCGCGCGCTCTGCGAGCAGGCGCATGCGGCCGGCGCGCTCGTCACCGTCGCCACCGATCTGCTGGCACTCACGCTGCTCACCCCGCCGGGGGAATGGGGCGCGGATATCGCGGTCGGGAACTCGCAGCGCTTCGGCGTGCCGCTCGGCTACGGCGGGCCGCACGCGGCGTTCTTCGCCACCGCGGAGGCGCACAAGCGCCAGATCCCGGGGCGCCTGATCGGCGTCTCCCACGACGCCGACAACCGCCCGGCGCTCCGCATGGCGCTTCAGACCCGCGAACAGCACATCCGGCGCGAGAAGGCGACGAGCAACGTCTGCACGGCGCAGGTGCTGCTCGCAGTCATCGCCTCCATGTACGCGGTCTACCACGGCCCCGAGGGACTCCGCCGCATCGCCCGCCGCGTGCACGCGCTCACCACGCGGCTCGCCGAGGCCGCACGCCGGCTCGGGCACCGCGTCGTGCACGAGGCATACTTCGATACGCTCGCGATCGAGATCGATGCGGCCGCGATGGACGGCGTGCTCACCGCCGCCCGCGAGCATCGCATCAACCTCCGCGCGCTCGGGCCGACCCGCGTCGGGATCACCCTCGACGAGGTGACCACGCTCGATGAGCTCGACCGACTGATCACCGTGCTGGCCGGCGGGCGGGCCGCGGACGTCCGGGCGGCCGATCTGCCGTCCGGCGATGCGATTCCGCCGGCGTTCCGGCGCAGCTCGGATTTCCTCACCCATCCGGTCTTCCACCGCTACCGGTCGGAGACCGAGATGATGCGCTACATCAAGATGCTCGAGCAGCGCGACCTCTCGCTCACGGCGGCGATGATCCCCCTCGGCTCGTGCACGATGAAGCTCAATGCCACGACCGAGATGCTGCCGATCACGTGGCCCGCGTTCGGTCGGCTGCATCCCTTCGCGCCCCGCGAACAGGCGGCCGGCTATACCGAGCTGTTCGAGACGCTCAACGCGTGGCTCGCGGAGATCACGGGGTTCGCCGCGGTGTCGTTGCAGCCCAACGCCGGCTCGCAGGGCGAGTTCACCGGCCTGCTCACGATCCGCGCCTATCACCGCGCGCGCGGCGAAAGCCACCGCCGCACCTGTCTCATCCCGCAGTCGGCGCACGGGACCAATCCCGCGAGCGCGGTGATGGCCGGCATGGACGTCGTCGTGGTGAAGACCGACCCCCACGGAAACATCGCGCTCGACGATCTGCGCGCGAAGGCGGAGGAGCACGCCGACACCCTGGCCGCCCTCATGGTGACGTATCCGTCCACCCACGGCGTCTTCGAGACGTCGATCCGCGAGGTGTGCGACGTCATCCATACGCACGGCGGCCAGGTCTACATGGACGGCGCCAACATGAACGCGCAGGTCGGCCTCTGCCGCCCCGCGGACATCGGCGCCGACGTCTGCCACCTGAACCTCCACAAGACCTTCTGTATTCCGCACGGCGGCGGCGGCCCCGGCATGGGGCCGATCGCGGTGGCGCGGCACCTCGCGCCGTTCCTGCCCGATCATCCGGTCGTTCCGCTCGGCATTCCACAATCGTGCGGCACCGTATCGGCGGCCCCGTGGGGCAGCCCGTCCATCCTGCCGATCTCGTGGGCCTACATCGCCCTGATGGGCCCGGACGGCCTGACGGAGGCCACCAAGATCGCGATCCTCAACGCCAACTACGTCGCGAAGCGGGTCGAGGGCGCGTACGATCTGCTGTACAGCGGCGCCAAGGGCCTGATCGGACAC
>DATFMZ010000209.1:0-9809 GCA_035266665.1 Gemmatimonadales bacterium | reverse complement strand
CGCTCCGCTGAGCCGAGTTGGCGCCCGGGGCCGCGGGCGATGTATCATCGAGGCACGTATCCTCCCCGGCGGCGACCTGCGCCGGGGCGGGGGCCCGTGATCCTCCTGATGGGTGTTTCATGACCCGATCTCTCGCCGTCGTGTTCGTGAGCGCGGGCCTCGCCGTCACGGCGGGTCCCGTGGGGCACCGTCCGCCGGAACCGGCCGCCGTGCGCGCCCGCGCACTCGTCCAGCGGATGACGCTCGCCGAGAAGGTTTCGCAGCTCCGCTACGACGCGCCCGCGATTCCCCGGCTCGGGATTCCGGCGTACAACTGGTGGAGTGAGGCCAATCATGGTGTGGCGCGTGCGGGCCCCGCGACGGTCTTCCCGCAGGTGATCGGTCTCGCCGCGACGTTCGACGATTCGCTCCTGTACGACGCCGCGTCGGCGATCTCGGACGAGGCGCGGGCCAAGTATGCGGCCTTCTCCCGGATCGGTCAGCGTGGCCTCGACGAAGGGCTGACGTTCTTCGCGCCCAACATCAACATCTTCCGCGATCCGCGGTGGGGGCGGGGCCAGGAGACGTACGGTGAGGACCCGTTCCTCACGGCCACGCTCGCCGTCCAGTTCGTGCGTGGGATGCAGGGGAATAATCCCGACTACTTGAAGACGCTCACGACCGCGAAGCACTTCGCCGTGCATTCGGGCCCGGAGCCGCTCCGCCATACCGCGAACGAGGATCCGAGTCCACAGGATCTTTGGAGCACGTACCTGCCGGCCTTTGCGGCGACGGTGCGCGACGGGCACGTGGGTTCCGTGATGTGCGCGTACAGCGCGTTCCGGGGACGTCCCGACTGCGCCAACCCCGCGCTCCTCGACACGATCCTCCGCCGCCGGCTGGGCTTCACCGGATACGTCGTGTCCGATTGCTGGGCGATCGACGACGTCTTCCGGACCCACAAGGCCGCGACGTCGGAGGTCGGAGCCGCCGCGATGTCGCTCTCCGCCGGGACCGATCTGAACTGCGGGGTGGCCTACCGCACGCTCGAGGATGCGGTCGAGCGCGGCCTCGTGCCCGAGGCCGCGGTGGACACGGCCGCCGTACGTCTGTTCACCGCGCGGTTCCGGCTCGGGATGTTCGACGATTCGGCTCGGGTGCCGTGGGATACCATTCCGTACGCCGTCGTCGGCGACAGTGCGCATCACGCCATGGCGCTCCGCGCCGCGCGCGAATCCATCGTCCTGCTCAAGAACGATGGTGTGTTGCCGTTCGGGCCGTCGGTACGGACGATCGCGGTCATCGGCCCCGACGCGCACAACCTGGATGTGATGGTGGGTAACTATCACGGGACCCCGCGGAGGGTGAGCTACCCCGACGACGCCATCGGCCGCCGACTCGCCGCCGGTGGGCGCGTGCTCGTCGCCGATGGCTCGGAGCTCGCGGACGGCATCCCGGTGTTACACCAGATTCCCTCGTCGGCCCTCGAGACGCCGGACGGTCAGCCCGGCCTTCGCGCGGAGTACTTCGCCAACGGCGAGCTCCAGGGCCTGCCCGCCCGCACGGAAATCGATCCCGCAGTCGCCTTCACCTGGCTCGACCGCCCGCCCCTCGGCGGCGGGATCGTGGACAGCTTCTCGGTGCGATGGAGCGGCCGCATCGTCGCGCCGGTGACGGGTACGTACCGGATCGGATTCGTGGGGATGAGCGCGGCGAAGTTCTATTTCCGTGACTCGCTCATGTTTGCGTTCCAGACACGGTACGAGCCCGCACAGCATGCCTTCGACGTGCCGCTCACGGCGGGACACGCCTACGACGTGCGCGTCGAGTTCCGCAACTGGGGCCCGAACCCCGACGCCCATCTCGTCTGGGCGCCGCCGGGCACCGATCGCCTGCGGGAAGCCCTCGCCGATGCGCGCCGGGCCGACGCCGTCGTGCTCGTGCTCGGTCTCTCGCCGCGTCTCGAGGGCGAAGAGAGTGGGCTGCACATTCCGGGCTTCGATGGGGGCGATCGCACGACGCTCGCCCTGCCGGCGCCGCAGGAGCAGTTGCTCGAAGCCGTCGGCGCGTTGGGCAAGCCCACGGTGGTGGTGCTCATGACGGGAAGCGCCGTTGCGGTTCCATGGGCCGCCGCACATGCCAACGCGATGCTCGAGGCCTGGTACCCCGGCGAAGCGGGCGGGGAGGCGATCGCCGACGTGCTCTTCGGGGACTACAACCCCGCGGGCCGGCTTCCGGTCACGTTCTATCAATCGGTGCGCGACCTCCCGCCGTTCACCGACTACGCGATGGACGGTCGCACGTACCGCTACTTCACCGGCACGCCGCTCTATCCCTTCGGGTTCGGGCTGAGCTTCACGACCTTCAAGTACACCCATCTCGATCTGCCGTCCGTCGTGGCGCCTGGGTCGGCTGTGCGGCTCGCGGTGGACGTGGAGAACACGGGGGCACGCGCGGGAGACGAGGTCGTGCAGGTCTACGCCGCGCATCCCGGCGCGCCGTATCGCGTCCCCTTGCGCGCCTTGGTCGCGTTCCGGCGCGTCCACCTCGGGGCGGGGCAGCGGCGCACCGTCGCGTTCACGCTCGGCGCCGACGCGCTGACGGTGGTCGACACCGCGGGCCGGCGCGTGGTGCCGCCGGGGCCGGTCGTGCTCTCGGTGGGCGGTGAGCAGCCGGGGATGACGGGCGCGTTGGCGGCGAGCACGACCGAGACGCTCACGGACACGATACGGATGAAGCGATGATGCGCATCCAACTCAAACGCGGTCGGGACGACGCCTCCACGCTCTCCTGCGTGCGTGCGGACGGCTCACGCACCTGGGCCAAGGTGCATCCCTTCTTCCCACGGCACGACCTGACCCACTACGCCGTGGAAAGCGTGCTCGGATTGCGCGAGGCGTTCTTCGGGCTCGTCGCGTCCGGCTGGGATCTCGACGCGTTCGCGCGCCCCGGTGCCACGCGGCGGCTGCCGCCGGAGGCGCTCTTCGCGGAGCAGGTGGTGGGCCTGTTGGATCGCGAGCGCGCATTGCCGGAACCGATGCTCGCGGGCGCGTTCAACGAGGCGCTGCGTGCTACGCAGCCCGACGCGGTGACTCACCCGGCCATGCCGATCGATCGCCCCGTGCTCGAACGCATCCGCGCGCTGCGGGACGGGCTGATTGCGCAGTGGAACGCGGTCCCGCCGGGGGAATCGCTCGAGCTCGTCTTTCCCGCTCCCGACGTGTCCCTCGCCGCCGGCGGGTGAGCCCCGCGGCGCCGTCACCATTCAACGGCGATTCATTTCACGTTCATCCTCGGTGCCGCATGGTGCGGCCGGTTCATACGAGGAGACCGACGGTGCGATGTGGTGGATGGCTGCTCGCCGGAGCCATGGTGTGGGGCGTCGCGGCCTGCGGCGGCACGGGCGTCACGCCCCAGCTTGCGGGCTCGTGGTTGCTCACCGGGTATACCGACCACGGGGTTGCGGGTGTGACGACCGGCGCCATGGAGTTCCGGACGGACGGCACCTTCCGGACGCTCGGGACCGTGACGTATCCGGGGGAGCCGCTCGACTCGCTGGACGTGACCGGCACTTATGAGATCCACGGGGATGCCGCGCTGACGCTCATCGTCGGTCCCGACACGAGCACGTGGACGATTACGTGGGGCGACAACACCGCCACCCTGACGCTCCAGGAGCCGCCGCCGCAGAGCGCGATCACACTCGCGCGTGCCATCCGCTGAGCGGCACTAGAACGTTGCGGTCGCCCCCGCGAGGATCCGGCGACCGATGATGGACCCGCCGAACATCTCGTAGTGCCGTTCATCGAAGAGGTTGGTGGCGATCGCCTGGACGCGGACTCCGTGACTCAGCTGGTAGCCCGCGCTCACGTCCACGGTCTGGCTCGCCGGCACCGGCCCCACGTACACGCCGTCCGCCCAGTCGTATCCCTGCACGAGCCGTGCGCTCACCCGGAAGTCCAGGCCGTTCGCGCCGTCATAGGATGCGGAGACGTTGACCTTGTTCTTCGGCGTATTGGGTTTGAGCGCGTCTCCCGGTACGAGCGTCGCCGAATCCACCTGGAACATGAACAGCGACCAGTTGGCGTCGAACCGCAGCCCGTCGCCGAGGACGAGCCCCGTGCCGAGCTCCACGCCGTACGCATTCACCCGACCCGCGTTGCCGTAGGACAGCACGATTGCGGTGGAACCGTCCGGGAGCCGCGTGAGGGCATTGGCCACGAGCGGTTGGCCTGCCGCGACCAGTTGGTCGTGAATCGTCTGGGCGAGGATCGCTCCGATGATCGAGTTGACCTGAGTCGGCGCGGTCCAGCGCTGGTAGCTGGGATTGACGCCCGGGAGGAGATCGGTGACGAAGTCCGTCATGCGATTGTAGTAGCCGTCGAGCGTCAGATAGAGATGGTCGCCGAACTGGCCCTTGTAGCCGAGCTCGTACGCGGTGACGTGCTCCACGCGGAGATTGGGATTGCCCTCGGCGAGCACCGGCACGGCCGAGGAATTCGTGAACAGGGTGCCGTCGGGCACCCCGGACAGCGAGGGGCCGAGCGGTGAGCTGCGGAGTCCCTGCTCGAGCGCCGTGAGGTCCACGGGTGGAGCCGCCGCCAGGTCCAGGAACAGCGAGGTGTAGTCCGGGGTGAGAAACGCGCGGTTCACCGTGAATCGTACGGCGTGCTGCAGGTTCGGCGCGAACACGATGCCCGCCTTCGGCGAAAGCTGCGCGCTGAAGATGTCGCCCTTGTCGTAGCGCGCGGCGGCCACGAGACGGATCTGCCGCGTGAGGTAGAAATCCGTCTGGCCATAACCCGAATACACCCGGTCGGTGCGGTGATCGTTGGCGCCGAGGATCGTGCCGTTGGTGTTGATGAAGTACTGGCGCACCGAGCCCCCGAGCACGAGCCGGCCACGGCCGCCCATGAACGGCGTGTGATACTGCGCCTCGGTGTGCACCATCTGGGACGCATTCTCGGTGGAGCCGCCGGTGCTGAGCGTCGTCACGGGATGTGCGTAGAATTCGCCGGCCCACCACGCGGAGAGATTGAACCGGTCCGCCGACCACATGAGGCGGGCCCACGGCCGGATGGCGCCATGCACCTGGAACCGGCCGGTCGGTCCGGTGAAGACCGCGTTGTCGGTGTACTCGCTGCCGGCCTCCGCGGTGATGACCGATCCGCTGCCCCGATAGAAATCCACCCGCGCGGACCCGTGGGCGAGCAGGATGGGACTCGGCTCGCCCACCGCCGCACCCGTGAGGGGATCGACCGTCTGGCCGGCGAGCGGGACCGCCTCCGTCATGAGGGGGACGGAATCCGCGGTGGGCGTTCCGCGGTACTCGCGTCGGAGATCCTGACCGTCCAGGCTCGTCCGCGCCCGCGCCCAGCCGTCGCTGCGATAGACCCCCCCGGTGACGCGATAGCCCCATGATCCGCTTCGGCTCATCGCGTCGGTGCTGACGTCGGCGCGCATCGTCTGCATCCCGCCGCCGCTCAGGGTCAGCTTCGTGCCGAGCGCATCGCTCACCGTGGGCGTCGTGTAGTCGATGACGCCGAGGTAGGCGTTCGCGCCGTAGAGGGCGGAACCCGGGCCGCGTACCACCTCGATGCGTCCGTCGAGATCGGTGTTGAGGGCGATCCATTCGGGGATGCCGATGAAGCTCAGGGACTGATCTCGCCCGTCCTGAAGCAGGAGCATCCGTCGATTCAGGCCCGAGTTGAATCCCCGCGTGTTGACGTCGAAGTCGAACATGCCGGCCTGGACCACGTCGACGCCCGTGAGCGATGCGAGCGCCCTCGGCGCTTGCCCCGTGATTGCGACCGCGCGGGCGACGTCGGTGGGGACCACCGAGACGGCGGCGGGAGCGTCGACGATCCGTTCCGGCGCGCGGGATGCCGCGGTGACCACCACCTGGCTCAGCTCGACCGGCTGCGCGGTGAGCGCGACGTCCACGGTCAGGGTGCTGTCCGCCACGACCGTGATGGGGATGTCGCGCGGCGCGAACCCGACCATCCGGATGAGCAGCGCGTAGTGGCCGGCCCGAACACCCTCCAGCGCGTACCGGCCGTGAACGTCGGTGACCGCGCTACGCGCGAGCGCTTCGATCGTGACCGATGCGCCAGCGGCCGGGGCATGGTCGCCCGCGCGGATGACGGTGCCGCGCACCGTTCCCGTGGCCTGCGCGGTCAGCGGTGTCACTGCCGGCGGAAGGACGAAGAACATCCCGAGTCCGAACGCCATCGTGCGGACCGTCGACATCATGGGTGTGCTCCAGAGGTGAGAGCCGATGCGCGCCAAGTATGCAGCGGGGCGGGGCGTTTCGGGAGGCCCCGTGGCGAACGGACCTGCTGTGAGATCACCGGCCCGCGACGAGTGTTCCACGGTGCGGTGGCCCACCGCGACCGAACGCTTGCCGCGCCGGGTACCGCACCCGAACATTTCTTACTCGGAGGACTGACCGTGAGCGTTGCCCATATCAGCGCGCTGTTCCGGCACATGTGGTGGGCGGACGAACACGCGCTCGCTTCGGTGATGGCGGCCGACCCGCGCCCCGCCCGTGTTGTCGAGCTCTACGCGCATGTCGTGGGGGCCGAGCTCGTCTGGCTCGATCGCGTCGAGGGGCCGGCCGGCGGCGTGCCCGTCTGGCCCGATCCGAGTCTCGAGAACTGTGCGGCGCTCAGCGCGACCGCCCGGCGGCGTTACGCAGCCTTGCTCGGCACGCTCCGCGCGTCGGATCTGGATCGTGTGATTCACTATGCCAACAGCGCGGGCAACGAATTCGATACGCGCCTCGAGGACATCCTGCTCCACGTGGCCTTGCATGGCGCCTACCATCGGGGGCAGGTGGCCATGCTGCTCCGGGATGCGGGTGCGGAGCCGCGCCCGACGGACTACATCGCGTTCGTACGCGGCGCGCCAGCGGCCACCCGACGCGATGCCGGGTGAGGGGGAGTCGTGTCACGGCGGATCATGATTAACCGCGCGCCGGTGCTCACGTTGTGGGCCGCGGTCGTGGCCGAGCGGCTCGGCCATCCGTGGAACACGGCGCTCACCCTCGGCAAGGCCGTGGCGGGATTGAACGCGCAGTCGAAGGGCAGGCGACTCGGTATTTACGAGCCTGCACCCGAAGGGGCGGCGCCGGCGCGCGGGCGTAAAGGCGCCAAGCGCGTGCCGCGCCGCGAGGTGGTCGAATTGCTCGGCCGCCAGGTGTCGGTGGAGGAGACGCCGGACGGCGTGCGCGCCGTCGTGAAGGACAAGGCGGAACGGCCGGACGCGGTGCGTCGGTATCTGGCAGGGAAGTTCGGCGACGATTTCGGCGCGGCGCGCGAGGCGATGGAGGCGCTCGCGGCGTCGTTCAAGCCGCGCGAGTTGGCGGACGTCGCCTACGACCTCTACGAGCGCTTCCGGCCGGAGATCCCCGCGGGGAAGCGGGGGTGGGGCGCCAAGGGGGCGCTCGATCTCGATCGCGTGAGACGCCTCGCCCCGTGAGTCGGTTCACTGCGATCCTCCTGGTCTCCCCGCTCGCCGACGGAAAGACGTGGGTCGTGATGCGTCCGTTCGGGTACGACGTCGGCGCCGAAGGGAGCGAGGATCGGATCGACGTCCCCGTCGGATTCCAGACCGACTTCGCCTCCATCCCGCGTCCCTTCTGGATCATACTCCCGAAGTGGGGCACCTACGGCAATGCGGCGGTGGTGCACGACTGGCTCTACTGGTCGCAGTCGCGCCCCCGCGCCGCCGCCGACCATGTGTTGTACGAGGCGATGGGCGTCCTCGGCGTGGGTGCCGTCACGCGGTTCTGTATCTACCACGCCGTCCGGATCTTCGGCGGACTTGCCTGGATGCGGAACCGAGCGGACCGTGCGGCCGGCTTCGACCGCGTGCTCGCCACGCTGCCGGAGAAGGCGTGGGAGGCGTCGGAGCGGAAAGGAGAGATCGTACGCGTGGTGGGGCACGTGCTGCTGAAGCTCAGACGGGGCGCGTGAGTACGGCGCCGGCCGTGCCGGTCATTCCGCTGTCGCTTCCCTCCTGTTAGTGTAGGCCCCGACCAACCCATTCCCGACGGGGAGTTGCGATGCCAGCCGTCCACCGACGCCCGACCCGCCTCGAGCGGGCGATGGTTTATCTGCTGTTCGCGATCGTCGCGATCGTGGCGCTCTGGGTCCCGCTCTACAACCGCGCCGAGCCCGCCCTCTTCGGGATTCCATTCTTCTACTGGTTCCAGTTCGTCTGGATCATGGTCGCCGCGCTCGCGACCGCGGTCGCGTACAAGGTCGGGCTCTGAGCGATGACGATGAACTGGACCACGACGGGCGTCTTCGTCCTGCTCTTCGCGGCCGTCACGGTGCTCGGCTTCATCGCCGCGCGCTGGCGGCGCGGCGACCTGAGCCGCCTCGACGAATGGGGTCTCGCCGGCCGGCGCTTCGGCACCGTCGTCACCTGGTTCCTCCTGGGTGGCGATCTCTACACCGCGTACACGTTCGTCGCGGTGCCGGCGCTCGTCTTCGGCGCGGGCGCGATCGGATTCTTCGCGGTCCCCTATACGCTGCTCGCGTATCCGATCGTCTTCCTGGTGTTCCCTCGGCTCTGGTCGGTAGCCCACCGGCACGGCTACATCACCGCGTCGGACTTCGTGGACGGCCGCTTCGGCAACCGGTCACTCGCCGTCGCCGTCGCCGTCACGGGCATCCTCGCCACGATGCCGTACATCGCGCTGCAGCTCGTCGGCATCGAGGTGGTGATCGCGGGCATGGGCTTCACGGCCCGCGGCCTCGCGGGCGATCTGCCGCTCATCATCGCCTTCGCGATCCTCGCCGCCTACACGTACAGCAGCGGGCTCAGGGCGCCCGCGTTGATCGCGCTCGTGAAGGACATGCTGATCTACATCACCGTGATCGCGGCGATCGTCGTGATTCCCGCGCACCTCGGCGGCTACGCCGCAATCTTCCGGCAGATCCCGAGCGACAAGCTCTTCCTCGCGCGGCCAACGCAGGGAAACGTCGGCGTGTATTCGGCGTACGCCACGCTCGCGCTCGGATCGGCGCTCGCGCTGTTCCTGTACCCGCACGCGGTCACGGGGCTGCTCAGCGCCAAGAGCCGCACGGTCATCAAGCGCAACACGGCGATCCTCCCCGCGTACTCGCTCGCGCTCGCGCTGATCGCGGCACTCGGCTACATGGCGTTCGCCGCCCACGTGGACGCGAACCCCGCGTACGCCGGCTACTTCAAACGCTACGGGCCCAACTTCGCGGTGCCCGCGCTCTTTCTCGATCAGTTCCCGGCGTGGTTCGTGGGCGTTGCCTTCGCGGCGATCGCCATCGGCGCCCTCGTGCCCGCCGCCATCATGTCGATCGCCGCGGCCAATCTGTTCACCCGCAACATCTATCGCGATCTTTTCCACAAGACGTTGCAGGGCGCAGAGGAGGCGACGGCGGCGAAGCGCGTCTCGCTGGTGATCAAGGTGGGCGCGCTCGCATTCATCTTGTTTCTCCCAACGAAGTACGCCATTCAGCTCCAGCTGCTCGGCGGGATCTGGATCATCCAGACCCTGCCGGCGATCATGATCGGCCTGTTCACGAATCGTCTGCACGGCCGGGCGCTGCTCACGGGCTGGGCGGTCGGGATGTTCGTTGGCACGGTGATGGCCGCGACCCAGCACTTCCAGAGCTCGATCTACCCGCTGCAAGTCGGCGATCTCACGGTGCCGGGCTACGCGGCCCTGTACTCGCTCGTGGCGAACCTGGTGGTCACCTTCGTGTTGAGCGCGCTCCTCGACCTCGCCGGCGTGAAGCGCGGACCGGACGCCACGGCACCCGAGGATTACCGTGGCGGCGAGGCCG
>DATFMZ010000208.1:0-3315 GCA_035266665.1 Gemmatimonadales bacterium | reverse complement strand
CGAAGCAGCGGGCCGAGCAGATTTTGAGCGACGCCCGGCGCGAGGCGGAGGCCCAGCGGTCGGAGGCGCTGCTCAAGGGGAAGGAAGAGATCATCAAGGCCCGCGAGGCGTGGGAGGCCGAAGTCCAGCGGCGCCGCGAGGAGCTGGAGCGGCACGAACGCCGCATGGACGAGCGCACCGAGATGCTCGACCGGAAGCTCGAGACGCTGGAGCGTCGCGAGGGAGTGCTCGAGAAGCGAGACCAGGAGTCTGCCGAGCGGGCGGAAACGGTCACGGCGCGGGAGACCGAGGTCGCGCGGCTGCAGCAGGAACAGCAGGCACGCCTCGAGGCGCTCGCCGGCCTGTCGGCGGACGAGGCCAAGGCGCAGTTGATGCAGCAGCTCGAGGATGCGGCGCGGAGTGACGCCGCGGCCCGCGTGCGCGACATCAAGGAAGAGGCCCGCCGCGAGGCCGACCGCGAGGCCAAGAAGATCATCTCGCTCGCCATTCAGCGGATCGCCGCCGAGCACACCGCCGAAACCACGGTCTCCGCGGTGGCCCTTCCCAACGACGAAATGAAAGGCCGGATCATCGGTCGCGAGGGGCGGAACATCCGCGCCTTCGAGACCGCGACCGGCGTGGACGTGATCATCGACGATACGCCGGACACGGTGATCGTCTCGTGCTTCGACCCGGTGCGCCGCGAAATCGCGCGCCGCGCCATGGAACAGCTCATCGCCGACGGCCGCATTCACCCCGGCCGCATCGAAGAGGTGGTCGGAAAGGTCCAGGAGCAGCTGGAGAAGGAGCTGCAGGAGGTCGGTGAGGAGACGTTCTACGAGATCGGGATCAAGGGGATGCACCCGGAGCTGGTGAAGTTGGTCGGGCGCATGAAGTACCGCACCTCGTACGGCCAGAACATCCTCCAGCACTCCAAGGAAGTTGCCTGGCTCGCCGGCATCATGGCGGCGGAGCTCAAGCTTGACGTGCATCTCGCGAAGCGCGGCGCGCTGCTCCACGACATCGGCAAGGTGCTCACGCACACGCACGAGGGGACGCACGTCGAGCTGGGCGTCGAAGTGGCCACCAAGTACGGCGAGCATCGGGTGGTGATCAACTGCATCGCCGCCCACCACGACGACGTGCCGCACGAGACGCCGATCTCGGTGATCGTGCAGTCGGCGGATGCGGTGAGCGGCTCCCGGCCCGGCGCGCGCCGCGAGGCGTTCGAGACGTATGTGAAGCGGCTCACGAACCTCGAGGAGATCGCGTCGAGCTACAAGGGCGTGGAGAAGTCGTTCGCCATCCAGGCGGGCCGCGAGGTCCGCATCGTGGTTGTCCCGGATCAGATCGACGATGCCGGCGCCGCGGCCCTCTCCGAGCAGGTCGCTCGCCGGATCGAAGGCGAGCTGCAGTATCCCGGTCAGATCAAAGTGGTCGTCATTCGTGAAACGAGGTCGGTGGATTTTGCCCGCTAAACTCATAGATGGAAAAGCGATCGGACAGGCAATGCGCGCCGAGCTCGGCGCGGAGATCGAAGCGCTCAAACGGCAGGGGGTGACGCCGGGGCTCACCGTGGTGCTGGTGGGCGAGAATCCGGCGAGCCAGGTGTACGTCCGCATGAAGGGGCGCGCCTGTGAGGAGGCGGGGATCAAGAGCGACACGATCCGCCTCCCCGACACCACCTCCGAGGCGGACCTGCTCGATCTGGTGGACCGCTTGAACGCCGACCCCTCCGTGCACGGCATCCTGGTTCAGCTTCCACTCCCGAAACAGATCAACGAACAGCGCGTCCTCCTCCGCATCCGTCCCGACAAGGACGTGGACGGATTCCATCCGGAGAACATCGGCAAGGTCTCCGTGGGCGATCCCACGGGATTCCGGCCGGCCACGCCCTACGGGGTGCAGCAGCTGCTGATCCGGAGCGGGGTCGAGACCTCCGGGGCGCACGCGGTGATCGTCGGGCGCTCGAACATCGTGGGCCGGCCGATGGCGTCGTTGCTCCTCCAGAAGGGGAGGGGCGGGGATGCGACCGTCACCGTCTGTCACTCGCGCACCAAGGACATGGGGGCCGTCACGCGGCTCGCCGACATTCTGATCGTGGCGATCGGCAAACCGGAGTTCGTGCGGGGCGACATGATCAAGCCCGGCGCGGTGGTGATCGACGTCGGCGTGAATCGAGTCGACGATGCGTCGGAGGAGAAGGGCTATCGCCTCTGCGGCGACGTGGCGTTCGACGAGGCCAGGGAGGTCGCGTCGCAGATCACGCCGGTCCCCGGCGGGGTGGGTCCGATGACCATCACCATGCTGCTCTACAACACGGTGCAGGCCGCGCGTCAGTGGGCGGATTAGACCTGTTCTCTGCGTCCACGCCCGCGTCGCCCGAGGGCGCGTGGAGCGTGGCGCAGGTGACCGGCCGCGCGCGACAGCTGATCGAGGCGGGATTCGACCGCCTTTGGGTGCGCGGCGAAGTCACGAGCTTCAAGTCGTATCAGAGCGGGCACTGGTACTTCACGCTCCGCGATGCCGACGCGCAGATCCGGTGCGTGATGTGGAAGGGGGACAACCGCGCGGTCGGCGCCGCGGTCGAAGACGGCATGCAGGTCTTCGTCGAAGCCAAGCCGACGGTCTGGGAAGAGCGGGGCGAGTTCCGGCTCACCGTCAAACAGATGCTCCCCACCGAAGCCGGGGGGATGTGGCAGCTCCAGTTGGAGAAGGCCAGGGCCGCGCTCCAGCGGGACGGCTTGCTCGATCCCGCGCGCAAGCGTCCCATCCCGCGCTACCCCGCGCGCATCGCCGTCGTGACGAGTCCCGACGGCGCGGCGCTCCGCGACATCATCTCCGTCGTTTCCCGGCGCTGGCCCCAGGTGGATCTGCTGGTGGTGCCGGCGCGCGTGCAGGGGGAGACTGCCGAAGGGGAGCTCTGCGCCGCGCTCGCGCTGGTGAACCGGGTGGAGGCCGACGTCGTGATCGTGGGGCGGGGCGGCGGTTCGCGTGAGGATCTCTGGGCCTTCAACAGCGAGAAGGTGGCGCGTGCCGTGGCGGCGGTGAACGCGCCCACCATCTCCGCGGTGGGGCACGAGACCGACATCTCGCTCACGGACCTGGTGGCCGATCTCCGCGCCGCCACGCCCTCGGCGGCCGCCGAGGCGGCGGTGCCCGATCGGCTCGCGGTGCTCGATCTGGTGGACGGCGTCGCGCGCCGGCTCGCGCGCACGCTGGTGGGGCGGGTGGAGGTGGCGGGCCAGCGGCTCGACCGGACGGGCGACCGACTGCAGCAGGCGCTCTCCACGCGGATCAGCCGCGCGGGCTCGCGACTCGATGCCCTGGGGGCGG
>DATFMZ010000207.1:0-4722 GCA_035266665.1 Gemmatimonadales bacterium | reverse complement strand
GCGAGACCGATCACCTGCGGGAAGACCGTCGCGGGGCCCGCACGAGCCACGCCGTGATTCGCTTCGCTCCACCAGTTGTACGCCGGAATCCCGAGCCGCGGAATCGCGGGCGCATCGTAGCGGAGCTGCGAGACCTTCTCGGCGAGCGTCATCCGCTGCACGAGTGCGCGGGCGCGCACGGCGGTCGGCTCCGGCGGACGGTGGCCCACGGGACCCGCCGTGACGGCGAGACCCGCGCTCACGAGGACGATGGCGAGGGATCGGGTCATGGCCTCGATGATACATCGCCCGCCGCCCCGGGCGCCAACCCCGCTCAGTGGAGCGGCAGGTAGATGTGCGTGACGAGCCGCTCGGCCTCGGTGGTCGCCGGATCCGTGGGAGACTCCTCCCACATGGGCATGAAGTTCGCCCAATCGGCCTCGGTGGTCATCATCCCTTCGGACGTCAGCCACTCCGTGATCGCCCCATACGTGTCCGCGAGCCGCTCGTAGGGTCCGTGGTGCGCAAAGCGAAGCGCCTTCCCGCCCGGCAGCGCTTCGAGACGCACGGCATACCCCGTGACCTTGTCCTCGGGACGCGCTTCGATCGGGATGGCGAGAGTGAACTCGGTGCCCGCCGGTCCGTACGTGTGATATACGGCGCGCGGCGCATCCGCCGGCACGAGCCGGTGCTCCTCCATGAACGCCTGGAGCACCCCGAAGCCTTCTCCCATCGCGCGCCCGATCGCTCCGGGCTCGTTGCCCGCCGACCCATCCCATGCAATGACCAGTGCCGGCTCGGCCTTCAGCTCGACCGGCTCGAACGCCGTCGCCTTGTTCATCGCGGCCTCCCTGTTGCGTTTGGACCCACTGGCATGCTCCACCATGTCGGCACCAGCCTCAGGGCCGCGTGAAACGCGCATGACGGTCGGCTCAGGACGGCAATGCCCCGTGCGAGCCGGCCGCGGACCGGGACGATTGCGACCGGGCCGACCGGCGCGCATCTTCTCCCGCCGACTCCGTCGCGTCCGTCGCTCACCGTGTCCCTCACCGCCCGGCATGTGCCATGTCCAACCCCTCGCTTCCCCGTCGCGATTTTCTCCGTCACTCGGCCACGGCGCTCGGCGCCCTCGGCGCCGCGGGAATCGGCTCGGTGCCACGGGCCGGCGCCGTCCCGGCGGAGCTCGCCATCGCCGGAGCGCGACTGCCGCCACGGACCTTCGACGGCAGCTACACCGGCGCGCGCTTGAGCCGCGTGGCATTCCCCATGGGTGGCCTCGGCGCGGGCATGCTCTGCCTCGACGGCTCCGGGTCGCTCTCGCACGTCTCGGTGCGCAACCACCCCGACGTCTACAACGAGCCGTGCATCTTCGCGGGCGTCGCGGTCCGGGGCGATCCGCCGACGGCCCGTGTGGTCGAAGGACCCGTCCCCGGGTGGAAGATCTTCGGGCTCCGCGGATCGGCGAACGGCGATGCGGGCTCGTCCTACGGGTTGCCGCGCTTCGGCGAGGCGTCGTGCAAGGTCCGGTTCCCGTTCTCGACCGTGACCCTCACAGACGATGCCGTACCGCTCGATGCGAGCGTCACCGGCTGGAGTCCGTTCACCCCGCCCGACACCGATATGTCGAGCCTGCCGGTCGCCGCGTTGGAGTACCGCTTTCGGAATACGAGCGGCGCGCCGGTTGACGCGGTCTTCTCCTTCAACGCCACCAACTTCCTCCCGCTCGGCGGCACGGACCGCCGCGCCGTCCGCGGGGCGCCCGGCGGGTTCATCCTCCGGTCCGCGGGTGCAGACGACGAGCCGTGGAAGGAGGCCGCGTTCTGCGCAACCGTGGACGACGCCGGCGCGCGGGTGAACCTCGCCTGGTTCCGTGGCGGCTGGTGGGACCCGCTCACCATGGCCTGGCGGGATGTCGCCACGGCGGCGTGCTACGACCGGCCCGCGATCACCGACGGCGAGCCGTCGCCGGGCGCCACGATATTCGTTCCGTTCCATCTGGCCGCGGGCGCGTCGAAGACGATCACCGTTCGGCTCGCGTGGTACGCGGCGAAGACCGACCTACGCCGCGGCCACGACATCGCGGGGGCGCCCAAGGGCGCCACCTACGAGCCGTGGTACGCGGGACGCTTCGCGGACGTCGCGGACGTGGCGTCGTTCTGGCGCGCGCACTATGACGAGCTCAGAGCGCGCACGGCCGCGTTCTCCGAGTGTTTCCATGATTCCACGCTGCCCCCGGAAGTGATCGAGGCCGCCTCGGCCAATCTCGCGATCCTCAAGTCGCCGACGATCCTCCGGCAACGCGACGGGCGGATGTGGGCGTGGGAGGGGTGCAGCGACGACGTCGGGTGCTGTTTCGGCAGCTGCACGCACGTGTGGAATTACGCCCAGGCGATCGCGCACCTGTTCCCGTCCCTCGAGCGGACGCTCCGGGAAACCGAGTTCGGCCCGTCACAGGACACGCGCGGCCACCAGGCGTTCCGCACCGCCCTGCCCATCCGGCCACAGGTGCACGACTACTACGCCGCCGCCGACGGGCAGCTCGGCGGCATCATGAAGGTGCATCGCGAGTGGCGCATCAGCGGTGATACCGATTGGCTCCGCGGGCTCTGGCGCAAGGTGCGCGTGAGTCTGGACTACTGCATCGAGACCTGGGACCCCGATCACCTCGGCTGGTTGGTCGAGCCGCATCACAACACGTACGACATCGAGTTCTGGGGCCCCGACGGCATGTGCACGAGCTTCTACCTGGGAGCGCTTCGTGCGGCGATCGAGATGGGGAGCGCGCTCGGCGACGACGTGTCGCGGTACGCCGCGCTCCTCGACGCGGGACGGCGGCGGGCGGAGTCGGAGCTGTTCGACGGCGAGTACTTCTGCCAGCGCGTCGAGTGGAAGAATCTCCGGGCGAGCCGGACGCTCGACCTCGACCAGTATTCCCCCGAGGCGCGCGCCCTCTTCGAGCGCGAGGGCCCCAAGTATCAGTACGGCACAGGCTGCCTCTCCGACGGCGTGCTCGGCGCCTGGATGGCGCGCGTCTGCGGCGTGGGGCCGGTGCTCGACGCCGCGAAGGTGGCGAGCCACGTGCTGGCCGTGCATCGGCACAACTTCA
Source organism: Gemmatimonadales bacterium (assembly GCA_035266665.1). GTDB lineage: Bacteria > Gemmatimonadota > Gemmatimonadetes > Gemmatimonadales > GWC2-71-9 > DATFMZ01. The sequence goes on along the minus strand of DATFMZ010000207.1, from coordinate 1,637 downwards.
AGCCGGACCTCTCCGCGCACGCCAACCCGCAGCGCCCGAGTTACGCCTATGGGTCGGAAGGCGGGTTGCTTCTCTGTTCCTGGCCGAAGGGCGGCGCGCTTTCCCTACCGTTCGTCTACTCCGACGAGGTCTGGACGGGGATCGAGTATCAGGTGGCGTCCCATCTCATGATGACGGGACACGTGCGCGAGGGACTCGAGATCGTCCGCGCATGCCGGGCGCGTTACGACGGGCATGTCCGGAACCCCTTCGACGAATACGAGTGCGGTCACTGGTACGCCCGGGCGCTCTCCTCGTACGCCCTGCTCGAAGGGCTGTCGGGCGCGCGGTACGACGCCGTCGACGGAACCCTGCATCTCGCGCCGTCCGTGCGCGGCGACTTCCGGAGCTTCCTCGCGACCGCGACGGGGTTCGGCACCGTCGGCGTTCGCAACGGCAAGCCCTTCCTGGACGTGCGCGCCGGCACCATCGACGTGCGCCACATCGACTACCGAGCGCCCGCATGAACACCACCCACGACGTCGTCCTGGTCGCGAGCGGCGACTCGCGGCTCTCCGCCAACCGCGTGTGCTGGCCGGCCCAGGAATCCCTCGAGGCGCACGTCACGCGCGCGTTCGCCAAACACCGCTGGCGCGTCGTTCGGGGCCACCCCGTGGATCCCGCGACGGGCCACGGCTTCATCGACGGTCAGGCGGCGGGCATGGCGATCTTCCGCACCATCGACCCGTACGCCCCGCTCGTCGTGGCCGAGGCCGTGTGGCAGTACACGAGTCACGTGCTCGCCGGCCTCGTGCGCCACCGCGGCCCGATCCTGACGCTCGCCAACTGGAGCGGACAGTGGCCGGGGCTCGTCGGCCTCCTCAACTTGAACGGCTCCCTGACCAAAGCCGGGGTGCACTACAGCTCCGTCTGGAGTGAAGACTTCACGGACGTGTTCGCGCATAATGCCATCGAGGCGTGGGTCCACACGGGATGGATCGCACACGACGTCTCGCACGTGCGGCCCTTCACCGACGACGGTCTCGATCCGGCGCTCGCCGCCGACGTGGAGCGCGGAGCCGATCTGGGCGAGACGCTGCGGCGCGACCAGGCGATCCTCGGCGTCTTCGACGAGGGCTGCATGGGGATGTTCAACGCGATCATTCCCGATCACCTCCTGCACCGCCTCGGCCTCTTCAAGGAACGCCTGAGCCAGAGCGCGCTCTACGCCGCGATGCGCGACGTCCCCGACGAGGCGGCGCGCGGACATTACGAGTGGCTGCTCGCGCGCGGCATGACGTTCGCCCTCGGCACGGACGACGCGACCGATCTCACGGAGCGGCAGGTGCTCGACGGACTCAAGATGTACGATGCCGCCGTCCGCCTCGCCCACGCCTTCGGCTGTGCGGCCATTGGGATCCAGTATCAGCAGGGACTCAAAGACGTCTGGGTCGCCTCCGACCTCGCGGAAGGACTGTTGAACGATCCGCATCGCCCGCCGGTCGGCGGCGGCGACGGCGCGCCGCTCTTCGACGGTCTCGCGGTGCCGCACTTCAACGAGGTGGACGAATGCGCGGGCGTGGACGCGCTGCTCACCAACCGCGTCTGGCGCGATCTGGGAATCGACCCATCGACGACCCTCCATGATGTGCGGTGGG
>DATFMZ010000206.1:0-8447 GCA_035266665.1 Gemmatimonadales bacterium | reverse complement strand
GAGAACTCCTGGATATAGACGACCAGCGCGTCGGGTTCGTCCACTAGATCGATGACCGCGACCCCAGCCTGGTCGGTTCCGAGGAGCGAGCCGAAACTCGGGAGCCTTCCGGCCCCCGGCCCACCTGCCGTCGCCGCGCGGAATGGGGCCATGCTCCAGCCGAGCCGCCAGGCGTCGTCCGCCAGGAGCCCGGGCCGGTAGGCGATCCGCATCGCCACGTCGCCCGATCCCAGGAGATCGATGCGCCCGCCCTCGTCACACGTGAGGGCGGCGGCCCCCGAAGCGGCCACGAGAAGCGTTCCGTTCGCTCGCGGAACCGCCACCCAGTGCAGCATCGTCGCGCGGGCGAGCGGCGGTGCGGCCGATTGCATGCCGCCGGCGGTCTCCCAGGAGAGCGTCGTTGGGGCGGGCGCGCAAACAATGCCGATGGCGTGCAGGTCCCGTGGGCTGCCGTGATGGATGATCTCCACCCACGGGAGCGCGTCATACGTCGTGACCGTCGTGGTGAACGTCGTGTCCCCCGCCGCGCGTCGGAGCTCGAGACGGCGAGCAATGTCCGGGACGACCCGTGCCGTCGACGCGACGAGCCGGGCTCCGTCGACCACGCCGGCCGCGCCACCGGCGCCCAGTGGGCTGGCGCCGTCCGGAGCCTCGATGGCCGCGATCGCTCCGGTTGCGGGGTCGACGGTCACCCGCCCGACGGCCCCGGTCACTTCCAGTCGGTCCGTCGAGTCGTCGCGCCACGCGGCACCCGCCGTGGGCACCGCCGCATACCCGAGGCCGGGCACGTCCGTCACGAGCTGCACGGTGCCATCGGTGCCGGTGACCACGTCGCTTCGCGCGAACGGTGACGGATTGAACACCACGCGGGCACCCACAGGGAACGGAATCGCGGCGCCAAGGGCGTCGAGGCTCTCACGACCCGATGCGAGCGCGGCGAGTCCCGCGAAGAGCCGTGCGGTGCGCGCGCCGTCCGCGGCGCGTCGGCGCTGGGCGCCCGCCAGCACGGCGGCGTCGCTCGGACGGTCGGCGATCGGTGGGACCAGTCGCGGCACGGCGGCCGCGCCCCCCGTGCGGGCAACCACGTACGCGCGGTATCCCGGGATGTCGCCCATGACGATGCGAGGAAACGCATAGCGATCCGTCCACTCCCGTACGGCGGCGGCGCAGGCGGCAAACGTGTCGAGCGACGCTCCCGCGATCAGCGCGTGCGGGTGGGGATCATCGCCGGCCCCCGCGAGCGTTGCGAGCCACGGCTCGATCCGCCGAGCCGCCGCGGCTCGCCCGTGTGCGAGGGCCAGCGTATCCGGCGCGGCGCCGGGCGCGATGCCGAGGACGGCGACATCACTGCCATCGGCGGCCGTGAGACGGAGCACGGGGGCGACACCGGCCGCGACGATCGCGTCGACACCCGATCCGGCGAGGGCGAGCGCCAGCGCGGAATGGGCGGGTGCCGCGGCGAGCACCGCCCCTGCTGCGATCGGGACGTTCGATTGGTCGCTCATCGTGGCGGCCGGCGACACGACGCGGAGCAGATCGACGTGATCGAGGCTCGCCCACTGCTCCTCGAGGTTGGCGACGATCGGCGCGAGCCGCAGTCCGGCCTTGCCCGCTGCACTCGTGAGCGGTCCGCGCACTAGCGACCATGTGTTCCACTCCTCGGCGGCGAGCGCCGCGAGGGGCGCGCCGGCCAGCCAGTGGATGGTCCATTTCGGCGGCGGCTCGAGATGATGGGTCGTCCGGTGCGGGCCGCGGCGCCCGGGCACCTCGAGCGCGCTCACGACGCGCGTGGAACCGTCGAGCGGGAGCCAGAGCTCGCCGAGGAGCACGTCGCCGTCGCGCAGCATGCCGGCGGTACCCATGAGATGCCCGCGTCGGTCGAACACCCTGAGCCGCCCGGCGATGGCGTCGGTCCCGGAGGCGGTGAAGCGCACGAGCACCAGGCGGCCGTCCGGTGCCCGATGAAACACGGTTGCGTGCGCCTCAACCGTGAGGGCCGCCGCGGCGGCTCGCGTCCACCCGCGCGCGGTCACGGCCGCTGTCCCCAAGACGGCGAGGAATTCGCGCCGCTCGGTCACGGCGCCTGTACCGCGGTCGCCCTTGACGCTCCCGCGACCGACATTAGGTTTGCCGCGCCCATGACGGGCATGCAGGCCCCCCTCTCGCGGAGTTGTTGACGTATGCGCAAGCTCTTACTGGCACTCGGTATCGTCGCGCTCGCGGCGTGCGCCGGCAAGGAAAAGGCTGAGACCCCCGCTGCGACGCCCAACATGGCTGCGGACACGAGCCATGCCATGACTGACACGTCGAACATGGCCGACAGCGCTGGTGCGATGAAGGCCGATACGACGATGGCGAGGGACACCAGCAAGAAGATGTAGCGGTATCCGCGCGGCGGCGGGTTGCGCCGCCGCGCGGCTATCCATTCAAGGCAAACGGCAGGTCGATCACGGCGGCGTCGACGCCCGCCGCGTGCACCGGTTTGTCCCGATCCACTTCCCGCCGCACGAGCGCCAGCCCGACGAACCGCTCCACGGGAGCGAGCCAGGCGACGCTCGTCACGCGTCCGCGCGGTTTCCCGTCCTGGAGGAGCTCGGACCCGTCGAGCTGCGGCGGGCCGTCCCAGACGAGGCCCGCGAGCGCGCGGTTCGGGTGCCCCCGGAAATGGACGCGCGCCACGGTCTCCTGGCCCGTATAGCATCCCTTCGTGTACGACACGCCGTTGATCGCGTCGTACCGGACCTCCTGCGGCAACGTCCGCCCGTCGATCTCCGCGCCGACCCGTGGCCACCCGGCCAGGATCCGCGCGAGCTCGAGGGTGGCGGTGGGCGCGCGACGCGCCCCGGCTTCGGCGAGGAGGGCCTCCACGGCGACGGCGTCATCCGTCTGCACGGTGAGCTCCAGCGCGAACGGCGCGCCGTCGTGCGGTCGCGCCACGGTGCAGGCCGCATCCCCGACGATCGCGCTCGCCGCGCGAGCCGGCGGCGGTACCGAGATACGTGCGCGCTCGGCGGCCTCGAACGCCCCCGGCCCCGCGACGTGCAACACCGTCACCGCGTCGGTGCGATCGGTGACACGGGCGAGCCGTGGGGGCAGCGTGCGGCTGAACACCTCCATCAACGCGGGGAGTCCCTGTCGCGGCGGCGTGAGCGTGAGTCGCATCCCGTCGCGCCGGACCCACATGTCGGAGATGATCATTCCCTTCGGGGTCAGCACGGCGCCGTAGACGAACGCCCCCTCGCCGGGCTTCTCGAGATCGTTGGTGAAGAGCCCCTGCATGCACTGGAGCGCCCCCGGCCCCGTGACGTCGAGGACGGCGACGTCGGCAACGGCGACGATCGCGCCGTCGAGCAGCGCGTCGGCTGCGCCGCCCGGGACATCGGCGGCACCGAGGACGAACGGTTGAGGAGTGGTCTGCGGTGCGGTCATGACTGTCCGTAATCTACCCCAGCGCCGCCGTAGAAGCCCGCCGCATGGTACGAGCGATCGAGAAGCTCCACCGGATGCATCACGGGAGTCCGGTCTCCCACCGCGCGCAGTCCGGCCCCAAGCTGCATGGCGCAGCCGGGATTGCCGGTCACGATCGCCGCCGGGGCGACGGCGCGGAGCGCCGCGATCTTCCGGTCCAGCACCGCACGCGACAAGGCCGGCTCGAGCAGGCCGTAGATCCCCGCACTCCCGCAGCACCGGTCGGCATCCTCGTGCTCGACCACGTCGAGCTCGGGAACGGCGGCGAGGACGGCGCGCGGAGGATCGATGACGCGTTGCGCGTGGAGCAGATGGCACGGGGGATCGTACGCGACGCGAAGCGCGAGTGGCCCGCCCCGCCGGGGGCCCCGCTCGGCGAGCGTCTCCGTCACGTCGCGGACGCGCGACGCGAACACCTTGGCCTCCTCGGCCAACGGATCGTGCGCGAGCAGCCGGTCGTATTCCTTGAGCATGGCGCCACACCCGGCGGCGTTCACGACGATCGTGCGCTCCGGCTGCGCCGCGAAGGCCCGGATGTTGGCCCGAGCGAGCGCGCGTGCTTCGTCCAGCAATCCGGCGTGCGCGTGAAGCGCGCCGCAGCATCCTTGCTGCCGCACGGCGATGGTCCGAATCCCGTTCGCCGCGAGCGTCCGTCGCGTGGCCGCGTGCACGTGGGCAAAGAGCTCGCGCTGGATGCAGCCGAGGAAGAGCACGGCAGAAGCGGCAGGGGGGCAGGTGGGCAGGGTCGCAAACGTATGCTGACCTGCCACCCTGCTATCCTGCCACTCTGCCGTTTCTCTCGTGCTGCCCAGCATCCCCAGTGCGAACCCCAGCCGTCCGGGACCCGCCATCCGGTCGATCATCGGGCGCAGCACTCTCGCCACCGCGAGGACCGTCTGGCGGAGCGGTGCCATCGCCATCACCGCGAGGACCACTCGCGCGAGCACCGTGGGTGGGCGGCGGCGGGCGATCGTTGCGCGGACCTCCTCGAGCCCGATCCCGTACGCGACCCCGGAAGGGCACACGGGTTCACAGCCGCGGCATCCGAGACAGCGATCGAGATGTCGGGTGACCTGCGGATCCGTCGGTGAGAGGACGCCCCTCTGGACCGCCTGCATCAGCACGATGCGGCCGCGTGGGCTGTCGGATTCATCGCCCGTCACCAGGTACGTCGGGCAGCTCTGGAGGCAGAACCCGCAGTGGACGCACGGGGCGAGCGCCGCCGCGCCCTCGCTCACGCGCTCACCTCGAGCGGGACCACCAGGGTGTCGAGCGGATCGTAGACCTCGCGCAGGCGCTCGATGAGGCGTCCGGTCCCTTCCCGGTAGGCCCCGAAATGCCCCACCTGGCGTAGCAGATGCCACGGCGCCCGCTCGATCGTGACCGGCATCTCGCGGCCGGCCGCGGCGTGACGGAATCGCCTGAGCATGTCGGCGTCGGCGTCACCCGCCCAGCGAATCGCTCCGGCCAGCACCGACACGGTGATCGGCGATTCGATCGTCTCGTCGAGGTGGTGTGCCAACAGGTCGAGCGCGTCTTCGAGCGCGCTCGGCAGCGCGCCGATCCGGATCGTAACCGCGGGAGCGGCCACGGCGAGCGCCGCCTCGTGCCAGAGGCCCGGAGGGGCCGGCGCGAAGGGCACGCCGGCATCCGCGAGCACGGCCTCGTGCTGGGCCTCCACCTCGGCGTCCGTCCCGAGGAGGCGAAGCGCGAGGCGCCACTCGCGCGCGTCCGCGAGCTGGGGAGCATGGAGCTCCATGGCGGCGGGGGAATGTCCCGCGGCGAGCAACTGGCGCCCGGCGGCGATCACCGTGTCGCGGCTCGCCGATGCCGCGAGCGTGACATCCGCGCGCGGCACGGCGCGGAGCCTGAGGTGCGCGCGGGTGATGACGCCGAAGGCGCCGAAGCTCCCGAGGGCGAGCTTGGTGATGTCGAATCCCGCGACGTTCTTCACGACCCGTCCGCCGGGCCGGATGATCCGCCCGTCGCCCGTCACGAGGGTGAGTCCGAGGACGTGGTCGCGCACGCCGCCGAAGCCGCCCCGCAAGGGGCCGGCGGTGCCCGTGGCGAGCACGGAGCCGAGGGTTCGCGTGCCGGCGCCCGGCGGGTCGAGCGCCACCCAGGCCCCGCGATCCGCGAGGGCCTGCCGCAACCTATCCCAGGGAAGGCCCGTGGCCGCGGTCGCCACGAGATCACTCGCGTTCACGTCGGGCGGGCCCGCCAGGCGGCGCGTCGACAGCCGCACGTCGGCGCCACGATCGACCGTCGACTGCCAGTGGCCGGCCCCTTCGACGACCACCTTCCACCCGATCTCCGTCGCCGTGCCAAGGAGCACCGCGCACGCCTCTTCGGTTGCCGGCTCGACGAGCGGCGCCGTGCCTCTCACGTCGGCATGCACGGCGGCCGGGCCGAGCAGGGCACGGAGGCGGTCGGCGAGCCGTACGTTCATACTCGGTCCCCCCGAGCACGCGGTGTCGCCATCCATTCGCGGCACACGTGGAGCGGGAGCACCTTGCCCGGATTGAGGCGCTCGCCGGGATCGAACGCCCGTCGCGACGCGCGCATGGCCCCCAGCGTGTCGGGATCGAAGATCCGCGGCATGTAGCGGAGCTTGTCCCGGCCGACGCCGTGCTCGCCCGTAATGGTGCCGCCCGCCGCCACGCAGACATCCATGATCTCGCCGGATGCGTGTTCTACGCGGGCGACCTGGTCGGGATCGTTCCGGTCGAACGAGATGTTCGGATGCAGGTTGCCGTCACCGGCGTGAAAGACGTTGCTCACCGTGAGGCCGAAGCGCGCACCGATCGCGGCGATCTTGTCGAGCACGTCCGGGAGCGCCGAGCGCGGCACGACCGCGTCCTGCACCACGAGGTCCGACCCGAGTCGTCCCATCGCGCCGAAGGCCTTCTTCCTGCCCTGCCAGAGCCGTTCCCGGTCCGCGGGATCGCGCGCCGACCGGACGTCCCGGGCCCCGTGCGCGCGCAGCAGGCGTTCGACCGTCTCGGCGGTCTTCTGGACGGGACCCTCGGCGGGGCCGTCCACCTCCACGAGGAGGACGGCCGCGGCGTCGGTGGGGTAGCCGGCCGCGTAGATCGACGCCTCCACCGCGGCGATGCAATTGTGGTCGAGCATCTCGAGCGCGGCCGGAACGATCCCCTCGGCGATGATCGCCGAGACCGCCTCGCCCGCGGCGCGGAGCGCGCCGAAGTCCGCGAGCAGGGTGCGCACCGCCCGCGGCGTGGGTGTCAGGCGCACGGTGATCTGCGTGGCGACGCCGAACATGCCCTCGCTGCCGACGAAGAGCCCCACGAGGTCGGGTCCCCACGCCTCGCCGGTCGGAGACCCGAGCTCGATGACGTCGCCAGAGCCCAACACCACCTCGAGCGCCAGAATGTGCTGTGTCGTCACGCCGTACTTGAGGCAGTGTGGGCCACCGGCGTTCTCGGCCACGTTGCCGCCGATGGTACAGGCGGTCTGGCTGGAAGGATCGGGAGCGTAATGCAGGCCGTAGGGGGCAGCCACGCGTGAAAGCCGTGCATTCACGACGCCCGGCTCGACGACCGCGCGCCGGTTGGGCGCGTCGAGCTCGAGGATGCGATCGAGGCGCGTCAGCACCAGAAGGATCGTGTCCCGTCCCGCCAAGGCGCCGCCCGACAGTCCGGTCCCCGCTCCGCGGGCGACAACCGGGACCCCGAGGGGCGCGAGGACCTTCAGGACACCGATCACCTCGTCCCGCGTTCCGGGCAGGACGACCGCGCCGGGACGGCTGCGCCATGTCGGAAGTCCGTCGCTCTCGAAGGTCGCGAGCTCCGCGCCGCCCGTCCGAACCCACTGGGGACCGACGACGCCCCGCAGCGCGTCGAGAACCTGCATGCCGATCGCGGTCATGTGTGCAATATAGAGACGGTCAGGGGCGGCCAGAGGCGGACAGAGGCGGTCGGGGATGTGTCACCCGGACCGCCTCTGTCCGCCTTCGTCCGTCTCCGCCCGCCTGCGGTTACGCCGCCATCCAGAACCCCTTGAGCGCCTTGCCGTCCGGGCTCTGGCGCAGCTTCTCGAACGCCCGCTCACGGATCTGGCGGATCCGCTCGCGCGTCACGCCCATCAGGGCGCCGATGCGTTCGAGCGTCATCCCCTCGGAGCCTTCGTCGAGACCGTAGTAGAGGTAGAGGATCTTGCGTTCGCGGGGCGTGAGGTACTTGCGGAAGATGCGGTCGATGAACTCGCGCTGGAGCTTGCCGTCCGTGCACTCCTCGATCTCGGCACCTTCCTGGCCCGCGAAGCGCTCACCGACCGTCGCGGCGTCCCGATCGGTCCGGTCCACCGGCGCGTCGAGCGAGATCTCCGCCGCCGTCATACGTCGTGCGGCGCGGACGTTCTCCTCCGTGTCCTCGAGCGCCTTCGCGATCTCGCGATCGGTGGGCTCGCGGCCGAGCTCCTGCGAGAGATACGTCTCCGTCCGGGCCATGCGGATCAGGTGGCTGTTCTGATTCAGCGGGATCCGAACGCTGCGCGTCTGCTCCGCGAGCGCCTTGAGGACCGCCTGGCGCACCCACCATACGGCGTAGGAGATGAACTTCACACCCTGGTCGGGATCGAACTTCTTTACCGCCTTGAGCAGACCCTCGTTACCGATCGCGACGAGCTCGGACAGGTCCAGGCCGTGTCCCTGATACTTCTTCACGAACGAGATGACGAATCGGAGATTGGCCGTGACCAGCCGCTCGGCCGCCGTCTGGTCCCCACGCTTGGCGCGCCGTGCCAGTCGACGCTCTTCGGCGGGTTCCTTGATCAGTGGGAGTTTCTGGATGTCCTGGAGGTACTGGTCGAAAGCTCCGGAGGCCGTAGCCCGAAAGAACGCCTTCGACTTTGCTGCGCGGACCTGCGCCATAGACGCCCCTGAGGTTGGGTTGCTCCGCCGGTCGGGGGAGGAGCGGGGCCCGAATCCCCGCCAATTTGACCGAAGGCGGCGTTCGCGA